>NZ_JAUTAY010000001.1:2230371-2548995 GCF_030818795.1 Microbacterium sp. SORGH_AS_0862 | reverse complement strand
CCAGTCGGGCGCCGTGCAGTTCGCCGGATCCGACCGCGCCTTCAAGAAGGACGAGATCACCGCCGGCCCGTTCAGCGCCTGCGCGCCCGACTCGGGCCTCGTTGAGATCCCGGCCTACGTGTCGCCGATCGCGATCATCTTCAACGTCGAGGGCGTCAAGGAGCTCAACCTCGACCCCGCCACGATCGCGGGCATCTTCGCCGGAACGATCACCAACTGGAACGACCCGGCCATCGCCGCGACCAACAAGGACGCGAAGCTGCCCGACCTGGCGATCACGCCCGTGCACCGCTCCGACAAGTCGGGCACGACCGGCAACTTCACCGACTACCTCTCCAAGACCGACGCCGCGGGCTGGACCTACGGCTCCGTCGAGGAGTGGCCGATCTCGGGCGGCGAGGCTGCCCAGGGCACCTCGGGCGTCGTGAACGCCGTCAAGGGCGGCAACGGCACGATCGGCTACGCCGACTCTTCGCAGGCCGCGGGCATCTCGTCGGTCGCCGTCAAGGTGGGCGACGACTTCGTCGCGCACTCCGCTGAGGGTGCGGCCACGGCCGTCGACGCGTCGCCGTTCGAGGACGGCCGCGGCGACAACGACCTCGCCATCACGATCGACCGCACCACGACCGAGGCCGGCGCCTACCCCGTCGTTCTCATCAGCTACCTGATCGGTTGCGAGAAGTACACCGACGCCGCTGCGGCGAAGCTCGTCCAGGGCTTCTTCACGACGGCGATCAGCGAGGAGGGCCAGGAGGCCGCCGCCAAGAACGCCGGCAGCGCCCCCATCTCCGACACGCTGCGCGAGCGCGCTCAGACGGCCATCGACGCCATCTCCTGACACGCACAGAGCGGCCCCGGGTTCATCCCCGGGGCCGCTCTGGCCCGTCCTGACCCGAACACGACGAGAAAGCGATAGATGACAGCCACCGCCGCGGGACCCACCCGCCCCGCTGCCAAACGGCGCCCGGGAGACATCTGGTTTCTCCGGCTCCGCTCTGGCCGCCGGCAGCATGATCCTGGTGACGCTCGCCGCCGTGGCGATCTTCCTCATCATCCAGTCGATCCCGGCTCTCGGAGCAGACGCCTCCCAGGCATCCCTCCTCTCCTCCAACTTCTGGGCGTATGTCGCACCGCTGCTGTTCGGCACGGTCTGGGCCGCATTCCTCGCCCTGCTGATGGCCGTCCCGCTGTCGCTGGGCGTCGCCCTCTTCATCACCCACTACGCACCGCGCCGTCTCGCGCAGGGTCTCGGCTACATCGTCGACCTGCTGGCCGCGGTGCCTTCCGTCGTCTTCGGCCTGTGGGGCATCCTCGTGCTCGCCCCCGCCGTGCAGCCGGTCTACTCGTGGCTCAGCGAGAACGCCGGGTGGTTCCCGCTCTTCTCCGGCGACGTCTCGGCCACGGGGCGCACCATCTTCACCGCCGGCATCGTGCTCGCCGTCATGGTGGTGCCGATCATCACGGCGATCTGCCGCGAAGTGTTCCTGCAGACGCCGAAGCTGCACGAAGAAGCCGCGCTCGCCCTCGGCGCGACCCGCTGGGAGATGATCCGGATGGCTGTGCTGCCCTTCGGTCGCTCCGGGATCGTGTCGGGTGCCATGCTCGGCCTCGGCCGTGCTCTGGGCGAGACCATGGCCGTGGCCATGGTGCTCTCGACCACGGGCGCCGTCACCTGGCAGCTGTTCACCTCTCAGAACCCCTCGACGATCGCCGCGAACATCGCGCTGACCTTCCCCGAGGCCTACGGCACGAACATCAACGTGCTCATCGCAACCGGCCTCATCCTGTTCATCGTGACCTTCGTGGTCAACGCCATCGCGCGCTGGATCGTCAGCCGCCGCAAGGAATTCTCGGGGGCGAACTGACATGACGATCACCGAATCCGCTGCACCCGCGCGCACCGCATCCGGCGCACAGCTGCGCGCAGGCCGCCTGGCCGGATGGTTCCCCTGGGTGTTGCTGGGCGCATCGCTCGCCGCGATGTTCGCCGTCTTCGCCATCCTCGGAACCGCGACCGGCGAGGGCGTGAACGTGGCGGGCTGGCTCGTGTCGGCAGCACTCGTCTATCTCGCGCTCATCACGGTCATCTCCACGATCGTCGAGGGCAGCCGCAAGGCCGTCGACCGCCTGGTCACCGGCATCGTCACGAGCGCGTTCCTCATCGCCATGGTGCCGCTCGTCTCCGTCGCGTTCACCGTCATCGCCAACGGTGTGGCCCGCTTCGATGCGACGTTCTTCTCCTCCTCGATGCGCAACGTCGTCGGTGAGGGCGGCGGGGTCGTCCACGCCGTCTGGGGAACGGTGCTCATCACGCTCGCCGCGGCGATCATCTCTATCCCGATCGGACTGCTCACCTCGATCTACCTCGTCGAGTACGGTCGTGGCCGACTCGCCCAGGCGATCACCTTCCTCGTCGACGTCATGACCGGCATCCCCTCGATCGTGGCGGGTCTGTTCGCCTATGCGCTGTTCGCGCTGTTCTTCGGGCCCGGCATCCGGATGGGCATCATGGGCGCCGTGGCCCTCGCCGTGCTGATGATCCCGGTCGTCGTGCGCTCGAGCGAAGAGATGCTGCGGCTCGTGCCGAACGAGCTGCGCGAGGCGTCGTATGCGCTCGGCGTCCCCAAGTGGCTCACGATCGTGAAGGTCGTGCTGCCGACCGCGATCGCGGGTATCACGACGGGTGTCATGCTCTCGATCTCCCGCGTCATCGGCGAGACCGCGCCGCTGCTGATCACGGCCGGCTTCACCGACTCGCTCAACTACAACCTGTTCGACGGCCGCATGCAGACGCTGCCGGTCTTCGTCTACACGCAGTACGCGAACCAGGGCATCCCGCCCGAGGCGTACTGGGATCGCGCCTGGGCCGCAGCGCTCACGCTGATCCTCATCGTCATGCTCCTCAACCTCGTCGCCCGGATCGTCGCGAAGGTCTTCGCGCCGAAGACCGGCCGCTGATCTCCCGAGAGAAAGAACCCCTTCGTGTCAAAGAGCATCGAAGTCAACGACCTCAACGTCTACTACGGCGACTTCCTCGCCGTCGAGGGCGTCGGCCTGCACATCCAGCCGCGCAGCGTCACGGCGTTCATCGGTCCGTCCGGATGCGGCAAGTCCACGTTCCTTCGCACCCTGAACCGCATGCACGAGGTCATCCCCGGCGCGCGTGTCGAGGGTGAGGTGCTGCTGGACGGCGAGAACCTCTACGGCCAGGGCGTCGACCCCGTGCTGGTGCGTCGCCAGATCGGCATGGTCTTCCAGCGCCCCAACCCGTTCCCCACGATGTCGATCCGCGAGAACGTGCTGGCCGGCGTCAAGCTGAACAACAAGCGCATCTCGAAGTCGGACGCGGATGCGCTCGTCGAGAAGTCGCTGCAGGGCGCCAACCTCTGGAATGAGGTCAAGGACCGCCTCGACAAGCCGGGCTCCGGCCTCTCGGGCGGTCAGCAGCAGCGTCTGTGCATCGCCCGCGCCATCGCCGTCTCGCCCGACGTGCTGCTGATGGACGAGCCGTGCTCGGCGCTCGACCCGATCTCGACGTACGCGATCGAGGAGCTGATCGACGAGCTCAAGAGCGAGTACACGATCGTGATCGTGACGCACAACATGCAGCAGGCGTCACGCGTCAGCGACAAGACCGCGTTCTTCAATATCGCCGGCACCGGCAAGCCGGGAAAGCTCATCGAGTACGACGACACCTCCACGATCTTCACGACGCCGAGCGTGCAGGCCACCGAGGACTACGTGTCCGGCCGCTTCGGTTGATCCGACGGCGCCCGGAAGGGGCGGTCGCGCTTCGGCGCGGCCGCCCCTTCCGCGTGTGGTGGTCTTCGGGGTGCCCAAGTTGCGTCGCATGTGCGCGGATGCGCCACTTCCCCGCATCCGCCACAGTTAATCACTGGCGCGGGTGCGTAAAAGTGTGGCGCCTCGCGCTGGCGGGGCCGAACGACGGGCCCCGGATGCGGTCAGTCGCGCGACGAGAGCAGGTGCGCGTTCAACTCGGCGGTGAACGCCGCGTCGTACGGCAGCGACGCGCCGTCGACGGAGGTGATGCCGGCGGCGAGGCGCACGCTGGAGACGAGCCAGGCCGCATCCGCTTCGCGCAGCGCGTCGACGCCAAGGGTGGCGTAGTCGACCTCGAATCCGCACTCGGCGAGGTGCGCGAACAGGCTGAGCTGCGTCGTGCCGTGCAGGATGCCGGCGCCCGGCGCGGGTGTCACGAACCGGTCGCCTCGGCGCAGCACGAGGGAGGAGGTGGGACCCTCGAGCAACACGCCGTCGCTCGTGACGAAGACGGCGTCGTCCGCATCCCGTCGGTGGGCCTCGCGGATCGCCGCCATGTTGGTCGCATACGACAGGGTCTTCGCGCCGAGCAGGAGCCACGGCGCACGCTCCGGGGCACCGCTGTCGTACCCGCGGTCAAGCAGGACGACGCGGATGCCGTCACGGCGCGCACGGGTGTTGTTCGGCGCCTCGGCGACGGTGACCCACGCGGTCGGCGTCGGGCCGTGCTCGACCCCGCGGCTCAGGATGAGCTTGATGACGCACTCCCCCGCCGGGCACTCGGATGCGGCCGCCGCCACGGCCTGCCCCCACTGTGCGAGGTTGGGCACGGGAAGATCGCACAGCCGCGCCGAGTGCGCGAGCCGCTCGAGGTGGGCTGACACCTCCTGAGCATGGCCGTCGACGACTCCGATCGACTCGAAGATCCCGTCACCGCGCTGCGTGCTGAGCTCGCCCACGCTGAGCGCCGGCGCCGACGGATCGATCGGGGTGAACGTGCCGGTGAAGTCGGTGCGCGCGTCATCGGATGCGGCGGGTGCGAGCAGGAGTGCGTATCGCCAGGCCATTCCCCGAGCCTACGCGGGCGGAATAGGTAGCGGCCATGCTCGGTTACACTGGAACAGCCGGGCCGCAGTAACCCCGGGCTCCAATACTTGCCGCTCCGAGCGGCCTTGCGCCGAGAGGCGTTTCTGCGGCCTGGCACTTACTTTTTCTCGTCGCAGCGCTGCAAGACCAGCGGGGTGACGGGTTCGCTAACCTGGCCCCGTGCTGAGGATCAACGTCGACCGCGACTCCGTCGCGATGGGAGACGATGTCGAGAGCCACGCCGAGACCTGGGAGATGCCGGACGATGCGACACTCGGCGAAGTGATCGTCCGTGCCGTCGACGGGTTCTACCTCGCGTCTGTCGCGGGCCGCGTCGCCTGGACATTGGAAGACAGCACGGGACGGCTGCTCGCCGTGATCGAGATCGACGGGGTGTCCTGGCCGCGCCGAACGACCGTGCAGTCGTTGTGGTGGGCGGGACTACAGCGACAGATCAGCGACGACGGCAATGCGGACGACGCCGGGGAATACGCGTTCTTCTTCCGTTACCACTCCGGCGGTCGCAGTCTCGCCTGGGACGAGTTCCGAACATGGGTCGTCCCTCACCGCAGCGAGCGACCATGAAACGCCGATCTCTGCGGGTACGACGTAGCGCCGCTGTGGCGATGATCGCGGCAGCTGGGTCGCTGCTGCTCACAGCGTGCGGCACGATCTCGACGCCTTATGGAGCATCGGAGCGGGGCGCCGCACAAGGCATCGCCGTAAGGGTGGACTTCATCGCTCAAGGTCTGATGGATGCAGCGCTCTCGGCAGAGTACGGTGTCGTCACAAGAACTGACCTCCTGCCGCTCGCTGCGCACGTGTTCCTGACACCGGAGGAGCAACTCACGGCCGAGCACGAGCGGCGCGCGTCGACGATCTACGGTTTCTCCACCAGCTTGGATGCGACGTCCGTCGACATCTTCGTTCCAGCGATCTCGCAGGTGAATGCTGGCTTGTACAGCGAATCGACAGTCCAGTTCGGCTGCGGCACGCTTCGGGTTGACGCCGTTGCCGCGGTCGCGCGGATCCGCGACGTCCCTTGCCCCGACTGGATCGTGCAGCTCAACTCTGCCGACGCGCGCCAGGTCTCGCTGGCTGACGTGACGAAGGAGGAGATCGGAGCGACGGAGTGGCACGCGCGGGACTGAGCGTCTTCCTGGCGGGGCGGAGATCGACATCTCCGCGGCTGGGGAACGCTGTCGATGATCATGAGAGTCGAGCGCCAGCCAATCGAATGACGCTCGCGATGCAACGGCGAGCGACCTTGATCTTGGGGCCGCTTGTTCGAATAGTGCGGATGTGGTGGGGCTCGTTCAGGGGTACTCGAAATACTCGGGCAGGGCGGCCCACCTCCGTAAGTTGGCTGCTCACAGCGGAGTTCGCAGGCCTGAAGCTCCCGTCGCTTTGAGACAAGCGAAGCGCCTCGACGCTGCCACGATCGCGGTCTTTGCCGAGGCGTACCGCTGCAGTGCGAACGTGCGAGAGCAGGCGAGGGCGCTCAGGGTACACCCCTCGACCCTCCACGAGATAGTCCGTCGACGGGGCCTTGTTCGGTTGCCGGCGCACGTCACTCCAGAGCAGCGCGTTCTGGTCGCGGCCTACGAGAAGGTTTCGTTGTTCAAGGGAGGTGGAATCTGTGAGGCGCGGCATAGATGCCGCTGACTATGAACCAGCGTTCTCCGTAAGGCAAGCTTAAGTATGTAGGACGCAGTTGAATTGTCACTACCGGGGCACATCGATGCATGTCACGACAGCAACGTCACGGAATCGATCTCCAGCGCAACGCACATCGCATTGAAGTGTTTCTCGTCCACTACTCGCATCAACTCGAACAGCGATTGCACAACTGGGCCAACTTCGGCTGGATCCACTGCGGCGGAGATATCGCCCTCTTCGTTATGCGAATAGGCGTGCATGTAGCGCTCCACTCTATTGCGCACGGCATCGTCGGGAAGATCCGCCATTGCGGCTTGTAAGCCATGATGAAAACTGCCGATGTGTTGCGGATAGCGGAAGCTCAGGAATCCTTCGAGCATCTTGCGTGCCGCGTTGGAAACGAGAGATAAGAGTTCCATACGTTCTGCGAGACCGAGGTCCTCCTTGGATTCGATGAGACTTGTCGCTACTTTCGCGAATAAGAAGTGGTAGAGCGACCGCAAGCGACGGCTGAGCTTCTCGTCAGTTGCCCATGTCGCGATGCGGGGCACCCTGTGTAGCGCTCCCCCTCGTTCGGTCTCGTAGCGCATGCGAATCTCTTGGATGGTGGCTCCACCAGCTATGAATCGTCTTCCACTCGCGATCTGGATCACCCACTGCCGGAAAAGTTCGAACTTGTGGGTGAGCAGGAATAGTTGGCTGACGTACTGCTTGGTGACGAGTTCAGCCCATAAGTACGACGAGACGCCGAAGAGAATCGAGTCATCGAGGCTCGAGACAGGGTCATCGATGACGATCACTGGCGGGTCACCTGCGTTCGAGTCTTGTCGGACGCCGATTAGGAAGTGCAGGAGCGCGATCGCCGTGCGCTCACCTTCGCTGAGGTGAGTTGCGGGAGCCCCGTTGCGCTCGATGCGGTAGCGCGTTGTTGCTTCGTCCATGCGGAACTCGAGATCGGTACGCCCGAGAAGCCGAGAAACGTGGCGGGTCAGCTCGTCGGCCTTCGGAAGCGGGTCAGTCTCAACGTTCTCGAGCCTGATGATGCAAATTGTGAGCTCTGTGATCTCTGCCGCAAGCGTCTTAGTAGCCTCGCGACGGCTATGGATCGCCTCGTTGCGCTCGACGTACTCGTCAGCAAAGGCGCTGATCTTCGCCATCTCCACTCGCTTGGCGGCGTCATCCACAAGCTGCGTGTGTCTCGCACTGCGGTCGTCGTGTCCCTCGAACGGACGGATCACGGGCACACCAGACGGTGGATCAAACGGAACGTCATCGACCACCGCGGTTGTCGTGAACGGATTTCGGCGCTTCTCGCGGAGTATGTCTATGAAGTATCGAGCCCGCCCTACATAGGCGATCTTGGCCGTCTCATACGCAGCGATCGCCTTATCACCCTCCGTCTGCAGGTCATCGTAAGTAGAGCGGAGAACTGATGCGAGGGCGTAGAAACCTTCGGCTTCCTGGATGCTTCGTTCGAGCTCCGCGACAACCCGGTCAATGTCCTGCTGGAAACGCCCGTTCCTGCTGGAAGCTGGAAGCTGGAAGCATAGGGGACCGAGTCAACTCAACCGGCCAGGGAACGACCCGGAGTGTCTACGTTCTGGGCAGAAACGATTGCCAGGGCAACCCCCGTCACGGAGCATAGGGGGAGATGCCACCCAGACAGACCGTGATCACAGTTGGGATGAAAGAGAGCGTGAAGTCTGTGGTCGCATTGTAGGTGCCGGACTTCGTGGTGAGAAGCTCGCGGTCAAGTTCGAAGGTCTTCTCTATTCCTTCTGCCTCCACGTTGCTCAGGCCCGGCAGGCACTCGCGGTCGACCGCCTCCTTGACTTGCTGGAACGCCATCACGGCATCGTCATATGTGGTGAAATCCTTCGCGGCACGGACGGTCTCCTCGACGGACATCAATGGTGCCGGAGAAGGCGTCGCCGTCGTTGCCGAAGTGGGCCCGGTCTGCCCGCCTGCAGCGCCCGGACCAACACAGGCCGTCACAGCGAAGGCAAGCCCCACGCTGGCCACCGCAACGATGATCGAGCGGGAGAGCAGTCGGCCGAACTGAAGTGTCATGACATCAGCCAATCGCAAGAGATGACCCATGCCGTTGGTGTATCCGCCGCATGGCGAGACATAGCTGTTGGTGTTACGTACCGCTGCACCGTTCGAACCGTTGGGCGCAACGGGAGAGTAGCAGTGACCAGCCGTCAAGAGGTATCCGGAGCCACCGTTGACCAGCTTGAACGACGCCGAGCATGCTGCCCCATACGTTGTGGTTGTGACGCTGATCGCATCCCCCGCGTTATACCCGTTCGTGTCGTTGCTTCTACCGACAGTCAACGTTGGAAGCGGATTTCCCTCCGGCATCTCCACAAAAGTCAGGACGTCTTTGAAAGCCGCACCTGCACGCGTAAGGAGCGGGTGCGAATGCGGCGCGATCTCCGCTACCACGCTCGCCTTGATCGTGTCGATACCGTACGTATACAGCGTAACGAGCTCAGGGTCTTCGTCGCGGATCGTCGTGGACGCGTCACTTATCGCGAGGAAAGCCTCACACAGGCGGGCGAAGGAATACCCCGTCGGCGCAGCAACGCTGACATCCGCCTCCTTCACGAGCTGTCTAAGCTCAGGTGCAAGCTCCGAGATCGACTGCCGAACGATGCCCACCACATCCAGATCAGCGCCTGCAGGGATGGCTTCTACGCCAAGCGCGGCGAAACCCGATCCAGCGTTCCCCCGTATCACATAGGCCGACGCGAGTGTGTCGCTGTTGTCGACCATTAGCTGAGCTGCAAGATCGTAGAGTGCCCACTCGCGCAAGCGATCGGGCGGGTTGGACTCCACAGCAAGATCACCAAGGACCATGAATCCCGCGTTGAACCGACACTTCGCAAGCATCTCCTCAGTTGGCGTGCCCGCTGCTCCGGAAATCGCCGAGGCTATGGAGATGAACTCGGTCTGCCTTCGCCAGAGCCACTTGGCTTGTTTGGCGTTGTACCGCTCCTGATACTCCAGCGTCCGTCCACCCTTGCCGGCGCCCTCACGTACCTGGACGGAGTACTCACCGTGCGCTGTCTGAAGCCAAAGGTGTCCGTCCACGGGCCTCGACTGATGCTTGTTCTGGTTGTTCTTCGCCTTGCTGGGTGAGATCACGGTGAGCCCGCGTCGTTCTGCCTCGGTAGCAATGGCCTGGAGGATCCGAGCAGCCCGGCTGAGGTGGTCCTTCGAGACGTACTGCCAGTCTCGACTGTCGAGATAGTGCCGCACTACCGGGTGGTACTTCCCGACACGGTCCGGTACGGGCACCGGATGCTTCTCGACGAAGTCCTCGAAGTACGGCACCAGCCGCACAGTGCGCTCCGAACTACGCGAGTAGTACCAGTTCCCCGATAACTCCAGCTTCTGCCCTCGAGGACGATTGCCAGAGAGAAGCGTTGCCCGCACCAGACGCTCAAGCGACTTCAGTTCGTCCCCCTGCGCCGCTTCGACTGTGAGGGAACCGCCAGCCTCGACGACCCGGGAGATCAACGCCTCGGCTTCCGAGTCGGACGGCAGTACATCAGGCATCGGCGGCGCTGCCAGCCAAGAACGGCCGGAGGTGGTGATCGTGGCGCGCCAGGTCGGACCGCGGCCGCCGATGCTGACCAGGCCACGACGTTCGAGAGCGCGCGCAGCGATCCGATGCTCCCATCCTTCGGTGTAGACGCCCTCCGGACATCCCGCCTCAATCCAGCGGAGCACTGCCACCTGCGGGGCAGTCAATGCGGTCGAATTTTTCGCCATGAGCCGCACAGTAGCCCCGGCTATGGACGTCCGGATGAACGAAACCCTGTTACGTCTTCAGTGGGTGCGTGCGCGCCGCGTGGGGCGTCACCGTACGTCCCTCCGCACGTCGTCGGCCTGTTCCCGGTGTCAGCAGCCACGGGTCATCCGGACGATGTTCCGGGTACTTCTGACGGACGTAGTGATAGATCCTCATCCCTAGCCGATGCTCTGCGTGCCCCAGCTCAGCCGCGAGGGCGGAAAGGCCGATGGACTCCCCCGTACCGACATCCAGAACGTCGAGCTTGCAGCCACCGCAGTAGAGCCCGTAGGCGCGCGTGCGCAGGGCGGTGCCACACTCCGGACACCGTGGCTGAGCCGCAGCAGCGAGGACATCGTCCATGGCCATGCAGCGTACCCAGCGACGTTCTGATCCGAGAGTCGTTGTCCACAGTCCCGGCCGCCCGAACACAGCCTCTGGCTTTAGGCCCAGAGGCTGACCGCTGCTCTCTCGGCCGCGCTCAGTGTCTCGCCGGCCTTCGCGGCGGCGTCGTCCGCCTGCTTGAGAACGCTGTGGAGAGACCGCATGGCGGCCGACCACCGCATCTGAGCATCCGAGTACGCCGCGCGGGCAGCGCCGTTCCAGCGCTCCTCGACCTCTCCAACGGCGTCCTCGAGATCCGTGAGGTGGTCCTGGATGGCAGAGGTGGCTGCGTGCAGCTGGTGGAGTAGCTGGTCGTGTTGTCCGCTGTCGAACTGGATGGTCATGGCTTTGGCCAAGTCATGTCGAACTCCCTCAGTGCGTAACCGGAAGGAATCGTGCCGGTCTGTAGGTAGGCGTAGAAGACCTCGATCGCTTCGTCGACGCTGAACACCTCGTCGGGGTGGACCTGGGTGCTGCGCTCCCCATTGAAGAACTCGATGGTCACCAGCTCCGGAGCGTGACGCTCGCTATGTCCGAGCGTGTAGAGCTTGGTCTCCCCGTCGTCCTCGCGTCGTCGCCACTCGATCGTGAGCTGGTCGCCCGTTCCGGCGCATTGCAGGAACACGTCGGAGCCCCCGCTACGGATAAAGCGCAGCACTTCGACGCCGTCGGGCACAGGCGCGAGCGTGAAGGTCGAGCGCTTCCCGGCGTGAAGCAGCCCGAGGAGGTGAGCGAGCTGCTCTTTGGGCGGCCGGAGGTCGGCGACGAACTCCGTCGAGTTGCGGCCGCCGATTGTGTAGTAGAACCGGCTCATCACTCCACCACCTGTACTCGAACTTTCACGACATCGACCCACTCACCATTGATACGCACGCGGGCGGGGCTGGACGGCGAGATGGCATCATCGAACGCCTTCTGATTGCCTTCATTCCGAAGGTACTTGTCAACGGCGCTTCCGCTCTTCACTTCGACGGCCGTGTAAGTGCCGTCGGGGTTCTTGTAGAGACCATCGAAGTATCGCTGCTGGTCCGTGCCCTCGGCGGAAGCTCGCACTTTATCTCGGTTGATCGTGGCTCCAAGTTCTTCTTCGACCTCATCGAGCCCCTGTTTCTCCTTATCGACCCAGGGCTTCGAGCTCTGCCCGTTGGCAAACTGACCGTAGACGTCTCGTCCGTCGCCTCGGTCGTACCCGCGGCGCTCAAGCAACTCGACTCTGTTCGCTCCGAGAGCCCCGGACGCGATCACGGTGGCGCCTGCCCCCACAGCGGCGGCGCCGGCGCCGACCGCGGCGAGACCTGCTCCAATCGATGGGGCACCGACGGCCGCCCCGGCACCGGTCAGGGACGCCGCCCCACCGCCACCAATGAGGCCTGCACCGCCACCGATCAGGGCGGATCCACCCAGGACTGTGAGGAGCGCTTCGGGGTTGTTGAGGATCGCATTCCCGATCGACGCAGTCCCATTGACGAGATCCACGATCGTGTTCCAGTGAATCTGGATCTGCATCTCGACCATCACGGCGCCGAGAACGCCGAGGGCGTTCCATGGGTTCGGAGCAGGTGGAGCAATGCCTGCTGCTGCACGGAGGTCGCTGGCCGCCGTGGCTCCGGCGGTCGCGACCTGCTCTCGGGCATAGGTGAGAAGTGCCCGCGCCTCGGTGCGAAGCTCAGCGCCTCCGTCGATAGCGGGCGGAAGGATGTCTCCAGGGCCCGCCAGCCGCTCCATCTCGCGAGTGCGGCGCGCGGACTCTGCGGTTTGCGCTGGCCGCCGCCGCCCACATGTCGATGGCGTCAGCGGCCTTCTGCTGCGCCCACCCAAGTGTGGTCGCGTACTCATCAAGCGAGTCGGCTGCCCGGGTCAGCATCTCCGCGGATGCTTCCCATGAAGCCGCAGCAGCGTCACGTCGACTGGTGAATCCGGCTGCTGCGTCGCCTTGCCAGCTCTCCGGAGCACGAAGGTCGTGGAGTCGATCGCTCACCGCTCGCGCTAGATCGCTACGACCTCGCCAGAGCGTGACGGAATCCATGAGCCCGGACACAGAGCCTGGCACGAGCAGCACCGGGTCGGTCGTTTCCCCGAGCTCGCTCATGGGAGTGTTCCATCCCCGCGTGGAGCAGAGTCCAGATCCGCGCGACGATACAGATCAGCGGTCGTTCGGAGTCGGTTCGAGATCTCGTCCAGTTCCGAGGTCTGGCTCTGCCAGGTTGAGGCGACTTGCGACAACATCTCAGAGATCGCGGCGGCTACATCAGTGTTCCCTACGTCAGCAGAGCACGTCTCAAGGAACGACCCTGCTTCAGCGCGAATGCTCTCCACCGCCGCAGCCGTGGTCGACAGCTCTTCTGGGTCCACTGCGAACCTGACCATGACCTCCCCCGTCATTTGCAGGCTGCCAGCGTAAGGCGTTCAGGCGCGGGACTCGCGAGTTGTCCACAGATTCGTTTTCGTGCTCCCGGGACCACTTGAACTTCTTCTCGTAGTGATTGGCTTCGCGGAGGCGTCGCTCGAGGTTATCCATGTCGGACATGTCCGACATGGACAGCCGTGCTCGCCGATCCGGGACCGTCGAGCGTGAGCTCTCGCCGTAGCGCCGCGCGAGCGCGGGTCATCTGTTGCCAGAACGACGCTGTGGAGCACCCGAGGAACTGCGCGCCTTCTGTCGCGGACAATCCGTACCAATAGGTGAGCTGCAGTACGAGCGCCTCAACCGGACGGATACGGGCCATCGCTTCCCATAGCTCGATGTGGTTCTGATGATCGCTGTATGACTGCGCCGTAGTCAGCTCCTCCAGCATGAGCCGACGGAGTCGTTCAGATTCGCGCTCACGCCGCTGGTACTCGTTGCCGACAAGGTTCCGTGCTGTCCTGAGCAGCCAGCTGATCGAGGTATCCACACCACTGGAGTACTTTGCCCAGGCAATCGCGAACGTCTCCGCGGCGAGATCCCGTGCTAGCTCGATGTCATCGGTTCGTATCCGGATATACCTCTCAATCGTGCGATAGGTGCTCCTGTACAGAGCAGCAAATCTCTCAGGCACCTTGCTCCCGCATGTCAAGCTCCCCCCTTGCCGGTGCGGACAGACCCGGTCGTAAACATCAGTTTGCCGAAGCGCCAATTCCTGACGAACCGCTCAGGACAGATTTAACCCTCCGTATACACAAGGCATCTTTGACCTGATTGTCAGGATCGAGTGCCTCGACAAACAGCATTGGTCAACGACGGCAGCTTCCAACTGTTGGCGGCATGATCCCAGGATGAAGGAGAAGGAAATGAGCACGATGATCGATGAGTCGACCCAAGCTGACCAGTCCCCCGAAGCCCTTACAAGTTCCTCCCGGTCGAAACTCAGCCGCCGCAAGCGGTCGTTCGGCATCGCTCTCGCCGCCCTGATCGGGCTGTTCTCCGTCGGGCTGGTCGCACCAGCCGCGAACGCCGCGCAGCCAGCATCGACCGATGCCGCTGCCGAGTACGTGCTCGAGCTCGACGGCGAGGTTTACGCGCTCGCTGAGGGCGAGACCGCGGTGTTCCCCCTGCAGCGCATCGAGTCGCCTGCTGCTCCGGGAGAAGTGACGTCCAGAGTGACGTACCCAGGAGACGCCGGGACCCTGACAGTCACCGCCTCGAGTGGCGTCTACCACTACAGCATCGCCATGGCGATCCCTGCGACCACCTTCGCGGGCGCGTTCAGCATCGCGGATCTCTCTAGCGGTCTCAGCGGCGGGTCCGCGCCCGTCTCGAGCTTCGCGGGGTCGGTGACTACGAGCAAGCTTCGCGGACACACCTACTCCGGAACGCTGACCGGAACTGCGTTCCTGCTGGGCGTCCCCGTGGCTGGCACCGTAGCCAACAACACGATCTACCACTACACCGACTACTGAGTCGCGGTTCGATTCGAACCGAAACAAGGTGGGGGCTGCTCGGGCGATTCACCGGCCCGAGTAGCCTCCTCTCGAGGGTTCCACATGTTGACGAAAGGACTCTTGATGACCTCACAGACGCCGCACCTTGTCGAAGAGCTGAGAGCCATGATCGATGACGAGCGGATCTCGCTCGAAGCCGTGCACCGCATCACAGGCATCGAGATCGAGAGCCTGCAGTCCTTCCTGGACGAGGACGGGTCGCAGGCGGGCGTGGACCTGCTGATGGCTGAGACGCCTCTCATGCCCGGCGACGGCGGCCGGCTATCCACGCTCATTGCGCAGCTCACGGGTGGTCTGCAGATCGACGATGACGAGCGGGTGAAGAGCATCCTCGAGTCGCTCGTCGGCGTCTGTGGTCTGACGGAGAGGAACCTCGCGAGACTGCTGGAGGTAGACGAGAGCGTTGTAAGCAGCGCGCTCGATGACATCAGCACGGTCCCTGCTGCCAGCCGTTACAAACTCGGTGTGCGAGGCTCGTACCTCATCAACGCCGCCAATCAGGCAAGACGCTGAGCCGATCTGTATCGATACAGCAGCGATGTGGGCACTGGCGCAAAGCCCAGCACTCCCGTGGTGATGGCAACGGCAGGAGCGTCCCACGTGGCTTGGCCTCAAATCAGGTGGCCCGCTCGATCGGCATGACAAAAGGCGATGACCGTCGAGCTCGACAGCATTGATGCTGGAGTCTCGACGATCACCGTCTGGGTGACTAATGGCGCCGCACGAGCCTCGTCTCGACGTCCGAGACCTCGCTGACGAGCACACTCCACACCACAGCTTCGATGTAGCTCTGCTCGCCGCTGGGATCGCGGCTCCACGCCTCGCCCGGAGCATCGCGAAGCTC
This sequence comes from Microbacterium sp. SORGH_AS_0862, assembly GCF_030818795.1. Taxonomy (NCBI): domain Bacteria; kingdom Bacillati; phylum Actinomycetota; class Actinomycetes; order Micrococcales; family Microbacteriaceae; genus Microbacterium; species Microbacterium sp. SORGH_AS_0862. The sequence continues at coordinate 2,533,522 of NZ_JAUTAY010000001.1, read as the reverse complement.
GAGGCGCCACAGCTCATCCGAGAGCAGCGCCCGCAGAGCGTCGTCCGGAAGGTCGGTCGCTTCCCCGGTCGCGTCGGGCGAGCAAACAAGCAGCGCATCGCCAACGAGCCGAGCTTGGTGGCGTGCCCTCTGGACGTGGAACCACCAGAGGAAGGTCGCGCGCCGATTGAACGGCAACCCGCGCAGCAATCCTTCTTCGTTCACGAACAGCGTGCTGCCGAACGTGGGGAGATCTACGGCCTCGATCCAGCCACCGACCGCCCGTTGATAGTCCTCGAGCTCTATCGCGTCGTAAGCGGTGAGGTCGCGGCTGTCTGCCGCGGGGATGAGAACGCCTCGCACCATGTCTTCTTCTCCTTTGTGTGAGCGACCGAGAACCGGATGGGTTCTCTGCAGATCGCAGAACACAAACGAGCGACGAGATGAGTGGCTGTGAGGCGGCGGCCGGCCAGGAGAACGCGAGTGCGCTCAATCCTGGCCGACCACCTTCGGGTGGCGCTACTCAGCCAGCGGCTGCGCGCGACCGGCTCACCTTCGGCGGGACGGTGCCGGCGTCGAAGATCGCGGCGATGGCCTCGCGTTTGGTGCTGGCTTCGCGTTCAATCTCTTCGCGCGCGGCTTGGGCGCGCTGCTGCAGGGCCGGGTCGACCTTCGCCGCCTCGATCCATGCGTCGATGGCGAGGCGGACCTCGTCGGTGACGTTGCGATCACGCAGCTGGGCGATGATGTCTAGCTGGGTGCGGGTGGACTCGTTGAGTCTGACCGCGAGGGGCTTGACCGGGCCGTAGCCCAGGCTGTTGGCGGTGGTGGGTGGTGCTTCTGACTCGCTCATGCGGGTCACCTCCTTGACAGGTGCGGCCGAGAACTCGGTTGGTTCTCACGGAGACCGCAGACCGGCAAGGAGAGAGCAGCTGCCCAGCCGTATTGGACGTCAGAGCGAGAAATGACGTCAGAGCGAGAAATGTGGCAAGAGTCCGATCGAACATCACCGCTGGTTGCAGCGCACTCATTGCGCGCGCCATGTCCCCTCTTCGGGGGACATGGCGCAAATGTCGTTGACGACGAATCGTGGCGAACCCTACGTTGAGCGAGGCTGGAGCACTCCAGCCGATTTCCAACTGGGGGAAAGATAAATGAAGATTGAACGTTCTACCGCGCTCATAGGCGCGGCAGTTCTCGTGGCCAGCATGACGACGATCATGACGCCCGCTGCGTTCGCCGATGAGCCTGACTCGACGGAAGCAGCGGTGATCGATCAGCCAGCGGTTCAAGAAGCGCTGGAGGGAGCAGCCACGCTGGTTCCGTCTGATGAAGATGGCGTCGTCGTGGAGGGCGTCGTCGACGATGTGTCCGTGGCTGTGCCCGTGGACAGCGCCAGCCCGTTGGTCATCCAGGCCGTTGATGCTCCGGCCATCTCCATCACGCTGCCTGCCGCGGATACTTCGGCAGCAGCTCAGACCCTGACAGGTTCGACCGTCGCTTATGACAACGCCGACGGATCGACCACGGTGCCCGTGATCGGGGCTGACGGCGTTATCCAGGTCCTGACCGTTCTCTCTGAAGAGGGCGCGACCTCATCGTTCAGTTACGTGATCGATGTGGACGGCGGCGGCGAGGTGACCCCGCTGCCAGACGGCGGTTTCGCTGTGCTTGACGCTGCGGGCGACGAGATCGCAACCGCGACTGCGCCTTGGGCTGTCGACGCGAACGGAAAGCCGGTGCCAACCCGCTACGATCTCTCCGCCAATGTCGTGACTCAGATCGTCGACGATTCTGCCGTGCCAAAGGATGCCTATCCGGTGGTGGCCGACCCGGCAATTACGGTCACTCGATACGAGTACATCCCGATCAACGTGACTACCAAGACGAAGCAACCAAACCTCAAGAAGCTAGTAGGCGGTTGCAAGACAGCAGTAGCGAACACGACCTGCACCGTGTCCGGGTCTTACACAGTTGGCGCCACAGTCAACGCGACGATGGGGCTCTCCGCTAGCCAGGTGGGTACAACGATCGGCATGTCCGCATCGGCGAGCATAACCGGAGCGATCACGTGCACATCGCCGAAGATGCCGGCCCGGAGCGAGTACAAGGCCTACATCATGGGCACCTTTAAGTACTTCGACCTGCAGAAATGGAAGGTCACCAAGGCTGGAGGTATCACTGCTCGTCGCCTGATGGAGACCTCCCGAAATCAGGTAGCGTTCACGCCCATCAATATGCTCTACTGCACTCGATGAGCACCGAAGAAGCGCCCCAACGAACCGCAGACTGGCCCCGGCTGCGCTACTGGCTACTGTGGCTGATCGCGGTCGCCGCCGTGATCGCGGGGCTCGTCCTGCTGTCTACGTCCGAAACCACAGTCTGGACACGACTAGAGCCGACTAGTGAGACGTACGAGGCGTCGACACTCAGTCTGATCCCTGTCGGCAGCGTGCTTCTGATCGGAGGCGCTTTGCTTGCTGTCGTGCTGCTGATTCTGGATACCTACGTCGGGCCGACTTACCGCCGACGTAAATGAACAGAAGGCGTTGCCGCGGGGAGTATCCCCACGCGGCAACGCCTTCTGCAGTCACTCCGCCGGAACGCTAGCGCTATACAACGCGCCCTTCTCAAGCAGATGGATTACTGAGCAGCGTCGTATGCCTCCAACACAGCAGCGGGAACGCGTCCGCGGGCGCTCACTTCATAGCCGTTCGCTGCGGCCCACTCGCGCACAGCCCCGAGGTCGCGGCTGTCCTTCTTCGCAGCGCGGCCGCGCGTGGAGGCACCACGGGAAGCGCTCCCAATAGAGCGACCAGCCTTTATGAACGGCGCGAATGCCTCGCGGAGCTTCTCAGCGTTCTTGTCGGAGAGGTCGATTTCGTAGGCGCGGCCTTCGAGCGAGAAGTGGATGGTCTTGCCGGCTTCGAGAACCTCGCCGTCGAGGTCATCAATGAGTCGGGTGATCTGCTGCTTAGCCATAGCTAGGGAGTATGACATACCAAACCAATGCGATCCCTCCACTTGCGCAAAATCAGATCCGCGCCCTTTCATGCACACGCAAACAAAATAGGGCGCCCGCGATGCGGACGCCCTATTTGCCGGGGACGTATTAGGCAGCCTCTCGGCGACGCTGCTTTGCGAGAAGTAGGACGCTGGCGCCGCCGAACAGGAGCGTCGCCGCTCCGATGCCGACGCCAGCGCCGACACTCCCATCCACGCCCGTTGCGGCAAGCTCGGCGCCCCGGGCTGTGAGGTTGAGCCAGAGGGAGACGCTTGTGGGGCCGCGGACCTCGATCTGATGGGCGCCTAGCGGGATATCCGCGGGGACGGTGATGGCCCGTGTCAGTGCGCCGGATGCGTCGGCCGTGCCAGCCCAAAGCTGGATGGGTGTGCTGTGGATCCAGATCTCGACGGGCTCGTTGGCCGCAAGCCCGGTTGCCGTCACCGTCACGCCGCTTCCCACGAGGACGCTCGTCGCGGACAGGGAGGCTGCGGGGGTAGCAGGAGCGGTCGTTTCGGAAGGCTGAGGCGCGGGCGTCGTGGGCTCCGGCGTCGGTTCAGGCGTGGTAGGCATCGGCGTAGGTTCGGGGGTCGGCGTGACCGCGGTGACCGTGAACGGCACCGTGGTGAACATGGTCGGTTCCGGGCCGCCGCACTCGCAGTTTTCGATCCGGTGGACCCCGACCGAGACGTTGTAATTGCCAGGGGCGAGGGTGAACGTCTTGCTGTAGGAGCCGACCGACGAGATGGTGAGGTAGTCGATGGTGCCCTCTTCACGGTTCGCGTTCGACGGGTAGACGTAGATGCGCAAGCTGTAGGGCCGAGTGGGGGCCTCGTCGCTGACATTGGGCGCGTAGTCGAAAGTGACCGTCGCAGCCTCGGGAGTGGCCGTATTGACGGCGAGGTTACTCACGATCACCTGGGGTACGTCGTCGGCAGCGCTGACTACCTGGGGCGCGATGACGAGCGCGGCGACGGCCAGCGCCACGGCAGCGACGGATGAAGTGCGCCGAAGACGGCGCCAGGGTCGGGTCATTGGAAGCTCCCCCAAGGGCGGTAAGTGGTGAGCCGGAGCGTGCGGCAAGCCACCTCGGGAGCGTCGGGGCAGCCTAGTTCCGAACTTTACCAATTTCTATTGGTTCCTGCCAACTCTTCTTGGTTTCAGGCTGAAGCGGTGAACCCGAGCCCAGCAGCGTCCCCTGAGTGGGCGCAGTTTGCGCGGGAACTAGGAATGAACCTGCGCCGCGCACGTGATGCGAAGGGGCTCACGCAGGAGCAGATGGCCGAGCGAGCCAGCATTTCGCTCTACGCCTACCAGCAGTACGAGCGGGGCGCGGTCACGCGCGGCGGGGCAGCGACCAACCCGAGGCTCGCCACGGTGCTCACGATCTGTCAGGCGTTGGAGATCTCTATCAATGACCTTCTGCCCGATGTGCCGCGTCTGGTAGTCGCGACGGACTGAAGTACCAGAGGCCTGCCCTGCTCTGTCGCTGATCGCGCCGCGCGTGCGACATATCGCTTCTCTCCCTCGTGGAGCTCAGCGTGCGCGTCTTGGTCCGCGTTAGTGGGATGCGCGAGCCTTCAAAACGATGCGCAGTATGCCACCCGCGGTGCAGACCAACAGCCCCGCACCCGTCGTAAAGAACAGCCACGAATTGGTCCCCCACAACTCATCGGGACGACTGAGGAGGACGGCGCAGCACGCAATCGCAGCCGCAACGACCGTCAGGGCGAAGTGGCAGGATGCCGAGCGAAGCCCGTGCGCCGTGCGCCGTGCGGCAGCCCCGAGCGCGGCGACCGTCGCAATGATGACGGCGATCAAGAGACAACTAATGGACAGGACCGTCCCCGCCCAGCCGACGAGCAACTCCGCTGTCGTTCGTTCGCCGCATGTGAACAAGAGCGGCGCCATGGTCCACGCAGGATCGCGGGTGCATTTGAGGTCGCGGAGCTGATACGCCGCGAAGAGCGAGACGCAGAACGGCAGGAGGAGACCGATGAATAGGCAGACCCAGCCCGCCCCAAGCAGGGCGGACTGGGTCCTCGGGTTGCCGCTAATCAGAGGTCTCCCGACGTACAGCTCCAGGTGCTGGCAGGGTCGTTACCGAAGTTTGGCGAGTACCAACAGAGGTTTGGGGCCTTCCGCGGCGGTTCATTGTTCAGCACCATTCTGCTCGAAGTAGAGCCGGGGCCGGGATACGTGCCCGGTGTTACGCCCATGCAATCCGTCAGCGGCATTGACGGGTTCAGCTCACACCACGTTCGGCTAACCGGCTGGACAATCGCCCCTACCGTACTCTGCGCATCCTCGCCCTTGAGCGGATGGATGAAGATCAACCGATCTTGCAGCTTGCTGAGATTCTCGTTCGTGAGGATGTGCGCGATACTCGTCAGGATCTCGCGGACGTCGTCGTCTGTTAGTGAGTAGCCGATGAAGATGACGGGGTGCTCAACGAAGATCGTCAGGAGTTTTGCCGCCAAGTAGGCGTTACGTCGAGTGAACCGCTCGTAGTCCTCCAGTTCGACTACTAGGGATTCCGGCTTAGCTGAGCTGCCGTGGATCTTGTAGATCTCTCCGACGCCCTGCGGCTCATGAAAAAGCAACTCGTCCTGACCCGCGAATACCGCAAAGTCTGGGAAGAGATGCTCGAGGACTTCGTCGTAGTTCGTGGTGATGATTCCCTCGATGGTGCCCTTGCTGAGCATTGCTAACTCGTCCACGAGAAGCCCCGAGCTCGGCAACTGCGAGACTGCATCGCTGAGATAGTCCGCGATGGCGATCTTCAGTGGCGATGTCCGACCACGGGGCGCGGGATTCGCGGCACGCTGATCCGCGTAAGCATCGCTGTCCCACCAGACGCCATGGAAGTCATCCGCGATGAGCGTCGCGATCCTTGGGAAGTCTCCGTTCGCCGCCGACGCATAGCGTTCGTAGGCATTTCCCGTAGGTTCGGCGAACCGCCGCAGAAGTCCCGCCCAGTCATCGGCGCCCACGAAACGCCGGGAGAACCCGCTTCCCACGAACAGGAATGGGGCTGCGGGCAATCTGTTGAGGTGTGCCACGAGGTCCTCGGCGAAGGTCATGTAGCGATCGTGGCAGGGCACCGGGCGGGAGATCGCGGCGAGGAGACGGGTTCTCGCCGGGATTTCCTACTTCGGGACCTCGGCGGAGCCGCGCGATCCCAGTGCCTGACTGGTGGGCCCCGAGGGGCTCGAACCCTCGACCCGCGGATTAAAAGTCCGATGCTCTACCGACTGAGCTAGAGGCCCGTGACCTCCAGCCTACTGTTTCGAAAGACCTCTGATCGCCGCATCCGCCGCCCGTCGACGTGGTGGAGGGCGCGAGTACCCTTGAGGGGATGACTGACGAGCAGCGGCCCTTCCACAAGCCCATTCGGCGTCCCGCCGAACTGTTCGACCGCCTGTTCTCGGGCGACGATCCCGCCGAAGTGTCGCGTATCGCGCACTCGACCGCCGCTGCTCTCCTCGCCCGCGTCCGTGCGGATCCGGATGCGGAGGTCGTCGACCGCTTGGTGTCCTTCGCAACCGAGCACGGCATCGACGACGTCGCCGAGTTGTGGTCACGGGCACCTGCGCGCTCGCTGCCGGGCGCGCTCTGGCGTCTCTACCTGCTCCAGGCGATGATCCACGACGACCCGCGCACGGCGGCGCTCCTGTACGAGCGGGGCCGCGCTGCACTCGCATCGATCGACGACCTGGTCGCGGGCGCGCCGGCGCCGGCAGGGCCCGAGGAGTTGATGGCGCTGATCGACATGATCCTGCGTGGGCTCTTCGAGGGCGATTTCGCCGTCGCGCTCGAGCGCGCCGCGGCGTTCTGCCGCGTGACGGCCGCGGGCGCGGTGCAGCTCGCCGACGATTACGAGACGAGCGAGCCGGAACGGGCGTCCTCGTTCACCACGCGGGCGCTGCGTCTCACCAGCTACGCGGAGGATCTCACCGCATCCGCCGCGCTCTGGCGCCGCGACAACCTCACCTGAGCCTGTCTCCATCGCGAGACTGCATTTCGCGCACGAGATCACGGTGATCACCCGTGATCTCGTGGCGGAAGTGCAGTCTCGCGATCGGATGGCCGCGAGCACCTCGCCCCACGGCCAGGCCCGAGCCTTGGACTTGCGTGCACACACCCACATCCGTATCGTTCTGTTTTCAGAACGGTGGTGCGACATGGACGAATCCGTCGGCGTACGACTGCGGCGGCTCCGCGAGGAGCGCGGCATGTCGCTCTCGGAGCTCGCTCGCGTGAGCGGGATCGGCAAGGGCACGATCTCCGAGCTGGAGAACGATCGCCGAGGTGCACGCCTCGACACCCTGTTCGCACTGACAACCGCACTCGACTCACCGCTGGGCGCCCTCCTCGCCGGCAGCGGCGCGGAGGCCCAGCCGGTCACCGGCGCTTCCGTGTCCGCGATACTGCTCGACAAATGGACGGTCGGCTCGACCCTGATCGAGGCCTACCGCGCAACTCTCACGACCGACCGCCAGGAGTCCCGCGCTCACGCTCACGGCATCGAAGAGACGATCACCGTCATCCGGGGGCGCGTCCTCATCGGTCCGCCAGGCACCGAGCAAGAGCTGCGCGCCGGCGAGAGCGTCCGCTATCCGGGGGATGGGCCGCATCGTTTCCAGGCACTCGACGATGCGGCAGACGTCATCCTGCTCATGCACTATCCACCGCACACCGCCTCCGAGGAAGGACAGCTCCCCCATGACCGATGACCAGCACCTGCCCGAACGGAGCCGGATCGTCCAGCAGCACCTGACCGAGGCGGGAATCGTCTCGCAGGTGCGCGAACTGCCGGACTCCACTCGCACGGCCGCCGACGCGGCCTCCGCACTCGGATGCGAGGTCGGAGCGATCGCGAGCAGCCTCCTGTTCCTGGCCGACGACGAACCGGTGCTGGTGATGACCAGCGGCCGGCATCGCGTCGACACCGACATCCTGGCCGCGGAGCTGGACGCCTCAACCATCGTCATGGCCTCCGCGAAGCAAGTGCGTGCGATCACCGGGCAGGCCATCGGCGGCGTAGCCCCGGTAGGGCACCCCACACCGATCCGAACCGTGATCGACACCAGCCTGAACGACTACGAGACGATCTGGGCCGCGGGCGGCACACCGCACACCGTGATGCCGCTGACGTTCGAGCAGCTCACGGCGCTCACCGGCGGCTCGCCTGTGCGGGTTGCCTCGGACTGAGCGGCGATTACCCCGCCGCGGCTACGCCCGAGCGGCCTCGCCGAGGATGTCGCGGGTGCTCGTCTCCGGGCGCAGATCCAGACGACGCAGGAGCTGGGCGTTGATCGCCACCACCACGGTCGACGCCGACATCAGGATGGCCCCGACCGACATCGGCAGCACGAATCCGAGTGGTGCCAGCACCCCCGCCGCCAACGGCACCGACAGCAGGTTGTACCCCGCCGCCCACCAGAGGTTCTGCGCCATCTTCCGGTAAGACGCGCGAGAGAGCTGGATGACGGACAACACCGAACGCAGATCCGAGCCGGCCAGGATGACGCCCGCCGAGGCGATCGCCACGTCGGTTCCGGCGCCGATGGCGATGCCGACGTCAGCCTGCGCGAGCGCGGGCGCATCATTGACGCCATCGCCGACCATTGCGACGGCCCGGCCCTCGGACTGGAGATCTCTCACCCTGTCGGCCTTGTCCTCAGGGCGGACCCCCGCGAAGACGCGATCGATACCGAGCTCCCGGGCCACGGAGTTCGCCACCGCCTCCGCGTCGCCGGTGATCATCACGACCTCGCGCTGCAGCGAGTGCAGTGCCTCGATCGCCTGACGGGATTCCTCACGCACGGCATCAGCGAGGCGCAACGCACCGATGACCTCCCCGTCGGAGAGCACGTGCAGGATGATCGCGCCTTCCTCTCGCCAGACATCGGCGACAGGCAACTCCCGCACACTCTCTTCGGCCAGAAGATTCGGTCCGCCGACCCGGATCGTCCTGCCGTCGACCGTGGCCGTGACGCCGACCGCCGGAGAGGATGCGACATCCGATGCGCTGGGGATGCGTGCGCCATGTTCGCGGGCAGCAGCGACGATGGCGCGGGCGAGCGGATGCTCGGAGTCCGCCTCGGCGGCGGCCGCCAGGGCGAGCAGGTCGTCGCGGGTCAGTTGCCCTGTGCTCTCGATGCCGGTCACGGTGGGCTCACCCTTCGTCAGCGTGCCGGTCTTGTCGAACAGCACGGTGTCGACGACGCGCATCCGCTCGAGCGCGAGGCGGTCCTTGATCAGGACGCCACCGCGGGCCGCGCGCTCCGTCGCGATCGAGACGACGAGCGGGATGGCGAGCCCGAGCGCGTGCGGGCAGGCGATGACGAGAACGGTGATCGTGCGTACCACCGCCTCATCGGGCAGTCCGACCAGGCTCCAGACGGCGGCTGTGATGACCGCGGCGCCGAGCGCGAACCAGAACAACCAGGCCGCGGCCCGATCTGCGATCCGCTGGGCCCGCGACGATGAGTTCTGCGCGTCGGCGACAAGACGCTGGATGCCGGCGAGAGCCGTGCCGTCGCCGACCGCCGTGATCTCGACCCGGATCGACGAGTCGGTGGCGATCGTTCCCGCCACCACCCCCGCGCCCGCGGCGCGGCGCACCGTGCGGGACTCCCCCGTGATCATAGATTCGTCCATGCTCGCCGAACCGGCGACCACGCGACCGTCGGCCGGAACGCGTCCGCCGGGGCGCACCACGACGACGTCGCCGACCCGGAGGTCGGAGGGAGCGACCGTTCGTGTGTCATCGCCGTCGACGATCTCGGCCTCATCCGGCAGCAGGGCCGCCAGGGAGTCGAGCGCCGATGTCGTCTGCGCGAGCGAGCGCATCTCGATCCAGTGGCCGAGCAGCATGATGACGATGAGGAGCGCCAACTCCCACCAGAAGTCGAGCTCGTGATCGAGGAGCCCGAGGCTCGCACCGAGTGATGCGACGAACGCGACGGTGATGGCGAGCGCGATCAGCAGCATCATCCCCGGCCGGAGCGCTCGCACCTCCGAGACCGCGCCGGTGAGGAACGGCCATCCGCCCCAGAAGTACATGACCGCACCCAACGATGGTGAGACCCACCCGACCCAGGCACCGTCAGGAAGCGAGTAGCCCAGCAGCATCGAGAACATGCCCGAGAAGGCGACCACCGGCACCGCGAGCACGAGCATGATCCAGAACAGCCGACGGAACTGGGCGACATGATCGCCGTGACCAGCGTGCCCACCATGCCCCATGCCGGCGTGCCCGCTGTCCGCCATACCGGCGTGCTGATCGTGGTGCTCATGGCCCGCCGCATCGGCGTGATGCGCCATGTGATCGTGCGACATCCTGCCCTCCCTCCGCGGACCGCGTCCGCGAATCCAGAATACCCCCCTGGGGTATATCGAAGGCAAGTGATGCAAAGAAGACGGGGCGAGGGTCACAGCCCTCGCCCCGTCTCGTTCAGCGACCTCAGCTCACGCGCATCCGCCGCCGCACGACCAGCAGCAGCATCGCGATTCCGACGGCCAGCAGCAGCGCCCCCAGCACGATGCCGGTCGTCCACAGCGCACCGCCAGTGGCTGCGAGCGGCGATGAGACCGTCACCTCAAGGGCGACCGATGCGAGCTCCGAGGAGGCTGCGAAGGCGCGCAGCGTGTGCGCCCCGGCCGCCGCATCCGCGGGGATGGTGACCGTGGTCTGGAAGGATCCATCCGCCCCGACGGTCTCGTTGCCCAGGACCACGGGCACCGAGTGCAGCTCGAGCCGCAACTGAGTTCCCGGAGCGAAGCCGGCCCCGCTCACCGTCACCGGATCACCCGCCTTGACCGTCTGCGCAGACAGGGACAGCACCGCCGTGGCAGCCGGAGACTCTTCGCCACCAGGCTCCTGCCCACCGGGCTCTTCGCCACCAGGCTCCTGTCCACCGGGCTCTTCGCCACCAGGCTCCTGTCCACCGGGCTCTTCGCCACCAGGCTCCTGTCCACCGGGCGCATCTCCCGCAACGGTCACCTCTAGCGCATCCGTCGTCGTCTTCATGCCTCCCGCATCCGTCACCACGGCCGTGAAGGCGACCTTGGTGCCCTTGTCGGCCTCGGCGGCCTGCCAAGAGAAGGCGTAGGGCGAGACACCCGTCAGCCCCACCGACTTCCCGTTCGCGAGCAGCTCCACGGAGGTGACGGCGAGGTCGTCCTTCGCCCGCACGAGCGGAGCGATCGTGTCACCGACCTCGATCGTGAGGCCCGCACCGGGGTCGACGATCGCTGCCGCCGGCGCCGCATTGTCCACGGCACCCACGGTCATGGGCACGCCCGCCGGCTCGACGGCCTTCGGGTCGAGGACGGTCACGGTGGATCCGTCGGCTGAGAGACCGTCGACGAGGCTGCCGCGCACCGTCACGGGCGCGTCGGTACGCGGCGCCGTACCCGACGCGTCACGGTTCGCCACGCTCACACCGTTGCCGGTCACAACCGATTCACGAACCTCGACAGCACCCGCGTCGCGCAGCTCGACGCCGACGGCGGACGTCGGAGTCGCGTCGAAGCGGTGTCCCGTGATGCGACTCGATGCGACGAACCCGTCGAACCCGCTCGTATAGCGCACGCCGACCTGCGGCTGGCCCGCGTTCGGGGCACCTTCGATGACGGTGCCGGTCACGTATCCGTGCTGACGGATGCCCGCCCGCAGCAGATTCGCCGCGTCGCCGTCCGCCCCGCGGGCACCGTCGAACAGGATGCCGCCCGATTGGAACCCGGTCACACGGCTGTCCGCGATCGTGAGTTCGGTCTCCACCGTCCCGGCACCGGCTCCCTGCAGGAAGTTCGTCTTCACGACACCCCATCCGTGCGGGTGCGCAGCGCGCTCTTCAGGGGTCGTGGCCGTCTTCAGCGGTCCGATCACGCTGTCGCTGATGCGACCGGCCGTGTTGACGAAGGCGACGCCCGCCTCGGCCCAGACCGAACCCGAGGTGATCGTGACGCCGGAGATGTCGACGAACAGCTCGTTGGTGTCCGTCGAGCCCAGCGACTGCCGCGACACCGTGACGACGTTGCCGCCCGTGTCGCGCAGATACGGTGTCGAGCCCTCCAGAGTCGCGAGCGACTGATCCGGCATGATGGTCACCTTGTCGGCGCCAGCGCCCTTGATCTTCAGTGGCTTGGCGATCGTCAGACCGTTGGTCGCGCCGGGCGCGAGCGCCGAGACGGGGTTGCGTGCGGCGACGGTGGGCGTCGAACGCTCCTGGTAGGTCCCCTCGCACACCACGATCGTGTCCCAGGGCGATGCGAAGTCGATCGCCTCCTGGATCTTCGTGAAGTTGGCGTTCGGGCACTGCACCTTGTCGTCGTCGACGACCCACGTCACGTTCGACGCGGGGTCGGCCACGGTGTCGGGCAGCGCGAGCGCGCCTGCGGTGATGTCTGTCTTCTCGAGGAACGCCTTCGGGCTCGGGCCCGAGGCCGGCTCACCGAATCCGGCGCCCGCGTTCTTCGCGGTGCCGTCCGAAAGGATCATCGGCGCGGCGGTGGCCGCCTCCTGGAACCTCACGTCAGCGAGCTGGATCGAACCCGATTCCGGCGTACCCTCGACCCCGAATCGCAGTTCGAGCTTGGCGAGCGAGGACACGTCCACACCCTGCGCGGTGAACTCGGTGAGCGGCACACGGATCTGCTCCAGCACGATGTGGGTCGACGGCGTCTTCGTGCCCGTCGCCATGTGCAGCGCGTTGCCCCAGCGCGGGTCGCCGGCGCGCACCGAAGCCGCCTTGCCCGCGGTGTCGGTCAGCACGATGTCGAAGTCCTGGCTGGATGCGGAGGGGTTCCACATCACGTCCGCCGCCGGCGCTCCGGGCTCCCGCGATGCGTAGCCGGGGTTGCGCGGATCGAAGAAGTTGACATCCGCCGACAGCGCGAGCGCCTTCATGCCGCTGACGTCCTTCGAGGCCGCCGGGATCTGGGCGGTCAGCGTCGCCGACGAGCCCTTCTCCCACGCGAGCGAGAGCTGCCGTCCGTAGGACTGGTTGATCGGCGAGTTCTCCCGAGTGCCGTTCTGTCCGCCGATCTCCGCCTTGCCGGGCAGGGGGCAGGCCTTCGCGCCGGTCGGCTGACCCGCGATGCCGAGCACGCTGGTCGAGAACTGGTTCGGCTCCGGGTTGCACCAGTCGTATCCCAGCGTCGGCTGCGGACGCGGAGTCACGCCGTCGTTGTCGAGGTAAGGGTTCGCGAATCCCGTCCCGCTGAGCGCGCCGCCCAGCGCGTTGAGCGTGAGCGGGTTCTCCACCTCGGGGCGAATGATGTCGATGCGCTCGTTGGACGGCGCGAAGTAGGTCGTCGACACGCGATCGGCGCAGGAGATCGCCGTGTCACCCGCGGTGATGCTCGGACACGCGGACGCGGGCACCTGGTTGTGCGTGGTCGTGTTCGACAGCTCGCCGGTCATGTACGGCTCGAACGCGCCCTCGCCGCCGACGTAGCGACGGAAGAAGGCGGCCATCGTCGCGAGGCCCAGCTTCTCCTGCGCGCCCATGCGCGCCGGGTCGCCGGAGATCTTCGTGTTCACGAGGGGGTTGTAGGTGTCGGAGTTATCGACGCGGTACGACCACGGGTCGTAGCTGGCGGCGCCGCTGAGACGGTGGTTGGTGGCCGCGACATTGTTGGTGCTGGACGGTCGGGTGTCACCGCATGCGGCGTCGCCGCTGGTGTTGCCGTCCTGGCCGTCGGCGAACCAGACGGAGTTGTACCAGTTGTGGTTGGCGCCCAGGTGCGAGACCTGGATCGACGGGAAGGGGTTCTCGCCGTTGATGTACTGGCTGCGCTCGAAGAATCGAGCGCCCTGGAGGTTGGAGACGTCGCCGTCGCACCAGGGAAGCACAGACATGAAGGGCACGCCGTACGGCGCCTTGCGCTCGTAGTCCACGGGCGCAAGCGCGATGACACCGCGCAACGGGTACCGCGGCCCATCGGTGCGGATGCGGTTGTAGTCGATGAAGCTCGTGACGGCGTCGCCACCGCGGGAGTGACCCATGAGCCCGATGCGCGTCATGTCGAGCTTGCCGACGAGCGTCGTACCGAGAGTGGTGTGCTCGTCGACGGGCAGACCCCCCGGCTGGTTGGCGGCCGTGAGCGCGTCGAGCGTCGCGGCGATGAGGAGCCGCCGCTGATGCATGCCCTTGCCGCTCGTGCTGTCCTGGCGCATCATCAGCTGGTCCTGAGACACGGAGAAGACCGTGTACCCCCACGTCGCCAGGTTCTCACCGAGGTACGCGTATCCCGCCTCGTTGCGCTTGAACTGGTTGCAGGAGAGCGTCGTGTTCGAGCCCGCGACATCGCATGATCCGTGGTTGCCGTGCACGAGCACGAGAACGGGTGACGGCTCGCGGCGGTCGCTCGGGTAGTACAGCGCTCCCCGGATCTCGATGTTCTCAGCCGCCTGCGCGGAGCCCGCCGTCGGCGCACCGCCCTGGGAGTTGGGCTCCTGCAGCGCGACCGTGCCCAGCTTCGTCTCCTGGATGGTCGAGGCGGCGAACGGCCCACGCGCTGTGGGGTCGGGCAGCGTGTCCGGATCGAGCATGTCGCCCGCAGCGGCCGGAACGGCCGCCGGAGCGGAGGCAGCGACCGCGGGCGCGGCGGGGAGAAGCAAAGCGGCGATGATGGGGATTGTGGCGAGCGCGCGCCAGCGCGCGGAGCCGAGTGCCTTCACGGCGTCCTCTTCCTGCGTTCGGGTAACGGACGGATACGTCCACCCCGGAACTTAGAGAGGCGGTGTTTCTCGGATGCGCTTCTGTGTTTCAGCTATGTAAATGCTCAGCGCGAGCTGAGCATTTACACTCACTCGCGGCGCTCGATCCCGTTCACGATGAGGTCGATGGCGAAGACGCGTCGCGCCTCGTCGCCCGGGCCGGTCAGCAGTGCGGCGGATCTCGTCACGCGAGGGAACCGGGCGGGATCGGCCTCTTGGTACATGGCCCGCACCCGCCCCCGCTGCACGGCACCGCGAGGATCCTCGTGACGCACGGCCCGTTCGACGGCGGTGGATGCGGCGAACTGAGCGATGAGATCGACGGCCAGCGCGGCACGATCGTCCGGCACACCTCCCGCATCCATCAGCGTCAGCTCGTGCTCCGCGAGCCGAAGCGCGCCTGGCAGCGTCGGAATGGTCCCGAGCGCGACACCTCCGAGGCCGGGGTAGCGACCGAGAGCGTCGATGGTGTTGCCGATCGTGGCGGCGAGCGCCGGCTTCCATCCGCCCGTCGTGATCTCGACGAGTTCCACCTCGCCGTACGCCGCGTCGAGAAGATGCTCGAGCAGTACGTCACGGTTGGCGAAGTACGCGTACAGGGATGCAGGCCCCGTTTCGACGCGATCCGCGACCTGTCGCAGGGTCAGCGCGTCGACCCCCCGTTCGCGCACCAGTTGCTTCGCCGCATCCAGAATCGCCTGCCGAGAAAGCGGAGCCTTGGCGGATCTTCCGCGGCGGGCTCGCCCATCGCCTGTCGAAGTCATGCGCCGAGAGTACCAGTTGACACGAACGCCGTTCGTAACGAATACTGTTCGCGAACAACGTTCGTAATTGAGAAGGGTGTCTGATGTCTGTTCTGGTTGTGGGTGCGAGCGGCGCCGTGGGCGGCGCGGTGGTGGAAGGACTCCTCGAGCGCGGAGCGGAGGTCCGTGCGACCAGTCGTTCGCCCGAGAAGCTGACTCTGCCCGCCTCCGTGCAGACCTTCGCCGCGGACCTCGACGACCCCGCATCCTTCGCCGATGCCCTTGTGGGCGTCGATCGGGTGTTCCTCTACGCAGATCTCGCTGCGCCGGAACCGCTGCTGCACACGCTTGCCGCCGCCCACGTGCGACATGTGGTGCTGCTGTCCTCCAGCGCCGTCACCCTGCCGGGCGCGGCGGAGGATTTCAACGGCGGCCGCTTCCTTCGCGTCGAACGAGCCGTCGAGGAGTCGGGGCTCGCCTACACGTTCCTCCGACCGGGCGGCTTCGCCAGCAACGCTGCGCGGTGGAGCTGGGCCATCAGGAGCGACGGAGCCGTCCCTCTCCCTCACCCGGATGCGGTGCAGGCCCCCATCCACGAACAGGACATCGCCGATGTCGCCGTGATCGCGATGACCTCGGACGCCCTGATGGGACAGGCGCCGTCACTCAGCGGACCCGAACGCCTCACGTTGCGCGAACAGATCGAGATCATCGGCGACGTCATCGGACGGCCGCTCTCGGTGACCGAACAGACGGAGGCGGAGTCGGCGGCGATGCTCTCGCGTCATGTTCCGGAGGTCTGGGTACGCCAGATCATCAAGGATTGGCGGGAGGCCGTCGGGTCCACCCCACCCCTGTCAGCCGAGTACACGCGCATCACCGGCAAGCCGTCTCGCACGTTCCGCCGATGGGTGGAAGACAACAAGCGCCTGTTCCAAGGGGAGGACAGCGCCGGCCGCGTCCTCAGCGGCGGGTCTGCCCCAGATTGAGGGACGTCATGATCAGGCCGAACCCCACGAACGCGAGCAGCGCACCGCCGACGAGAATGAGCACCGAAGGGACCATGACGTCGAGGTACTCGGGCCCGAATCGGATGAGCCAGGGAAAAAGAGCCGTCTGAGCCAAGAGGTAGGCCGCCCCGTGCCCGGCGATGACGAACCCGCCTGCGATGCCGGCAAGGCCGGCGACGATGAGCAGTACCCGCGCGAACAGGCGGGAGCGCCCGTCGGTCTCTGCCTGCTTCGACGGCTCGGCGACGCCCCCGGCATCACCGTCCTCAAATCCCAACCCAGCCAGCACCTCGTGTGTCGCACGAGCGTTCTCGTCTCTCACCTCGCCACCCCCAAGGTCCGGCTGATTCACCGCATCGAGTTCAGTGTGGCGCGACCCGCGCGTCACGGCAATCCACAGGGCTGCCCGCCCCGCGCACGCCGTACGATCCGGGTATGCAAGAGCGAACGGCCCGCGCGTGAGCACCCCGGCCACGGATTTCTCCTCGCGCCGCCACCGCGCCGGGTGGCGGGTCACGCTCCTTTTCGGCGTGTTCTTCGTCGTCACTGTCGCCGTAGGCCTGACGTCCTCGTGGATCTACGCCCCTGCCATCGGCTGGATCGCGGGGGCCGGCACCTTCTCGGCGTGGGTGTGGCTCGGCATCCTGCGGCTGGACGCCGTCCAGACCGAGCAGCACGCGACGCGCGAGGATCCGACCCGGACAACCGCGCAGACCCTGCTGGTGCTGGCCAGTCTCGCAAGCTTCGGGGCCATCGCGCTCGTGCTGGTGGAGGCGGGCACCGTGAGCTCGAACTCCGCCCGGCTCGAACTGGCCGGCATCGCGGTCGTCACCGTGGCGTCGTCGTGGTTCCTCATCCACGTGCTCTTCAGCCTCCGCTACGCCGCGCTCTACTACGCACAGCACGGCGGCATCGACTTCAACCAGCCGGATCCCCCCGCCTACCGCGACTTCGCCTACCTCGCGTTCACCCTCGGCATGACGTACCAGGTGTCGGACACCACCATCACCAGCAGCACCATCCGACGCGAGGCCCTTCGCCATGCGCTCCTGTCGTTCCTCCTCGGCGTCGTGGTCGTCGCGGCGACCATCAACCTCGTCTCGAGCCTCGCCCACTGACCGAGAGGATGCGGCAATCCACAGCGGTTCTGGACCCCGAATCCACGGTGTTATCGTCTGATCAGGACGCAGATCGCGCCCGGGCGCACCGGCACGAGGCATCCGATTCCCCCTCGGACCCGACCGACTCTCCCAGGAGTCACATGTCTGAGCACGTGCCGTTCACCGACAACTTCAGCGACCTCTCCAACGCCGACGGCTACCAGTTCGAGTTCCGCTGCGAGCGCTGCGGCAACGGCTACCGTTCGGCGTTCCGCCGCGACCCTCGCGCGGCCGGCCAGAAGATCGCGCGTGGTCTCGGCAACCTCTTCGGTGGCCAGCTGTCGCAGTTCACCTCCATGGCCGAGAACCTGCTCGACCGCAGCACCAACTCCCCCGCCAAGGATGAGGCGCTGCGCGCCGCCACCGCGGAGATCGGCCCGCGGTTCCACCAGTGCCGCGGATGCAGCGACTGGGTGTGCGGCGACGCGTGCTGGAACGATCAGGTCGGGCAGTGCGTGCGCTGCTCCCCCGCCCTCACCGAGGAGCTCGCGCAGCTGCAGGTCGAGGCTCGGCGTCAGCAGATGCGCCAGCGGCTGGAGACCGTGGACCTGGTCGGCGGCGTCGACCTCGGTCGCCAGGCCCAGCCGCGCTGCCCCGCGTGCGGCGCGCAGTCGCACGGCGGCAAGTTCTGCGGGGAGTGCGGGGCCTCACTGGTGAGTGTCCGTATGTGCACCGGTTGCCGCGCGGAGAACCCCGGCACATCCCGCTTCTGCGCGGAATGCGGAACGAGCCTCATCTCCTGACGCCAGGTCGGCGAACTGTTCCCGCTCCGCTGCGCAAGCCCCGCCGACTGTCGGGGCGCATCGCGTACGTTCGTGGCATGACGGCACGCATCCCGACGTCCGCCGCTCCGATTCGACGGCGGCGCGAGCGTGCCTGAGCGCGTGAACGCGGAGGTAGAGCGGCTGCTCGGGCTCGACAGCGCCATCGTCGTGCACTACACCGACGCGATCACCCCCGACAGCTTCTCGCTGAGCTACCGCTCGCTGTACCTGCACAGCTCGCACCGGGAGGCCATCGAGGCGATCTGGGCGGCGCGACGCCAGGACGGTGCGGCCGCATCATGATGACGGCCCCGAACGCCGCGGGCGTCGTCTGGGCGCGCGTCGAAGACGGCTTCCACGTCGGCAGCAGGTGGGGCGAGTTCCTGGGGTACATCGAGCGACAGAGCGACGGCACGTTCGTTGCCTTCGACATGCACTCGCGCCCTGCGGGGCGCTTCACCGTGATCACCCACGCGATGAGCGCACTCACCGCGCAGCCGCCGCGCCCGCATCCCGTCCGGCGCTGAAGGAGCCCCCACCGTGACCGGCCCGTTGATCTCCGTCGTCTACACCAGTCACGCGCGCGCCCCCTTCACCGACCCCGACCTGGAGCAGCTGCTCGCCACCAGCCGGGAGTCGAACGCTCGCCGCGGGATCACCGGCATGCTCCTGTATCGGGCGGGACACTTCATCCAGATCCTCGAGGGTCCGGATGCGGCGGTGCGCGACCTGATGCGGGTGATCCGGGAGGATCCCCGGCATGCCGACGTGCGGATCGTGCGGGACGAGGAGATTCGCGAGCGACGGTTCTCGGAGTGGAGCATGGGGTACGAACCCATCTCACCTCCCTCGCATCCCGCTCCCGACGGCTTCCGAGACACGTTCGACGACCTCGGCGACCAGGACGACCCGGACAACGTGCTGCGGGCGATCGGCGAGCTCACACTGTGGTTCCGGGTGCGCAGCCGCCACCACAGGGGCTGAGCACTCCGCGCCCTCCGATGTGTCAAGCCCCCTCCGCCCCGGCGCGGGAACGGGTGAGATGCAGACGTTCCCCCGAACGATCGGAGCACTCGTGTCACTGACCGCCATCCCCCGGGCGACGCTGCCCGGTCTGCCCTTCGCCGCGCGAGGCCCGCTGAGTGAGGCCGTCGCGCTTCGCCTCTCGGCCGCTGCGGCAGGCGACGATCTGGCCGTGCTGGCCCAGCGTGCCCTCGAGATGACGCCGGACATCGTCCGGGACGACGACATCCAACTCGCGCTCTTCTGCCTCTACGCGAACGCCTACGGCTCGCTCGACGGCCTCGACGCCGCACTGGAGTGGGATGCGGAGCTCCTCACCGTGCGGCAGCTGGTCGAATCCGCATTCGAAGCCGCCCTGCGTCGGGAGATCGCCGTGCCCGCCCTCCCGGCTCCCCAGGCCGCCGATGTCGCGCAGGCGCTCTTCACGTTGACCGCCGATGACAACGGCCCTAGCCTGTCCCGCTACCTCGCTCGCAAAGCGACCGAGGAGCAGGCGCGCGAGTTCCTCATCCAACGCACGGTCTACACGCTTCGCGAAGCCGACCCGCACTCGTGGGCGATCCCTCGACTGCGCGGCCGTGCGAAAGCTGCGCTCGTGGAGATCCAGTCCGACGAGTACGGCGGGGGCCGGCCCGATCGCGTACACGCCGAGATCTTCGCGCGCACCGTCCGCGCCGCCGGCCTCGACGATCGCTACGGCGCATACGTCGACGACGTCCCCGCTGTGACCCTGGCCTCGCACAACACGATGTCGATGTTCGGGTTGAACCGTCGCCTGCTCGGAGCCATCGTGGGCCACCTGGCCGCCTTCGAGATGACGTCCTCCATCCCCAATCGTCTGTACGGCGACGGTCTGCGCCGGCTCGGCTACGGCGAGGACGTGACCGACTACTTCGACGAGCACGTCGAAGCCGACGCCGTGCACGAGCAGATCGCCGGCCGGGACCTCGCCGGCGCCCTCGCGGAGGACCGGCCCGACCTGCTCGCCGACATCATGTTCGGCGCTGCCGCCTGCTTGGCCGTCGACGGCTGGGTCGCGCAGCACATGTACGACGCGTTCACGAGCGGCGCCTCCTCACTGCGTGGCGGTGTCGCATGAGCGACGAACCCGTGACCATCACCGCCTACCCCGATGGACCGCTGCTCGTGCGCGGCGAAGCGCGGATCGTGGACGCGGCCGGCAACCCTGTCCCGCGCCGCCGGCGCACCGTCGCCCTGTGTCGCTGCGGACTGTCGAGCATCAAGCCGTTCTGCGACGGCACGCACAAGGCGGCGGGCTTCCGCACGGACGAGTGATGACGGCGCGCGCGGAGTACGTCCTGCCCCTGCGGTGGACGGATGACGCGGACGCGCCGGATCTCACGGCCTACCTTCGGGCGCTGAGCCGCCACATCGACATCACAGTGGTCGATGCGTCGCCACCCGACGTCGCCGAACGGCACGCACGGCTGTGGTCGCCCTACGCACGCCATCTGCGCGTCACCCGCCCGGACGGCGTCAACGGCAAGGCATGGGGGGTCGGCATCGGTGTCGCCGCCGCACGTCACGAGCACGTCGTCATCGCGGACGACGACGTGCGATACGGGGCGCGCACATTGCGAGAGGTGCTCCGGATGCTGGAGGTCGCCGATCTCGTGAAGCCGCAGAACCATTTCAGCCCGCGACCCTGGCATGCCCGCTGGGACACCGCCCGTTCGCTCCTCAACCGCGTTCTCGGCAGCGACTACCCCGGAACGTACGGCCTACGCGCTTCGACGTTCAGGAGGCTCGGCGGCTACGATCCGCGCGTACTGTTCGAGAACCTCGAGCTCGAGCGCACGGTACGCGTCGGCGGCGGCCGCATCCGCTCCTGCCCGCACCTCTATGTCGCTCGGCGCCCGCCGAGCTCCCGGCACTTCCGCGGTCAGCGCGTGCGCCAGGCATACGACAGCCTTGCGCAGCCGGCACGCCTGGCCGTCGAGCTTTCGCTGCTGCCCGCCCTGCTGCTCACGCACCACCGCCCGCGCACCACGTTGTTCGCCGCCGTCGCGGCGGTCGCTTGGGCTGAGGCCGGCCGCCGCAGGCACGGCGGCCGGTCCGTCTTCCCCGCGACGAGCGCCCTCTGGGCGCCGCTGTGGGTCATGGAGCGTGCGGTGGCCGCGTGGTGCGCCCTCGCTCTGCGGACGCGGGGCGGCGTGCGCTACGCCGGGACGCGATTTCCCACTGCCGCACACCCGCGGAAGTGGATCCGCGACCGGCTCGCGCACCGCGGCGATCACCTCGCGGCGGTGCTCTCCACCATCCGTTCGACCTCGGCGACGACCCGCGGATGAGCCAGCACGCGGAAGTGTCCACCGGTCGCGAGGCGCACGTTCCGCGCGCCCGCCAGCGCGCTTCCGCCGGGGATGTGCGGGGCGAAGGCGCCGTAGACGGAGACGATCCGCCTGTTCACATCGACGATCCGCGAGAGAGCGAGGATTCCGGGGTCCGTCGGGGAGAAGGCCCGCAAGGAGCGTGTCGGCATGAGGCGCCCGTACACGGACCCACCGAACGGAGTGGCGACCGCCACCATCCCGCGGATCCTGCGGCCGATGCCGGGATCGGCCATGAGAGTCTTGCCGATCAGACCACCCTTGCTGTGCGCGACCAGGACCACGTCGTCGAGAGGCCGCCTGCGCAGATAGTCGGCGACATGCCCGACGCCGACATCCACCGGCCACCGATTGCGTCCGAGCGCGTCGATCACGTGCACCGCATATCCACGGCGACGCAGCGCGACGGCAAGCGGCTGGAGGAACCGCCAGCTCTCGTACACGCCCGGGAGCAGGACGATCGCGGGACCAGCCCCCTCCGCGTACGACGACGGATCCGTGTGATCGGGAACCCCGCGCAACTGCCATTTCAGCGCATAGGCGTAGTCGGCGGCCCACCACCATCCACGGCGAACGATGGCGGAGATCACGAGCGCCTCATCGCCCGGATCGAGAAGCGATGCAGATCATCGGCGACGGCGCGGGGCGCCGTGAACTGCGCGTGGTGCGCCTGCCCGCTGATCGTCACGACAAGGCCATCCCCCGCCCCGGCCGCGAGCGCCTCGGCCCAATCCGCGCGGGCGATGGGGTCGTGCTCGCCGCGGACGACGAGCACGGGACGGTCGAGATCCGCCAGCACGGACTGCGTGTCGTAGCGCAGCATGTGACGGACCTGCCGGAAGAACCAACGCGGGCCACACCGGACGTAGTCGATCACGACGCGCACGTTGACCCGCATGCTCTCGCGAACGGCCAGCGCGGCCGCCTGGTGGCGAAGCGTGCGGCGGCGAGCATCCACGACGGGTCCGATGAGTGCGACCGCGGCAACCGCATCCGGATGCCGTCGCACCGTCTCGAGCACCCACTGCACCCCCATGGAGTGCCCAACGAGGACGGCCGTCTCGACACCGGCACCCGTGAGCGCGGCGAAAAGGACATCAGCCATCGCGGCGATGTCGAGGTCCTTCCGCGGGCGCGGAAGCCCTCCGAAGCCGGGCAGGTCCACGAGGTGCACCTCGTGCTGCGCCGTAAGCGCGGCGGCGAGCGGACGCAACGACCGGTGCGACATCCCCACGCCGTGCACCATCACGAAGGCAGGCGTGTCCCGCGTCGATCCGAGCGTGCGCAGGACCGCCGTCGGGGCGTCGCTCATGCGGCGACCCTACGCAGGGTCGGCGCATCCACGGACGAGCTTGACATCCTCTCGTGCCCGACACGAGAGGATGGAGACATGGACACCGCACACGACGACGAGGTCGCCGCCGACTACCTGAGCGCCGCGCTCGTGCCGCGCCCCTCGAACTGGGTACGCGCGGGGGTCGATGCCCTGCTCGGTTCTGGCGTACTCAACATGTACGACGTCGAAGTCCGCCGGATCGACACCCAGGCGCTCGTGCTCCGCATCCCCACCGACGCCAACATGGCGTCGCATCTGTTCGGCAAGATCGAGCTGGAGATGGAGACACTCACGGTCTCGGCGTTCCTGGAGTCCTGGCGTCCGATGCAGCGCTGATCGGGACCGGTCCGGCAGGGTGGGCCCAATAGGGCCCCTCTCGCTCGCCCCGGCCGGCTCCGGATGCGGCAGACTTCCTCCTGGGCATTCGCCCGTGGTCCCGCATCCGCGCCCGGGAGGAGCCCGATGACCAGCGTCGAACTGCACCGCAGCGGCCCCGCCAAGAAGAAGCGCCGGACCATCGCCCCGGATCGCCTGTCGGCCGCCCTGATGCTGATCGCCACCGCTCTCGCCATCATCTGGGCGAACAGTCCCTGGGGTGCGGGCTACGAGCACTTCTGGGAGACGCCCATCACGATCGCCGTCGGCGACGTGCAGATCGACTCGA
The DNA here is from genome assembly GCF_030818795.1 of Microbacterium sp. SORGH_AS_0862. NCBI lineage: Bacteria > Bacillati > Actinomycetota > Actinomycetes > Micrococcales > Microbacteriaceae > Microbacterium > Microbacterium sp. SORGH_AS_0862. The sequence continues at coordinate 2,509,754 of NZ_JAUTAY010000001.1, read as the reverse complement.
ATCTGCACGCGCTCGTCAATGACGGGCTGATGACGCTGTTCTTCTTCCTCGTCGGCCTCGAGGTCAAGCGCGAGCTGACCATCGGCGAGCTCACCGACCGCGCTCGTGCCACGCTTCCCATCGCGGCGGCGGTCGCGGGACTCGTGGTACCCGCGGCGATCTTCATCCTCTTCACCCTCGGCACCGAAGAGACGCACGCGTGGGGCGTCGTGATCTCCACCGACACGGCGTTCCTGCTGGGAGCCCTCGCCATCATCGGCCCCAAGTTCCCCGCCCGCCTGCGGGCGTTCCTGCTGACCCTCGCCGTCGTCGACGACATCGGGGCACTGCTGGTGATCGGCATCTTCTACTCCGACAGCCTCAACCTCGTGGCCCTCGTGGTGGCCGTCGTGCTCATGGGGCTCATCGCCCTGGTGCGATTCCTCCCCTACGGCCGCGGCTTCTCGTACGCGGCTCTGGGCATCGCCCTCTGGGTCGTCGTGCTGCTGTCGGGCGTGCACGCGACCCTCGCCGGTGTCGCCATCGCATTCCTCATCCCGGTCTTCCCGCCCCGGCGCAGCGATGTCGAGCGCACGGCCGAGCTCACCCGTGCCTTCCGCGAGTCGCCCAACACGGTCTATGCGGCCGCGGTGCAGCGCAGCCTCCGCGACTCGCTCTCGATCAACGAACGCGTGGATGCGGGATGGCGCCCCTACATCTCCTTCGGTGTGCTGCCCCTGTTCGCGCTGGCGAACGCGGGCGTCCACCTCGACCCTGCGACGCTGAAGGAAGCCTTCACCTCACCGTTGACCTGGGGCATCATCGTCGCGCTCGTCGCCGGCAAGTTCGTCGGCATCACGGGCGCGACCTGGCTGCTGCGCGCGACGGGCAAGGGCGTTCTCGCCCCCGGCCTCGGGATGACACGGATCGCCGGCGGCGGAGCCCTTTCGGGCATCGGGTTCACGATCGCGCTCTTTCTCGTGCCCATTGCGATCGACGACCCGCACACCCAGGACCTCGCTCGCGTCGGCGTGCTCACCGCATCCGTCCTCGCGTTCCTCGCCGGATGGGCGATCATCTCGGTCGGCGACCGCCTGCGTCCGCCCGTCGCCGTCGGCAAGTACCTGAACCGACCGGTCGACCCCGCGCGCGACCACATCAAGGGGCCGAAGGACGCGCCGCTCACGATCGTCGAGTACGGCGATTTCGAGTGCCCGTTCTGCGGCCGCGCGACCGGCTCGATCGACGAGGTCTTCGCCGCGCTGGGCGACCAGGTGCGGTGGGTGTGGCGGCACCTGCCGCTCGACGCCCCGCATCCGCACGCCCAGCAGGCGGCGCAGGCATCGGAGGCTGCGGCGGCGCAGGGCCACTTCTACGAGATGACGCGCAAGATGTTCGCCCATCAGGATCAGCTGGAGCTCTCGGATCTGATCCGCTACGCCGACGAGCTGGGTCTGGACACCGATCGTTTCGCCGACGACCTGCGCTCCCCCGCTGTGCTCCGCCACATCCAGGACGACCGCTTGGACGCGGAGCTCATGGACCTGCACTCGACGCCCACGTTCTTCATCGGCGGGATCCGCCACGTCGGCCCGTGGGACTCGGCCTCGCTCATCCGCGCGCTGGAAGCGTCCCGCGGTCGCGTCATCGAACCGCACCCGTAAGTCCACCTCCCGCTCCGAGCGGTTGCCGCCCGTTCGGCCGCCGTTTGCCCGCCGCCTCTAGGGTGCGCGTGTGCCTACTACCGTCGTCCGTCGTGCGCGGGAGAACCGCCTGGCGACCATCTCGCTCGCGGCCCTCCTGCTGGTGCTCGTTCTCGTCGCCCTGCCCACGCAGCGCGCAGCCGCGCACCCGACCGGATCGACCGGCGTGTTCCTCACGGTCCGACAGGATGCGGTGGATGTGAAGATGCAGATCCAGAAGGCCGGCTTCGTGGCGGCCACGGGCTATGACATCGCCACCGAGCAGTCGGAGCTCGACGCGATCTCCGACAACCTCATGACGTTCCTGCTCCACCGCGTGCATATCTCCGACGAGCAGGGCGCTCTGACCGCCTCCGTGCTCGAGGAACCGACCTTCGCGACGGTCAACGACGAGGATGCGATCGAGACGACGTTGCGCTTCACCGCGGACCGCATGCTGCAGGGTGCGCTGGAGTTCACCGACGACTTCATCCTCGACGTCGTCCCCTCACATCAGGTCTACGTCGCTCTGGTCAGCGACTGGGACGACGGCCGGATCGCCGAGGGCGACCCGCAGGTGATCGGCGTGCTGGGCGGCGGCGTCACGCAGCTCACGTGGGAGCGCAGCGACACGAACCCGCTGCACGGCCTGCTCGCGGTGATCCGGCTGGGCATGCTGCACATCGCCGAGGGCACCGACCATCTGCTGTTCCTCACGACGTTGCTGATCGTCGCCCCCTCGCTCGCGACGCGGGCTCGGCGCGGCTGGCGCTGGCAGCAGCCCATCCCCGTGAAGAAGACCGTGGGCAGGGCGGCGCTGACGATCACGGCGTTCACCGTCGGACACCTGATCACCCTGGCCCTTGTCTCGCTGGGTCTCATCTCCTTCCCCGAGAAGCCGGTGGAGATCCTCGTCGCCGTCTCCATCGCCGTCGCCGCCGCGCACGCGCTGAAGCCTCTGCTCCCGCGTGGGGAGCTGCTCATCGCGGGCGTGTTCGGGCTCGTACACGGCACGGCGTTCGCCACGACGATCCTCGAGCTCAACCTCGGATTCGGTGAGACGCTCGTCGCCATCATCGGCTTCAACGTCGGCGTGGAGCTCGCGCAGCTCATCGCCGCGGTGCTCGTGCTCCCGCTGCTCATCTGGCTCTCGCACGCGCGCGCGTTCGCCGGCTTCCGCACCGCCGTGGCGATCGCCGCGATCCTGGCCGCGGCCGCGTGGATCGGCGGGATCCTGACCGACCAGGACTCGGTGCTGCAGCCGGTGTTCACCGGGATCGCCAGCTTTCCCATCGTGTCGTACCTCCTGCTGGTGGCCCTCGTCGCGGCGCTCTGGTACTTCACGCGCACCACCGCATCCTCGCGACGGATCGAGGTGGGACGGTGACCGCGCTCCGGCAGCGTGCCCGGGCATCGCTGCTGGGGCGAGGCTCCGTCGCCCTGACCATCGCGACGCTCCTTCTGGGTGCGGGAGCCTCGGTCGCCGACGCCGCGGAGGACGACCCGGATGCGGGAGCACCAGCGGGCGGAGATATGGTGATCACCGTCGACATCCCCGAGCATGCCGGGGCCGCATTCCCATCCCCGATCGCATCGCCGTCCCCGACCGCCGCACCGTCTCAGATGCCCACCGGCGCGCTGCCCGCGACCGGCGACGATGTGCAGCGGCTTCTCCCGTGGCTCCTCGGCGGGGTGGCAGTCATGAGCGTGGGCGCAGTCCTCGTCTCTCGCCGCCGCCGCACCTGAGCCGCTTCCACGACAGAGCGCCCCCGGATCCCTCCGGGGGCGCTCTGTCGTGGCGAGGGTCAGTCGACCGGCGCAGCCCCGGCTGCGGCCTTGGCACGCTCTTCGGCGAGAGCGCGGGCGACCGCATCCTCCACGCGCGCATCGGCACGGTGCTGCGCGGCCTTGCTGCGCTGGCGACGCGAGCGCAGCAGCAGAACGACCGCGGCCGCCACGAGCAGGACGATCACGAGCAGTGTCCACGGGATGGCGGCGCCGATCGTCTGCCCCGTCACCGTCTCGAGCGGAGTCGTCGAACCGGACGCGTCGGTGACGACGGGCACCACGTTCACGCCGGCGATGAGCGCGAACACGGGAGGAACGCCCGAAACGGAGACGGTCTGGGTCCATGACTCGCCCGGAAGCAGCGCCGGCACGTCCTGCGCCGCGGCGGCATCCATTCCGAAGAGGTCGAAGATCCCCCCGACCCGCGCCGTCGGCTGCGCGGCGATCGTGGCGTTCCCGGTGTTGTGCAGCGTGTAGGTGACGGTCGCGTCACCGCCGACGAAGGGGTTGAGCCCGCCGTTCCAGGCGACAGACATGTTCTCGACTGCGAGGGAGGGCGCGAGCTCGCCGCCCACCCGCAGGTTGACGCGGATCCCCAGCCTCCGATCGACGGTGACGCCGTTCTGCGCGTCCGGCGCGCTGAGCGAGGTGACCACGCCGCCGGCGTAGTCGCCGGGCGTGGCGTTCTCGGGGATGGAGAGGGTGAAAGGGACGGTGACCGTCTCACCGGCCGCCACCGTCACCGTCGCCTGCTGCGGCACGATCCACGCGCCGATCGCCTGGGACGGCTCCCCCGCGACGAGCAGCGACAGCTGGCCCTCGTCGGAAGTCGAGCCGTCGGCGGCGTAGACCTTGAGATCCAGCGCCTCGTCACCGTGGTTCGCGATCGTGACGGCGTCCGAGACGGACCCGCCCGGATCGACCGTGTACGTGTAATTCGTGCGCTCGGAGCCCAGGTTGTTGGAGGCGGTCCGGACGGTCCAGGTGACCTCATCACCCTCGGCGGCCTGAGCAGGTGCGGCGAAGGCGAGGACGGCGAGCACGGAGAGCATCGCGGAACTCAGCGCGATGAGGCGAGGATGCGGAGGAGTCGAGCGTGGGTTCACGGAGATCTTTCGGGTCGTGGGGGGAATGGGGATGTCCGTGGGAGAGGGCAGGTGCCCCCTCCCACGGACGGAAGATGCCGCGGGCGTCAGCCGGCGAGCGCGGTGAGGGTCAGGGTCGCGCGGTAGCTGCCCTTTGCCGTCTCGGTCGGGAGCTTGAGATCGAGCGCCGCACCCAGCAGCGCCGATCCCTTCGTGTGCCCCTGCGCGGCAGAGCCGAGCACGCGGCTGACGGCCAGACCGTCACCGGTGTCGTAGCCCGAGGAGACGGATGCGCCGGCGGTGGCCCCGGCGCCGTCGGTGACGACCTTCGGCGTCCAGCCCAGGTAGCGGGCTGAGAACGTCTTGTCGCCGTCCTTGAAGTCGCCGAGCACCGAGGTGAGCGACCACGGCGCCAGCGAGGAGCGCGTGTCGGTGACGCTGATCGGGTTGATCTCGCCCGTCGCCTCGAAGTAGTCGCCCTTCTCCTCGGCGGTACCGAGGTCGACGAGGCCGTTCTGTCCATCGATCGTCCAGCCGAACTCGCCCGGAGCCTGGGGGGGAACGTCGACCTGGATGTCCTGACCGTCGCCGTGGAAGGGGTGGATGGTGACCGAGTCGATGAGGGACCCGACGCCGTCGACCGCCGTGCTCGAACCCGGCGTACCACACCAGCTGACCTTGCCCTGTTCCACCGCGGCGTTGGGCGCGTCGCAGGTGCCCGAGCGGATGCCCTCGACCACGAGCTGATCGGCGCGCACCTGCACCTTGACGTAGCTGCGCACGTGCTCCTGGTTCTGCACAGAGTTGTACCAGTAGTCGCTCGGCTTCAGCGGGTCGGGGCCGTTGCCCGCTCCCGTGGTGCCGCTGGTGTCGGGCGCCGTGATGTCGTAGTACTTCGAACCCGATGCCGAGTTCGCCGTCATGTAGATGACGCCGCCCTCACCGACGAAGACGTCGTTCTGACCGGGCTGCTCGGCCGGGTTGGCCTTCTCGCCGTTCTTGATCTCGTAGCTGCGGGTGTAGACGTGGTCGTGGCCCTGGAGGACGAGGTCGACGCCGAGCTTCGAGAAGGTGGTCGGGAAGTCCACGCGACGCACCTTGTTGTCGGCGTCCTTCGCGTGGTCCGCGGCGGAGTAGATCGAGTGGTGGTACACGAGCACGGTGTACTTGGCGTCGGCGCCGTGCTGGTTCACCACATCCGTCACGTACTGCACGTGGGCCGCGTCACCGCCGCCGTTCGCCGAGTCGTAGCTGTTGCTGTTGAGGTCGATGAACAGCACGTCCTTGTAGATGTACCAGTAGTCGCCGCCGGACGTCGTCGCCGTCTTGGTCGGGTCCTTGTAGTAGGCCGAGGAGTAGTCGGTGTTGGGCGTGTAGAAGTGCTGCTCGTACGCCTTGCCGCCGACGTCGTGGTTGCCGATCGTCGCGGCCCACGGGTACTGGCGCAGCTGGTCAGGAGCCAGGAACGCGTCCCACTGCGGCTCGGTGTTGGCCGTTTCGACCTGGTCGCCGCCGGAGACCAGCAGCTCCGCGTTCGGGTTGGCGGTCAGCGCGACGTTCATGGTGTCGGCCCAGCCGGCGCCGTCCTTCGCGACGTTGCCCGACGACCCGATCTGGGGGTCTCCGAAGAACAGGAAGTCGAAGTCGCCCTCGAAGGACTGCGTCTTGAACGAGTAGGTCGGCGACCAGTTGCCGTCGGATCCCACGCGGTACGAGTACTGCGTGTTCTCCTGCAGCCCCGACAGCACGGCGTGGCGGTTGTAGCCCGTGGTCGAGACGTTGGCCGCTCCGGTGGCGGCGAAGGTGGTCACGGATGCGACGAACTGGCCGTTCACCACGGCCGAGGTGGGGGCTAACTGCACGACCTGCGACGTGTCGGCCGAGGTGTACCAGGACACCGTGCGCTGCGTCTCGTTGGAGGCGACGCCCAGCACGATGCCGGTGTAGTTGGCGGGGTCGGCGGCGTGCGCCGCGGGGGCGACGAGGGCGCCGCTGAGCATCAGCGCGGCGCCGACCGCCGCCGCCGAGGCCCACAGGGCCGCGCGACCCGTGGGCCGCGAGGGTGCTGCAAGAAGCATGTGTCTTCCGTTTCTGGAGAGGAAGTGGATGTGGGTCAACCAGGCAGGCGCACGGATCCCGGCGCCTGCCTGCAGACTGGCCCGACGAGCTTTCCTGGGAGTGAACGATCGATGGCATACGAATCGGCTGTCGGGAGAACAGATGAGGATCGCGGGGTGTCCCGGCGGTGCGCTCGGCGGGTGAACGCCGACGGCAGATCCGAAGAACAATGCGCGAACCAGGGCGCGAAGGGCGCAGCAGCTGGCGCGGCGACCGGCATCCTGGTGTCGCCCCTCTCACTTCTGCAAGGAACCTCCGTGCCGCAACGCCCCGCATCCCTCGTCCTCGGCGCGACCGGCCTCGCGCTCGCACTCGCGCTGACCGGATGCGCGAGCGCCGATTGGAATGTGCCGCGCGACGCGATCGGCGTGGTGGGATCACCCGCCCCGGGCTTCGTTCCCGCCGTCGAGCCGACGCCGGAGGCCACGGTCGATCCACGCAGCGGGTCGTGGGACGACGTGCATCCGGCGCCGGGCTACCGCGTCGTGCTCCTGACCTCCGGCGATGACGCCACGACCCGGACGCTGCGCGACGCCGTGACGGCGTGGGCCGCCGACGAGGACGTCGACCTGCGAACGGTGGATGCGGGCGGCGACGCGATCACGGGCATCGTGCACGCGATGGATCTGAATCCCGAGCTCATCGTCGCGGCCGGCGAGGATCTCATCGACGCGATGGCGATGGTGACGCCGAACCACCTCGACATCGCGTTCCTGGTGCTCGGGGCGGAACTGGCCGAGCCCACCGAGAACGTCACCGCGGTCGACTGGACGGGCGCGGGATTCCGCGGCGAGGGCCTGGGATCGGCCACGCACTTCGACGAGGCGTCGTTCACCCCGGAACGCTGCGACGACGCGATACGCGCGGGCGTCGCGGCCGTGCTGACCGGCATGACCGGCGTCGTGCTCTGGATCTCGTGAGCTCCGTGGGCGCTCAGCGTGACGCGGTCACCTCGGCACCGGCGTGCGCGATCTCGGCGAGGGCCCTCTCGCTCGACTCCGCGTGGACGCCGGCGACGAGGTCGGTGAACACGCGCACGTGCCGACCGGCCGCGATGGCGTCGAGGGCCGACGCGCGCACGCAGTAGTCGGTCGCGAGACCCACGACGTCGATGTCGAGGATCCCGTGCTCCTCGAGCAGCTCGATCGCCGTGCTGCCGTCGTCGGTGCGCCCCTCGAACAGCGAGTACGCGGGCTCGCCCCGCCCCTTCTTGAGGTGGTGCGTCACGGCCGACGTGTCGAAGACCTCGTCGTACTCGGCGCCGAATGTGCCCGCCACGCAGTGCGGCGGCCAGGTGTCGATGAAGTCGGGCTCTGCGGCGAAGTGCCCGCCGTTGTCGCCCTCCGCGTCGTGCCAGTCCCGGGACGCGACGATGAGACCGTAGTCGCCGGCGTGCTCCGCGAGGTAGGCGGAGATCCGCTCGGCGACCGCGTCGCCTCCCGCCACGCCGAGAGCACCGCGCTCGGTGAAGTCGTTCTGGACGTCGACGATGAACAGCGCCTTGGTCATGATCCGAGCGTACGCCGGTACTCGGCGCGCGTCATCGGTGCAGCATCCTGCGTCTCGGGCCCTGCACGCCATAGCTTGGAGGGCCACCACACCGCGCGTCCGATGTCGGAGGCGAGAGCGGGAACGAGCAGCGAACGGACGACGAAGGTGTCCAGCAGCACGCCGAACGCGACGATGAACGCCAACTGCGCGAGGAACAGGATCGGGATGACACCGAGCGCGGCGAACGTCGCCGCCAGCACGAGCCCCGCCGAGGTGATGACGCCGCCGGTCGACACGAGACCGCGCACGATGCCCGCGCGAGTGCCGTGGCGAAGCGACTCCTCCCGCACGCGCGACATGAGGAAGATGTTGTAGTCGATGCCGAGCGCGACGAGGAAGACGAAGCCGTACAGCGGCACCGCCGGGTCCGCGCCGGGGAAGTCGAACACGTGGTTGAACACGAGGGCGCTCACCCCCATCGCCGTGCCGAACGAGATCACGGTGCTCGCGATCAGCAGCACCGGCGCCAGGATCGAGCGCAGCAGGAGCATGAGGATGATGAACACGACGGCGAGGATGACCGGGATGATCACCGTGCGGTCGCGGATCGAGGTGGCGTTCGTGTCGACGTCGATGGCGGTCTGGCCGCCGACGAGCGCCGCTCCTTCCCCGAGGTCGCGGTCGAGGGTGTCGCGCAGCGCGACGACGGCGTCGTCGGCCGCGGCGGAGTCCGCCGCATCCGCGAGGGTCGCGATCAGCAGGACGTCCCCGTCGACGGTGGTGGACGAGGGCGCGGGGGTTCCGGGAGGGCCGACCGCGGTGAGCTCGAGCGCGCCGCCCGAGACGGTGACCGACGCCTGACCCGTCGGCGAGTCCGATGCCGCGATCGCGACGCTGTCGATGCCCTCGGCCTCCGACGTCGCGGTCACGGCGGCGGCCGCATCCGCTTCGGGGACCACGACATACACCGGGCTGCCGGAGCCTGCCGGGAAGTGCTCCGCGAGCACGTCCTGACCGTCACGCGCCTGCGAGTACCCCAGCACGAGGTCGCTGGAGGGCACGCCGTCGGCCTTGAGCTGGGTGATGCCCGCGGCTCCGACGAGCAGAACGACGGTGCTGATGATCCACACCGGACGAGCGCGCCGCGTGACGAATCGCGCCACCCGAGGCCAGAGACCCGACACGGGGACGTTCGGGTCGTCCGACGGGACCGCGGCGGGGTGCTTCGGGATGAAGGGCCAGAAGGCCGCGCGACCCACGAGCGCGAGCAGCGCGGGCAGGAAGGTGAGTGCGGAGAGCATCGCGAACGCGATGCCGATGGCCGCGATCGGCCCGAGCGCGCGGTTGCTGGCGAGGTCCGAGAGCAGCAGGCAGAGCAGTCCCGCGATGACCGTTCCGCCGGAGGCGAGGATGGGCTCGAAGGCGCCGCGCCAGGCCTGTACCGTCGCCGGCCATCTCTTCCGCCCCTCGGCGACCGCCTCGCGGTATCTCGCCACGAAGAGGAGCGCGTAGTCGGTGGCGGCGCCGATCACGAGGATGAACAGGATGCCCTGCACCTGGCCGTTCAGCACGAAGATTCCGGCCTTGGCGAGCCACCAGACGGTCAGCAGCGCGACGCACAGCGCGAAGACGCTCGTGAGCAGCACGAGCACCGGCAGCAGCGGGGATCGGTAGACGATGACGAGGATCACGAAGACGGCGATGAGTGCGACGCCGAGGAGCAGTCCGTCGATGCCGAGGAAGCCCTCGACGAGGTCAGCGGTGAAGCCCGCGGGACCGGTGACCCATCCTTCGACACCGGAGGGCGCCTGGGAGGCGACGACGTCGCGCACCGCTTCGACAGTGTCGGGCACCTCGCCCGAGGCATCGATGGGCACGAAGATCTGCGCGGCGAGACCGTCGTCGGAAACGATCGGGGGCGAGATGCCGTCGAGGACCCCCGGCGTCCGCGCGATGTCGTCGGCGACGGTCTGCAGCTCGCCGAGCTGTGCGTCGCTGAGCTTCTGGTCTGCCGCGAACACGACGAGGGCAGGGATGCTGTCACCGGCGAGGAAGTCGGGAAGCCGCTCGTTGACCTGGGTGGACGCGGCGCTCTGCGGCAGGAACGTCGACTGGTCGTTGGTGGAGACCTCGTCGACTTTGCCGAAGTACGGGCCACCGATCGAGCCCACGACGAGCCAGACGAGCACGAGCAGCGCGGGGATGCCCACCCGGAGCCAGCGCGAGGGTTGGGTCGGAGTCGAGGATGCGGCCATGTCGCTAGCTTATCTAGCTATATGGCCGCGGCGCCACTCCTCCTCCGCGTCGCGGGACATCAGGCCGTGAACATGGTCACCAGCGACAGGACGACCGCGAGTACACCGACGGCGAACAACCCCACCGTGAACCACCCGGTCAGCCGCACGAGCGGAGATCGCGCGACGAACCGCATCCGGTCGTCCGTCCCGGCGCGGTAGTAGATGGCCGCCTCGTCCGCGCCCACGAGATGCGCCTCGTCGGCGTCGCTGAGCACCGCGCGTCCGACACCGCCCTCTGCGGTGAACCAGTGCGCGACGCGTCCGTTCTCGCCCGGTTCGATGACGGCGTGCGCGGGAGTCCAGGTGCCGTCCGCCAGCAGCAGGATCAGCCAGACGACTCCGACCGCCACCGCGCCGAGGAAACCGACCCAGGTGAACGTCTCCAACAGCACGTCGACGGTGTGACCCACCATCCGATCATCCCATCACCTTCCTGCCCGCTCCTCTCATCCCTCCGGCGGTCACTCGGGAGCATTGGGGGCGGATGCTGCGGGCGCGCGGATGCGGGGGCCGGAAACAGAAGAGGGGCCCCTTCCGGGACCCCTCTTCTCGTGCTGAGCCGCCTAAGGGAATCGAACCCTTGACCTATTCATTACGAGTGAATCGCTCTGCCGTCTGAGCTAAGGCGGCGCGCGTCGCTTCCGCGATGCACAAGCAACGATCTTACATGCTCGAGAGGGCGGCCGCGAACGCTCGGGAGGCGCTCACTCGCAGCGCAGGCCGTCCTGGGGCACCGTGCCGTCGACGAAGTACGCCTCCACCGCGTCGTCGACGCAGGTGTTGCCCTTGTTGTAGCCGGTGTGCCCCTCGCCGACCCGGGTGATCAGCACGCCGGAGGCGAGCTGATCGGCCAGCGCCACCGACCAGTCGTAGGGCGTCGCGGGATCGTTCGTCGTGCCGATGACCACGATGGGCGCGGCGCCCTGAGCGGTCAGCGCCTTGCGCTCACCGCTCGGCGGGAACGGCCACGAGGCGCACGAGTCGACATCGCTCGACCAGTACGGCGCCACCGTCGGCGCGCGCTCCGCGAGCAGAGCCTTGGATGCGGCCTCCTGCTCCGGAGTGGCATCGTCCGGGTAGTCCATGCAGTTGTAGGCGATGAAGGCCTCGGTGGAGTTGTCGTTGTAGGAGCCGCCGCTGCGGTTGTAGTAGAAATCGGCGAGCTGGAAGGCGACCGACGGATCCCCCTGCAACGCGTCGGACAGCGCCGTGGTCAGGTAGGACCAGCTGTCCTGCGAGTAGAGCGCGGCGACGATGGCGGTCATCATCGAATCGGCGCCCATGCGGCGACCGTCTGCGTTGACGAGCGGATTGCGATCGGCACTCGCCAGCAGCGTGCTGAGATCCGACATGCCGTCGTCGACGGTCCCGGTGAAGGGGCAGTCGGAACCCTGGAGGCACGAGGCCATGTACGCCCGCAGCGCGGACTCGAATCCGATGCCCTGCGTCGTCGACACATCCAGCTGGGAGGTCTCGGGATCGATCGCGCCGTCGAGGACGAGACGGCCGACACGCTCCGGGAAGAGCTGCGCGTAGGTTGCGCCGAGGAAGGTGCCGTACGAATAGCCGAGATAGTTGAGCTTCTCGTCGCCCAGCACACCGCGCAGCAGATCCATGTCGCGCGCGGACTGCTCGGTGGTGATGAACTGCAGGATGCCGTCGCTGTTCGCCTCGCACGCCTGCGCGAACGTCGTGTTGCGCGCCTCGAGCTGGCTGTTCCACTCGGCGGAGCCGCGGGTGCCCGTCGGGATGTCGAACAGGTAGCGGTCCATGTCGGGGGCGTCGAAGCAGCGCACCGCGCTCGATTCGCCGACACCGCGCGGGTCGAAGCCGATGACGTCGTAGTCGCGCTGGAGGGCGTCGCCGACGGCGAACGAGAGCGAGTCGCGGATCAGCGCGACTCCGCTCGCGCCGGGCCCGCCGGGGTTCGTCAGCAGCGAGCCGAGGGGCTCTCCGTCCGTCGCGAGGTGACGTACGACGGCGAGGTCGATCTCGCCGGCCGACGGGTTCTCCCAGTCCAGAGGCGCCGTGACGGTGGTGCAGTCGAGCCCCGTGCCACATGCGTTCCACGAGAGCTCCTGCCCGTAGAACGGCAGCAGCTCCTCGGAGATTCCGGTCGTGTCGGGCTCTGCGCTGCGGGTCGGTGACGGCGCGACGTCGACCTTGAACGCGCACCCGGCGAGGGAGGCGAGCGTGACGACGACACCTGTCACGGCGATCAGACGGCGGATGCGGGGGGCGGCGCTCATGACGAGCTCCTTCCGGTGGCGACGGCGACCAGCAGGCTCTCGAGCGCCAGCGCGGGGGCCGCATTGCGCTCGAGGTTGCGTCGGGTCAGGGCGATCTCGTCGAGGACGAGCAGGGTGCGAGCCGGCTCCCATGCCGCCGCGAGGGCGTGCAGGTCGTCGGACAACTCGGTGTTGATGAGGCCGTCGGTGCGGCCGAACTGCACCATCACCACGTCGCGGAACAACGACTGCAGATCGGTGAGGACGCGGTCGATGCCGTCGCGGAGGCTACGCGTCGCGCGCCGCTTCTGCTCGTCGGCCAGCGCGTTGAGCTGCGACCTGACGGCGGGCGGCACTGCGGCACCCTCGGCGAGCCCGACCGTTCGCAGCAGCGATGCCCGTTCCGCCTCGTCGCGCTCGACGGTGAGGGCCTTCGCGTCGTCGGTGGCGACCTGCACGATGCGAGCGGCTGCATCGACCGCGTCGCCGACCCCGCGCACGGCCAGCGCGCTGCGCAGCGTCTCCTCGCGCCGACGACGCGCGTCGGCATCCGTCGCCAGTCGCTGCGCCATGCCGATGTGGCGCTGCGCGTGGCGCGCGGCCTGCTCGGCGACGGCGGCGTCGGCCCCGGTGCGCTGGGCGATCAGACGGGCGACGTCGGACACGTCGGGCTCGCGCAACCGCACGGTGCGCACGCGGGAACGGATGGTGGGCAGCAGATCGGCGTCGCTCGGCGCGCACAGCACCCAGATCGTGCGCTCGGGCGGCTCTTCGAGCGCTTTGAGCAACACGTTCGAGGTGCGTTCGGCCATGCGATCGGCGTCTTCGACCACGATCACGCGATATCGGCCCAGCGAAGGCGAGTAGTACGCGCGCTCGACGAGCTGGCGCGCCTCCTCGATGCGGATGACGACCTGCTCCGTGCGCAGCGCGGTCAGGTCGGGATGCGTGCGAGCGAGCACCTGACGCACCGCAGCGTCGTCACCGGGCTCGGCGATGAGCGCTGCCGCGAACCCGTAGGCCAGCGTCGAGCGGCCCGAGCCCGGGGGGCCCGTGATCAACCACGCATGCGTGAGCTGCGCGGGATCGGATGCGGCCGCCTGCAGCAGCTGCACCGCGTCGTCCTGCCCCCAGACGTCTTCCCAGGGAAGAGACGTCGCGGCGGTGTGCATGCGCCCAGCCTATCCGCGGCCGTCGACGCTCCCGTCAGCGTCCACAGGAGGCAGCAGGCTCGCGACGCGCTCGCGGATGACGGCGGCGATCTCGTCGACACCCGCGGTCGCATCGATCACGAGGAAGCGCTGCGGCTCCCCCGCAGCCAGATCGAGGAAGGCGGCGCGCACCCTGGCGTGGAACTCGTCCTTCTCCGCCTCCAGACGATCGAACGGCTTGTCCGCGGCATCGAGGCGCGAGCGTGCGGATGCCGGGTCGAGATCCAGCAGGACGGTCACATCCGGCAGGGCTCCCCCTGTGGCCCAGAGCGACAGCTGACGGATCTCCGCCGCATCCAGCACGCGCCCGGCCCCCTGGTAGGCGACGGACGAGTCGAGGTAGCGGTCCTGCACGACGATCTCGCCGCGTGCCAGGGCGGGCCGCACGAGCGTCTCGACGTGCTGCGCGCGATCAGCCGCGTACAGCAGCGCCTCGGCCCGCGCCGCGACCTCGCCGCGGTGATGCAGCACGATGTCGCGCACGAGAACCCCGACCTCCGTGCCCCCGGGCTCCCGCGTGCGCACGACCGTGCGGCCGGACTCGCGCAGCCACTGCTCGAGCAGGCCCGCCTGCGTGGTCTTTCCCGAGCCGTCCCCACCCTCGAAGGTGATCCACAGACCCGACGGCGTCGCGGCGGTCACTTCTTCGCGGGCGTCTTGCGGGTGGTCGTCTTGCGTGCCGAGGTGCGCTTGGGAGCGGGACCCTTGGCGCGCTTGTCGGCCAGCAGCTGCTTCGCCCGCTCGAAGTCGACGTCGTCGACCGTCTCGCCACGCGGGATGGTCGCGTTCGTCTCACCGTCGGTGACATAGGCGCCGAAGCGGCCGTCCTTGATCTTGATCGGCTTGCCGCTGACCGGATCCGCGTCGAACTCCTTCAGAGCGCTGGACGCACGCCTGGCGCCGTACTTGGGCTGGGCGTAGCGCTCGAGCGCCTCCTCGAGGGTGATGTCGAAGATCTGCTGCTCCGAGTCGAGCGAGCGCGAGTCGGTCCCCTTCTTCAGGTACGGACCGTAACGGCCGTTCTGAGCGGTGATCTCCTCTTCGGTCGCGGGGTCGACGCCCACGACGCGGGGCAGCTCGAGCAGTTTGAGCGCGGTGTCGAGATCGACGGTGTCGACCGACATGCTCTTGAAGAGCGACGCGGTGCGGGGCTTGGGCGCCGCCTCCTTCTTCGCACCGCGCTTCTTGGGCGCTTCGGCGACCTCGCCGGTCGCTTCGTCCACCGCATCCGGGTCGACGGGGTCGACTTCCTGGACGTAGGGCCCGAAGCGGCCGTCCTTGACGACGATGAGCTTGCCGTTGTCCGGGTTCTCGCCCAGCACGCGGTCGCCGGCGATGGGGGCGTCGACGAGCTCCTGCGCCTTCTCGGCGGTCAGCTCGTCGGGCGCCAGCTCCTCGGGGATGTTGATGATCCGGGGCTTGGCCTCGGGATCCGCCGGGTCGACCACCTCGAGGTACGGTCCGTACTTGCCGAAGCGGAGCGTCGCGGTGTCGGTGATCCGGGTCGCGTTGAGCTCACGTGCGTCGATGTCGCCGAGGTTGTCGACGATGTGACGGAGTCCGACGTGGTTCTCGGAACCGAAGTAGAACTCCCGCAGCCACTGTTCGCGTCGCTGCTCGCCGCGGGCGATCGCGTCGAGGTCGTCCTCGAGCGCCGCCGTGAAGTCGTAGTCGACCAGGTCGGAGAAGTGCTGTTCGAGCAGACGCACCACGCTGAAGGCGAGCCAACTGGGCACGAGGGCCTGGCCGCGCTTGGAGACGTAGCCGCGGTCGAGGATCACGTCGATGATGCTGGCGAACGTGGAGGGGCGACCGATGCCCTTCTCCTCCAGCGCCTTCACGAGGCTCGCCTCGGTGTAGCGCGGCTTCGGCGAGGTCGAGTGTCCCTTGGGCTCCACCTCGCGCGTGGCCAGCTCGTCGCCGACGCTCAGCGCGGGCAGCGACTGGTCGTCGGCCTTGTCGGCATCCGCGCGCTTCTCATCGCGCCCCTCCTCGTACGCCTCCAGGAAGCCCTTGAAGGTGTAGACGGTGCCGGATGCGGTGAACTCGAGCGCCTTCTCATCGGCGGTCAGCGCGAGCGTCACGGTGGTGGTCTCGTACTTGGCGTCGGCCATCTGGCTGGCGACCGTGCGCTTCCAGATCAGGTCGTACACGCGCTGCTCGTCGCGGTCGAGGTGGGAAGCAACGGATGCGGGCGTGCGGAAGTGCTCACCCGAGGGACGGATCGCCTCGTGCGCCTCCTGCGCGTTCTTGCTCTTGCTCGCATAGACGCGCGGGTTGGCGGGCACGGCGCGGTCGCCGTAGAGGCTCACGGCCTGCTCGCGCGCCGCCTCGACCGCCTGCTTCGAGAGCGAGGTCGAGTCGGTGCGCATATAGGTGATGTAGCCCTTCTCGTAGAGACGCTGGGCGACACTCATCGTGTGCTTCGCGCTCATCGAGAGCTTGCGGCCGGCCTCCTGCTGCAGCGTCGAGGTCGTGAAGGGCGCGCGGGGGCTGCGGGTTCCCGGCTTCGATTCGAGCGCCGAGACCTGTGCGGTACCGACGCTCTCGATGGCCGCGGCCAGCGCGCGCACATCCTCTTCGGTGAGGACGACGACGGCCTTCTTGAGCTGTCCCTTGTCGTCGAAGTCGGTGCCGCGGGCGAGCGGTGCGCCGTCGATGCGGGCCAGGCGCGCGGTGAACGACTGATCGCCCTTGACGGCGAGCGTCTCGATGTCCCAATAGCTGGCAGAGACGAACGACATGCGCTCGCGCTCCCGATCGACGACGAGACGGGTCGCCGCGGACTGCACGCGACCGGCGCTCAGGGCGGCCCCCTCACGTCCGCTACCGACCTTGCGCCAGAGCACCGGCGAGACATCCCACCCGTAGAGGCGGTCGAGAACGCGGCGGGTCTCCTGCGCGTCCACGAGGGCGAGGTCGAGCTCGCGCGTGTTCTCGGCTGCGGCGCGGATGGCATCCTTGGTGATCTCGTGGAACACCATGCGCTTGACGGGGACCTTGGGCTTGAGCACCTCGAGCAGGTGCCACGCGATGGCTTCGCCCTCGCGGTCTTCATCGGTGGCGAGCAGGACCTCGCTCGCATCCTTCACCGCCCGCTTGAGTTCGGCGACGGTCTTGGTCTTGCGGTCGTTGACCACGTAGAAGGGGTCGAAGCCGTTGTCGACGTCGATCGAGTACTTGCCGTACGCGGCCTTTTTCTCGGCCGGAATGTCCTTCTTGCTCGCGAGGTCGCGGATGTGCCCCACGGAGCTGAGCACCTCGTAGTCATCGCCCAGGTAGCCCTGGATCGAGGTCATCTTGGTCGGCGACTCGACGATCACGAGCGTCTTTCCGCTCTTCGTCGTGGTCTGAGAACCCTTTGCCAACGGTGGTCCTTTCGTCGCTGTCACCATACACACCTCGGGTCGGTGGTCGGCTGGAGGGCCGGTTCACCCGTCGTCGCGCGGCTCGGGCGCGGGACCCGCGCGGGCTGCGGCCTGGGCGGGGAACGGACCGAAAGCGCTGCTGAGACGCACGGTCGCGATGAGACCCTCCACCTCGCAGGATACGACCTCCGCGGATGCGGTGGCCGCCAGCTGGGCGGCGCGCTCGCACGGAATCCCCGTGACGGCACCGGATGCGGCGTCCGCCGCGGCGAGCGCCGCCGCATCCGTCGCCGCCGACAATCGTTGCGCATGCACGCTCGCCGCGCCGACCATGCCGAGACCCGCGACGAGAGCGGCGAGCGCGCCGATCATGCCCACCGTCGCCGCCGTGCCGGGCATCAGCGCCCACCCGAGAGGGCGCACGAGCGGGCGCTGAGCGTGATCGCGGGCAGCGGCGCGGGGGCCGACGCCGTCACGCACACGAGATCACCCTCCTCCCCGATCGTGCCGCTCGCGCCCGAGACGGCGCTGCTCAGGACTCCGAGTGCCCGCGCGGCATTCTCACCGCGCGACGCCAGCCGCGCCGCGTCGGCCGCGGCGTCCTGCAGGCGCACCTGAGCGGATGCGGCGGCGAGCCCTCCGATGCCGAGGGTCAGCACCAGCAGCACAGCCGGCACGGCGACCGCGAACTCCGCCGCGGCCGAGCCGCGATCGCCGAGCCGGGATCTCATTCGACCGTGAGCGCGCGGCGCACGAGATCCTCCAGGATCCCGCGCACCTCGTCGGACCGCATGATGACGACGAGAAGCCCAGCGAAGGCGACGGCGGCCATCGTCGCGATCGCGTACTCGGCCGTGGCCGCTCCGGACTCGTCTCCGAAGAGCTCTGTCGCGCGTCGGCGGGTGAGAGCGGGAAGCCGGCCGTGGGCTCTGGCGGTGGGTGTCATGTGTTGCTCCTCTCTTATGGGCACCGGCGGGTGGGCACGCGGTCACAGCGGGAGCGCGGAGGCACCGAGCACGCTCATGAGCATCGGCGCGACCCCCAGCAGCAGGAAGGCGGGAAGGATGCAGACGCCCAGCGGCAGCAGGAGCGCGGCGCCGAGTCCGGCCGCCCGCATCCGGCCGTCCGTGCGGGCGCGGTGTCGCGCGAGCGACGCGCCGGCGCGGAGCATCTCGACGGCGGGGACTCCGGCGGAGCGCGAGAGCTCCAGCAGTGCGTCGAGCCCCTCGTCGGTGGTCTCGACCTCCGGATCGGCCAGGGCGCGGGCGCGCTCGATCGAGACACCGCCCGACAGCGCGATCGCGACGAGCTCGGCGTGCAGGCCCGGCATCGCGGGAGGAGGTGTCGCACGGCGGGTGAGCGCACGGGTCCAGACGCGGGCCACGATCATCAGGGCGAGACCCGCGATGAGGCATCCGATACCGATCGGGCTGCCCGTGAGGACACCGATCGTGTCGAAGCCGAGCGCGACGCCGAGACCGATGGACACGAGCGGCAACCAGGCCATCAGCCGCGCGGTCGCCGCGGGTTCGGCGAGGGCGACGCGCACCTCGTCGCGGCACTCCTGCGCGTCGCGCACCGCGGCGGCGACGGCCCGGAGACTCTCGGCGAGCGGAGCGCCGACGGCGGTGGCCACGCGCCAGGTCGCGGCCAGCGGACGCCACCGGTCGCCTCGGGCGGCGATGGCTCCCGGGATCGCCTCGCCACCCGTGTGCGCCGCGTGGACGGCAGCGGCGTCCTCGTCGCCGGTCGCGGCGAGGAACCCCCACGCCGACGCCGGCGAGATGCCGGTGCGCAGCAGCACCGCCAAGCGCTGGGCCGCATCCCCCACCTTGTCGGGAGCGGGGCGACGCCGTGCGATCAGCCCCATGGGATCGGCTCCATCCCCAGTCGCCGGTCGACCAGGACCGGACGCGCGATGCCCGCGACGCGCCGCACGCCGCCGCCGTCACGGGCGACGTGGATGACGACGCCGATCGCACTGACCACCTGGCGCGCGAGCGCGATGTCGTCGAGGCCTGCGAGCGCCCCCAGCGCTTCCAGTCGCGCCGGTACATCGTCGATGCCGTTGGCGTGGAGCGTGCCGGCTCCCCCGTCGTGTCCGGTGTTCAATGCCGTCAGCAGCTCGCGCACCTCGGCGCCGCGGCACTCCCCGACCACGAGCCGGTCCGGCCGCATCCGCAGCGCCTCGCGCACCAGGCGCGCGAGATCGATGCCGCCGGCTCCCTCGAGGTTGGCCTGCCGCGCCTCGAGACGGACATGGTGCGGGTGACGGATGCGGAGCTCCGCCACATCCTCGATCGTCACGATCCGCTCGCGCTCCGGGGCGGACGAGAGAAGCGCGGCCAGGAGGGTGGTCTTGCCGCTGCCCGCCGCTCCCGTCACCAGGAGGTTCTCGCGGGCGTCGACGAGCCGCTGCAGCGCGCGCTCGCTTCGGGCATCGAGCATGCCCGCCTCGCGCAGGGCGGCCAAGGATCCCAGCTGACGCCGCGGAACACGGATCGAGATCGTCGTGCCGTCCGCGCTGACGGGTGGAAGCACCGCGTGCACCCGCACACCGCCCTCGAGCCGTACGTCGACGCAGGGCGTCGCATCGTCGATGTGCCGACCGCCCCGCGCGATGAGGCCGGTCGCGATCTCGCGGACCTCGCCCTCCGTCGCGTGCCAGTGCGGCACCTGCTCGGCGCCGCGGCCGCGATCCACGAAGAGACCATGCGCGCCGTTGATGAAGATGTCGGTGACGTGGGGGTCGCCCAGATGCACCCGCACCGGATCCCACGCCGTGACGGAAAGCCCGTCGAGCGCCGGCGACGAGGCCTCCGGCTCGCTGTCGACCGACTGCGTCGCGGCCCCGCCGGATGCGGGTGCGCGCCGCGGAGCGACGACGAAGGGCTGCGGCATGACGACGACGCTAGGCGCGTGTCCGTCGCGGCAGCCGCGTCCGACGACGCTCGGTTGAGGAACCGCGGTGACGGAGCGGCTGGGGAGAGCCGAGCACGAGGCATCGCAGACGGAGACGCTTCGCATCCCGGGCAAAAGAAAAGGCGGCATCCCATTGGGGGGTTGGGATGCCGCCGAGCACAGCCCCGCAAATTGGGGGTGATGAGGGCCGTACTCCCCGCCGCGAGGGCGGGCGCACACGAGCATACGCAACCTCACACCGGCGGCCAAACGGCATGCCGGACCAATCCGATTGATATATCGGTCACCGTCGCCCACCTTCTAATGGAGGTATCCGCCTCGACCGGAGCGGGACATGATGTGCGAGACGTCTCGCACGTCATCCCGAACAGCGCGCAAAGGAGCGAGCCATGAGCAGCCAGATCGACCACCTGCTGAACGAGACCCGTCGTTTCGCCCCCAGCGCCGAGTTCGCAGCGAGCGCGGTCGCCACCGCCGAGCTCTACGAGCGGGCGGCGTCGGACCGAGAAGGCTTCTGGGCCGAGCAGGCACGCGAACTCCACTGGCACACGCCATTCTCAGAGGTGCTCGACTGGTCGAGCCCGCCCTTCGCCCGGTGGTTCGGCGACGGTGAGCTCAACGTGGCCTACAACTGCCTCGACCGCCACGTGCTCGCCGGCAACGGCGACCGCGTCGCGCTGCTGTGGGAAGGCGAGCCCGGCGACGAGCGCCGCGTCACCTACGCGGAGCTGACCGAGGAGGTCAAGCGCACCGCCAATGTGCTGACGGAGCTGGGCATCGGCGAGGGCGACCGCGTCGCGCTCTATCTGCCGATGATCCCCGAAGCGGTCGCGGCGATGCTCGCGGTGGCGCGGGTCGGCGCGATCCACTCGGTCGTCTTCGGCGGGTTCTCCGCGGACAGCCTTCGGGCACGCATCGACGACGCCGGCGCGAAGCTCGTGATCACCGCGGACGGCGGCTACCGCAAGGGGAAGGTCTCGCCCTTGAAGCCCGCGGTGGACCAGGCCCTCGCCGACCGGGGGTCGGGCCTGCAGGAGACGGTCGAGCACGTGCTCGTCGTGCGCCGCGGCGGCAACGATGTGGACTGGACGCCGGGGCGCGACATCTGGTGGCACGACGCGGTGGCATCAGCGTCCGCCGAGCACGAGGCGAAGCCGTTCGGCGCCGAGAACCCGCTCTTCATCCTCTACACCTCCGGCACGACCGGAAAGCCGAAGGGCATCCTCCACACTTCCGGCGGGTACCTCACGCAAGCCGCGTACACGCACCGCAGCGTGTTCGATCTGCATCCCGAGCGCGACGTCTACTGGTGCACCGCCGACATCGGCTGGATCACCGGTCACAGCTACGTCACGTACGGCCCGCTCGCGAACGGCGCCACGCAGGTGATCTACGAGGGCACGCCCGATTCGCCGCATCCCGGCCGCTGGTGGGAGATCGTCGAGAAGTACGGCGTCACGATCCTCTACACCGCGCCCACCGCCATCCGCTCGTTCATGAAGATCGGGCGCCAGGTGCCGCAGGAGTTCGACCTCTCCTCGCTGCGGCTGCTCGGCTCCGTCGGCGAACCCATCAACCCCGAGGCGTGGATGTGGTACCGCAACGTGATCGGCGCCGAGCGCACTCCGATCGTGGACACCTGGTGGCAGACCGAGACCGGCGCCATCATGATCTCGGCCCTCCCCGGCGTCACCGAGACCAAGCCCGGATCGGCGCAGGTGCCGCTCCCCGGGATCTCGGTGGACGTCGTCGACGAGTCGGGCGAGGAGGTCGGCAACGACGCCGGCGGACTGCTCGTGGTCACCGAGCCGTGGCCCAGCATGCTGCGCGGCATCTGGGGCGACCCCGACCGCTTCGTCGAGACGTACTGGGAGAAGTTCGCCGACCGCGGCTACTACTTCGCCGGAGACGGCGCCCGCCGCGACGAGGACGGCGACATCTGGCTGCTCGGCCGCGTCGACGACGTGATGAACGTCTCCGGACACCGCCTCTCGACGGCGGAGATCGAATCGGCGCTCGTCGGCAACGAAGCGGTCGCCGAGGCCGCTGTCGTCGGAGCAAGCGACGAGACCACGGGCCAGGCCGTCGTGTCGTTCGTGATCATCAAGGAGAGCTACCTGCGCCAGCACTCCCCCGAGGGGCTCGTCCAGACCCTGCGCGCCTGGGTCGGTGAGCAGATCGGCCCGATCGCCCGCCCGCGCGACGTCTACATCGTCACCGAGCTGCCCAAGACCCGCAGCGGCAAGATCATGCGACGCCTGCTCCGCGACGTCGCCGAGGGGCGCGAGGTCGGCGACACGACGACCCTCGCCGACACGATGGTGATGTCCACCATCCAGGCCAAGCTCTCGACGAAGTAACAGCGAACGACAGGGCCCCGACAGGGCCCCGCATCCATCGCGGATGCGGGGCCCTGTCGTTCGCGATGGGGCTCAGGGCACTGAGGCCGGGGGCATGTGGATGAGTTCGCCGCCGGAGAGGACCAGCACCACGACGCTCATAGGACGGATGCACGGCGCGCCGCGACGCCGGCGTAAAGGGCCGGCGACGGGCGGCGGCCGGCGAACAGCACCATCGGCGGAAGGTCCGGCGACGGATCCCGATCCTTCGTGATCCAGCGTCGGATGGGGGCAGCCAGCGAGAGCGCCACGAAGCTCGCGATCAGCTTGTCCAGCAGCGATGTGATGAGATTCGCGATCGCGATCGCGAGCGGAAGCACCATGCCGGCATCCCGGAATCGCGCCGTCAGGGAGTTTCCGGCCACATGGGCGCTGAAGCCGCCGTACACGAGATCCGTGATCGGGGCGGCGACGACCGTGCACGCGACGGCGACGACCACGCTGAGCAGCAGGAACCGCGAGAGCGAGCGCCCCCATCCCCAGCGGTGCACGCCGTACCCCCACAGGAGCGCACCGACCACCGCGACAGGCGTGAACGGAAGACCCAAGGTGCTCTGGTTGACCAGGGCACCGCCCAGCTGGGTGATGACGGCCGTCGCGACCGCGTACCAGGGCCCGAGAGCGACGGCGACCACTGCGGTGCCGACCATGTCCAGGTAGAGCGGCAGATCGAGCCAGAGCACGACGCGGCCACCCGCCACGTTGAAGAGGACGGCTCCGATCATCACGCCGACGATGAGAGCGACGCGTCGCCCGGCCGGACGAGGCGCGTCGAGGCGGAGCACGGATGCCGCGCTCACCGGCGGCGCCTCGGCTCCGGATGCCGTCCCCACACGCGGCGAGGGCCGCGGCGCGGCGGGCTTGGCTGCCATGCATCGGTCGCGCCAGCTCTCCGCGTCCGCATCGGCGACTCCGAGACTCCGCACGATGTCGACGACGAGATCGGCATCGAGTCGCGTGCGTCCGGGCCGGAACGCGTCGTACACCGTCGAGCGCGACACAGGAACCGACGAACGGCCGGACCGGACCGCCCTCAAGCTCGTGACCCGCGTCGCGATCTCGGCGTAGCTCACAGCCCCGGCCGCATGGCGCAGCCGTTGAAGATCCTCCGCGACGGAGATCAGGGAACCGGCCCCTGAGACACGACCACCGCCGTCGCCCTTCATCCTGACCCCCGTATTTCCCAGACGCTCATTCTGGCGCACCCCTCGTGGCGCGCCAAACAGACGACCGATCTGTCCGGGATCGTCTGGGAACGCCCGCCGACCGGGATACGACGCGGCCGCACCAATAGCGTCGACGCGAGATCCGTTCACAGCCCCCGATCGATCTCGTTCCTTCGGCCACACCAGGAGACAGCTCATGCCTCGACACCTCATCGATCCCTCACCGCGCCGCATCCGACTCCTCGTATCGTCGCTCGCCCTCGCGACGGCATTCGCGCTCGGAGCCCCGACGATGGCGGCCGCCGCCGAAACGGGTCCGGACTCGACCGTCGAGGCCCTGGAACGCCCGGCCGTGCCGTCGATCACCGTCACGCTCGTGGATCCCACGTCGGCGAAGATCACCGTCGCTGCGGGAACGGGCGGTGGCCCGGTCGAGACCTATCAAGCGAGCGTCACACCACGAGCCGGCGGCGAGCCGATGGTCCTGCAACGCGGCACCCCCGGCGACTTCCCGCTGGCAGAGCTCACCCCCGGCCTGTACGCCGTGGACGTCGCGGCCATCAACGCCTCCGGCAGCGCGGGCGTCTCGAACTTCTTCTTCGTCCTCCCCGACATCACCTCAGCACCCGTCATCACCAGTGCCGATGTCGGCACGACCGACGTCACGTTCTCGGTGCACACCGTGAACGACCTCCTCCCCGAGCAGACGGGCCCGACCTCCCGCGCGTCGATCGTCTACAAACTGGTCCTCGACGACGGCGCAGAGACCATCGAGCGCGCAGCCTCGGCCGTGGACGGCACGATCGGCGTGTTCGGCGCGTTGAAGCCGGCCACGACGTACACGGCGACCATCACCGCCAGCTACTTCTTCGAGAGCACGGGGTGGTTCGGGCCGAGTATGGCCGCGACGACGACGTTCACGACCGCGCCGGCCGCCGAGCCCGGCACCCCCTCCGCGCCGCAGGCGCCGTCCGCGGAGGTATTGACCGAGGAGATGCGCGGGACCGTCGTCGTCCCCGCCACGGGGCGCGCCGGAGCCGACGTCACGATTTCGATCGCCCCCGGCTACGCCGGCCAGACGGTGAACGGATGGCTCTACTCGTCCCCGACCTCCCTCGGGCAGGCCGTCGTGGATGCGGCGGGCATGGTGACCCTGACGCTGCCAGCCGACGCCGCCGCCGGAGCGCACAGGATCGCGCTGACCGACACGGAGGGAAACCTCCTCGGATGGGGAGCGATCCAGGTGACGCCGGCGAGTCCATCCGCCGTCGCCGCGCACGTGCCCGATGAGCTCGCAGCCACCGGCTCCGGTATGCAGATCGGCACGATCCTGGCCGCCATGCTCGCTCTCCTCGTCGGCAGCGGGATCGTCACGGCGCGCCGCCTCGTCCGTCGATGAGCCGATAGCCGGCGCACACCTCGGCGTGCGACCGACCGGGCGGACACACGCAGGAGCCCCGCGGCCTTGGGGGGGCGCGGGGCTCCTGCGTGATGCTGCCTCAGGCGACGGTGAAGACGACCTCGACCTCGACGGGGCTGTCGAGCGGGAGCACGGGCACGCCCACGGCGGAGCGGGCATGACGACCGGACTCACCGAAGATCTCGGCGAGCACGTTGCTGGCCCCGTTGATCACGCCGGGCTGTCCGGTGAACTCCGGCACCGACGACACGAATCCTGTGACCTTGAGCACACCGGTCAGACGGTCCACCCCGCCGACAGCTGCTGCGGCCGCGGCCACCGCGTTCAGCGCGGACTGACGCGCGTACGTCGCGGCATCCTCGGGCGCGACCAGACCCTCGCCCTCGCCGACCTTGCCCGTCGCAGGGAGCTGTTCCCCCACGAACGGCAACTGGCCGGCGGTGTGCACGAGGTCGCCAAAGGCCTTCGCGGGGATGTAGGACGCAACGGGCGGCACGACCTCCGGCAGGTCGATCCCCAGTTCCGCGAGTCGCTCGGACACCGTGCTCATACGTTCTCTCCTTCGAACTGCCGCGCCGCGGCCTGGGCTGCACCGAGACCTGCGTTGGCGGCGGCATCCGTGCCGACCGGGCGCTTGAAGTAGGCGACCAGGCCGCCCTCGGGGCCCTGCACCACCTGGACGAGCTCCCAGCCCTGCTTGCCCCAGTTGTTCAAGATGGCGGCGGTGTTGTGGATCAACAGCGGAGTGGTGAGGTACTCCCAGGTGGTCACGGTGTCTCCCGTTCGTGGGTGAGGACGGGGTCGGAGCCCCGGAAACAGCGGGAACCGGATGCGGCGCCTTCGAGTGTTCGCCCAGCATCCTGGCTTACGATCACCCTATGCCCGATAAGAAACGCACGGCCACCGGTGTGCTCTCTGGCCTCGCCGGACTCGTCGGCCTGAGCGTCGTCGCCGGTGTTCTCATCACCGCCACGGTCACGCCCGCCATCGCCGTCACCGGCGCCGCGACATCGCAAGCCATCAAGCTGTTCGACAACATGCCGAACTACCTCGAGATCGACGACATCATGGAGCCGTCGACGATCTACTGGAAGGACGGCACGGGCAACTACGCCCCGCAGACCTCCTTCTACGACCAGAACCGTTCGCCGGTGACGTTCGACCAGATCGCGACCGTCATGTACGACGCGATCCTCTCGAGCGAGGACCCCCGGTACTACGACCACGGTGGCGTCGACCTGATCGGCACCACACGCGCCGTGCTCTCGAACCTCGAGGGCGGCGGCAACACGCAGGGCGGATCGACGATCAGCCAGCAGTACGTGAAGAACATCCTCATCCAGCGCTGCGAGTGGAACGCGCAGAGCGAGGACGAGCGGCAGTCCTGCTTCCTGCAGGCGACGGACTCCTCGGGTTCGAGCGGTATCGAGCGCAAGCTCCAGGAGATGCGCTACGCGATCGGTCTCGAGCAGAAGTACTCGAAGAACGACATCCTGCTCGGCTACCTCAACATCGCCAACTTCGGTGGAATCACCTACGGCATCGACGCCGCCGCCCGCTACTACTTCGGCGTTCCGGCGTCCAACCTCAACCTCAGCCAGGCGGCGACGCTTGCGGGCATCGTGCAGAACCCGAACACGTACCGCATCGATCAGCCGAACCGCGAGACCAACGGCGCGGCCGACGGCTACGCCCTCACCAAGAAGCGCCAGACGTACGTGCTCGATCGGATGCTCTCCGACGGCAAGATCACGCAGGAGCAGCACGACGCCGCGGTGGCCGAGCCGATCACGCCGGTGATCACGCAGCCGACCACAGGGTGCGCCGCGACCAGCGCGCCGTACTTCTGCCAGTACGTGGTTTCCGTCGTGAAGAACGACCCCGCCTTCGGCGAGACGGCCGAGGATCGCGCGCTCGCTCTGCGCCGCGGTGGCCTCCAGATCTACACGTCGCTCGAGCCCAACATCCAGTACACGGCTTCGACGACGATGTCCGAGAACGCGCCGCAGTACGTCTCCGGTATCGACTTCGGTGCCGCCACCGCGAGCATCGAGACCTCCACGGGCCGTATCCTCGCCATCTCGCAGAACACGCAGTTCTCCGAGGAGGCGAACGCGGGACAGGGTTACAGCTCGCTCGTGTACGCGGGTGACAGCACCTTCGGAAGCTCCGGCGGATTCCAGGCAGGTTCGACGTTCAAGCTGTTCACGCTGGTCGACTGGCTCGAACAGGGTCGGTCCGTCAACGAGGTACTCGACGGCCGGATGCGGGTGTTCAAGAACTTCACCAACTCGTGCACCGGCAACATCGTCAACAGCACCCCGATCAACAACTTCGGCAAGGTGGGAGGCTCCGTCGGCACGCCGATGGCGTTCACCGCACAGTCGCTGAACACGGGTTATCTCGCGATGGCGGCGGAGCTCGACATGTGCGACATCGCCAAGGTCGCCAAGAAGATGGGCGTCACCAAGGGCAACGGCAGCGACATCACCATGGAGAACCCCTCTGAGGTGATCGGCGTCGACAACGTCTCGCCCATCGCCATGGCCGGCGCCTACGCCACCGTCGCCAACAACGGCGTCTACTGCCAGCCGCAGGCCATCGACCGCGTGACCGACGCTTCCGGCAACGAGCTTCCTCGGCCGGAGCGCACCTGCACGCAGGTCATCTCGCCCCAGGTCGCCGCCACGGCCGCCTACGCCCTGCGCGGCGTCATGAACGGTGGAACCGGCTCGGGCGCGAACCCCTACGACGGAACCCAGCTCATCGGTAAGACGGGCACGCACGAGGGCCTGCAGACCTGGATGATCGAGTCGAGCACGCGCGTCACCAACGCAGCCTGGGTCGGCACTGTCCAGGGCGAGAACGACATGTTCGGCCGTGGTCTGCAGAACATCCGCTACACACTGGCCAAGGCGTTGCAGCGCACCGCCGATCAGGTCTTCCCCGCGGACAACTTCCCCGATCCCGACCCCAACCTCACCAAGCGGGTCCTCAAGGAGCTGCCGAACGTCGTCGGCCAGACGATCGACCAGGCGCAGACCACCCTCCAGGGGGCAGGGTTCGAGGTGACCGTCGGCGACCCCGTCGACTCCGACCAGCCGACGAACATCGTCGCCGCGCAGAGCCCGGGCGCCGGACAGGTCGCGGGCGGCACGACCGTCACGATCAGCCCCAGCAACGGCCAGGGCGCGACCGTTCCTGCCGTGAGCGGCAAGGTGCAGGACGCGCAGAAGACGCTCCAGGATGCGGGATTCACCTCGATCGCGCTGGGAACCTGTACCCCGGACGACAAGCTGCCCGACAACGAGAGCCGCGCCACCGGCACCAACCCCGCCGCAGGCACGGCCGTCAACCGCGGTTCGCAGATCCTGATCAACTACTCCAAGAAGAGCTGTTGACCGGCAATCCGAGCCGTTCCGCCCTCACCGCTGTCGCAGCGGTGGGGGCGGTCGGCGTCGGCGCCGCGGTGTGGGGCGTCGGGGTCGAGCGGTACCTGTTCACGTTGCGCGAGCACACTCTGCCCATCCTGCCTGCGGGCGCGCGCGAGCTGCGCGTACTCCACCTGTCCGATGCTCATATGGCGCCGTGGCAGCACCGTAAGCAGGAGTGGATCGCCCGCCTTGCGGAGCTCGAACCCGACCTCGTCGTCAACACGGGCGACAACCTCGGCCACGCGGAGGGCCTCGCCGGCATCCGCCACGCCTTCGCAGGTCTGCGGGGCGTACCCGGCGTGTACGTTCACGGCTCGAACGATCTGTACGCGCCGTCTCCCCGCAATCCGTTGCGTTACTTCACGGGGCCGTCGAAGGCGCACCGCTCGGCGGAGTCCCTCGACACGGGCGCCCTCGATCGCTTCCTCACCGAAGAGCTCGGCTGGCACGCGCTCGACAACACCGCGACGACGCTCGAGGTGGCGGGGCTGCGCATCGACGCGTTCGGCGTGAACGATGCCCACCGACGCTGGGACGACACGGCAGCCCTCATTCCGATGCGCGCCGAACAGCGCGCAGCCGGCGAGGCGGATCTCGTGCTGGGCGTGACGCACGCGCCGTACCGGCGGGTGCTCGACGCCTTCGTCGACCTCGACGCCGATCTGCTGCTGGCGGGGCACACGCACGGCGGTCAGGTCCGCATCCCGTTCTCGCGCTCCGCGCTCGTCGCGAACTGCGACATCCCGCTCGATCAGGCCCGAGGTCTCAGCACCTGGGTGCACGGCGGCCGCCGCGTGCCGTTGAATGTGAGCGCCGGCATCGGCCACTCGATCTTCGCGCCGGTGCGCTTCGGCTGCCGCCCGGAGGCTTCGCTGTTGACGCTGGTCCCCGTCGCCTGACGGAGGGACTCCGGTTCTCCACAGCCGGACGCCGTGCGCGCGCCCTCCCCCGTTCGCCGGTATCGCCCGACGCTGGACGCGGGTGCCGCCGAGCATCGGGGACATGAAACGTGTGCTCGCTGCTCTCCTCGTTCTCGCCGCCGCTGTCGTCGCCGCCGTGGTGTCGATCATGCCCGCATCCGCGGCCTCTCCTGGATCCGGATTCGGTGAATGGGCGAGTTCCACCCGCTACGGCTGGCACGGCTCGATGGCGATCAACGGCATCCACACGTACTGCATCTTTCCGGGACGCCCCCTTCCCACCGGCGACAGCGTCGACAACGGCCTGAGTCCGAATGCCGCGGGCCTCGACCCGCAGCGGCTCACCGCGATCAACATGCTCGTCTCCACCTACGGGCAGACCGATGATCCGGTGCAGGCGGCGGCGGTCGCCTGGGCGGTGAAGGCGATCGCGAACTGGAACGAATCCCTGCACCACTTCGGCTACCCCGGCGACAGCCTGCAGGGCGCCATCGACTGGGTGTTCCGCCATGTCGCGCCCGACCACAACGGCGCCGTGCAGAATCTCGCCGCCGCGTACTACGCCGAGGCGATGGCGCTGCCGGCCGGACAGACGACGGCCACCGGCTCGCTGCAGTTCGCGACGGATGCGGCTTCTCCCCTGCGCGGCACGGTGACGGCCGTCGCGGACGCCGCCGGCGCGCGCGGACGGATCACCCTGCAGAACGCGGTCTTCACCGACACCGGTGCGGCCACGCGAGACGACGCGCAGATCGGTGTGGCGTACGACATCCTCGCGTCCGCTCCTGCCGGAAGCACCCGCTTCCGTGTCTCGGGCGAGGGGCACTTCGTCGGCGGTTTCCTGCCCGTCGTTCGACACTTCACCACACCCGGCGGTCAGGACACGGCAGGACCGGGCGGCCGTCTCGAATTCCCGCTTGCGGGAGCCGACGAGCAGGAACGCGACACGACGTTCGACCCACTCGTCACGACACAGGTGGTGTCGCGATACGTCCCCGGCGGCTCCTACGTCGACGACGTGACGTTCGCCAGCGCCCGCGGAGCGTGGGGACGAACGGGAGAGGGCGGCTACCTTCCGGTCACGGCGACCGCGACGCTGTATCGGACCGAAACGGAGCCGGAACTCACGGATGCGGTGCCCGCCGACGCACAGGAGGTCGCCGCCCTCGAGGTGACCACCGACCCCGCCATCGGGCCGACAGCTCCGTACCGGGTGGAGTCCGCCGCGCCGTTGCCCGGTCCCGGCTTCTACACCGCCGTCTGGCGCATCGAACGATCGCGGCAGAGCCAGGAGACCGCCGCGGCGTTCACCGCCGACTACGTGTGGCAGGAACGCTTCGGGGTGCAGAGTCAGATCACGATGGTTCCGCAGGTCTCCTCCGAAGCCGACCCTCTCGTGGCGGTCGGCGACCCGATGTCCGACGAGGTGATCGTGGCGGCGCCCCTCCCCGTGTCGGGGGTTCTCGTAACCGCATCCGTGTTCCGTGTTCCCGACGGTGTCGCTGCGACGGATGCCTGCACGGCGGAGAACCTCATCTGGCAGGGGCCGGAGGAACCGGTACGCGTGACGGAGCCCGGGTCGGCGCGCATCGCCGGGCCCGTCGTCCCCGACTTCGGCACGTACGTGTGGCGTGAACACGCGACCGACGTCGAGGGCCGGCTCATCCACGAGGGCGCATGCGGCGTCGAGAGCGAGACGACCCGCGCTCCCCTGCCGACGGTGTCGACGTGGGCGGTCGCTTCCGTGGGGCTCGGCGGCGCAGCGGTCGACACGGCGGTGGTCGAGGGCCTCGTCCCGACATCCGGCACCACCTGGCTGAGCTTCGAGGTGTTCCAGGCGCCCGACGGCGTCGCTCCGGCGGAGGCCTGCACGGCAGAGACGCGTGTCGCCGAGACATCCGCTTCCCCCGTCGCCGTCACGGCTGCGGGCGAGTACGCCTCCCCGGCGGTGCGCCTGCACGAAGTGGGCGTGCACTACTGGATCGAATCGCTCTGGCACACGCCCGAGGGCGGCGAGGCCCGCCTGCTCGCCCGCGGAACCTGCGGCCTGGCCAAGGAGACCACGCTCGTCGAGCAGCCCGCGGTCACCACCCGCGCGGTCGAACACGCGGGTGTCGGCGATCCCTACAACGACCGAGCCGTGGTCACGGGGCTCGGCGAGGGCGTCGACGCGCAGCTGGTGTTCTCGGTGTTCCACAACGAGCCGGGCACCGAGCCGCGCTGCGATGCGGAGACGCTCGAGCACCGGACGGCTCCGGTGGTGGTCTCCGCATCCGGTGAGTACGTCTCCCCCGACGTCACGTCGGATGAGCAGGGGACGAAGCTCTGGATCGCCGAGCTCTCCTACCGGCCCACGCCGGGCGCAGAACCCCTCGTGCTGCACACCGGCACCTGCGGCGAGGAGGGCGAGACGACCTTCGTCGACATGCTGGCGCTCAGCGGCGGACCCTCGACACGTACGGTCGCGGGGCTCGGTGTGGGCGCGCTCGCACTCGGGTTCGCAGCCGCATCCGTCGTCGCGTGGCGACGCCACCGCGAGCAGCGCCTGTGACGCGCCCGCGATTCGGGGAATCGGTCGGGCTGAGGTAGACTTGAACGGTTGCCACGGGGTGTGGCGCAGCTTGGTAGCGCGCTTCGTTCGGGACGAAGAGGCCGCAGGTTCAAATCCTGTCACCCCGACCATTTGAAGAATGTTCGAATCTTTGGACGAATAAGTCGTCTCAAGGCTCGAAGCAAGAAAGCCCTCCGCGGTATCGCGGGGGGCTTTCTTGCTTGGTTCCGACTTGCGTCGAGCGTGGTTTCGCGCATTGAGCTGATGAACCGCCTCGTTGACGATAGTTCGCTGTGCCGCGATGGAGACGCCCTGATCGGGATCGGCAAATATGGTCAGGCCTGTGAAGAGCCCTGAGAGGATGTCGCGCTTCACGTGGTCGGGCGCTCCCCCGTAGAGCGCACCAGGCGTCTCAAGAAGGCGAATCTGCGACTGAGCATGTTGTGCACCGACTTCGAGCGCCGCGACCGTGTGAGCGACCTTCTCCGCGATCGCTCCTTGCGTCTCGGACGCCGAGACGAGGCTCGTGCGGCGTCACTCAGATGCGGTCGGACATGTCCACTAGTCACCCTGGCGGTGATCGTCGAGGCTCCAGTCGAGTTCGACGGTCACCGCCTCTTCCAACTGGTTCTCTGGGCACGGTCAGCTTCCACAGAAGAGATCTGCGACGTACCCCAGCGTCACATCTGTCCCGGTTCGTCAGGCGCGCCTCACGGAGCCTCTCAGCGAGCCACGTTCTCAGGGATCGAAGGCTCCACTCGATGCATTGCGCCTCGTCTGATGAAGCTCAGCGTCACGCTAACCGCAGCGAGAACGAGGAAACTCGCGGCCACAATGGCCGACACATTTCGCTCGCGCACTGGAGCCGTCCACAACGCGAGGTCGGCGTTGCGCACCACGATGCCCCCACCGCTCAGCACAGCATCGACGAGCGGTCCCGCGACCCAGGTATAGGCGGCCATGACGACTGGAATCACGGCAGTTCGGATGGTCCGGGCAGCCGGCAGGTATCGCCACACAACTACCGCGGTCCACAGCGGCGCCAGTCCAATCAGGACGAGCGGCACGATCGTAGGAAGGTAGGAAGTGATCTGTCCGACCTTTCCCACGACGACCAGCAGATACCCAAGGAGCCATATGGATCCCAGCCCGGTCGCGAGCAGAAGGCGATGTGGCTGCAGACGGATCGGCAAGGACTCCGACCGCGCCAGCGGTATCAACGCCGCCAGCCCCGCTACAAATAGCAGCGACGCCACACTGACAGTGAGGAAGCTCCCTCCGTAGAGCGCCCGCACCGTGACGAGCAGAAGCACCGTCGACGCCAGTGCGGAAGATGCGGTGATCCAGCCACGGTGTCTCACCACCAGCAATGGCAGGACGGTAACCGATGCCAAGATCAACACGGCAGCCAACACGACCCAAGCCCAAGAGATTATGTGCTGAACGGAGAGGTTAACGATGAGACTCGAGATCAATCCGGCGCCGAGAAAGACCATCGTTGTCCACAGAATCGCTGTGCGCCACCGACGGTAGCTGCGAGCCTGACTCTCAACAATCCGCGACTCACGGTTCTCGCTTGCGTTGAAGAGTTCGCCCTCGCTGACCCCGACCGCGCGAGCAAGAGCGCTCACCACTGAGATGTCCGGGTACGACAATCCTCGTTCCCACTTTGAGACGGCAGACTCCGTCACAAACAACTCTGAGGCAAGCTGCCGCTGAGTCATGCCGGCTGCCCGCCGCTTCTCCTGCACGAATGCTCCGAAGCTCGATTTGGACGTCATGTCTATATCTCTCGTCATACTCGGAAGCCAACACCAGCTCGCGCGCCTTTGCCTAGAAACACGCGCCCGACCAACTGGCCAGTGAGACCAGTCAAGGGTCGACCTGCGCTCCAGCGCTAGATCAACAGCTGATTCGCTGCAAGGTCCTGATACAGCGACGATGAAACGGCGAGTTCGGTGCGTGTCCCCTCCGCCACGACCTCGCCGCGTTCGATCACAAAGATCTTGTCGGATGCCACCACCGTCGCGAGGCGGTGAGCGACAACCACGACGGTGCAGTTTTGAGCCACCTTCGGTGTGGGTCAGCGTGCCGCCGCGTACTGCTCCGCGGCAGCGGCCACACGGTTGTTGTACTCCACCGACGGGTTGTACGCGTGAACCGCGGCGATCCAGTTCTGCGGCAGGGTGAGATCGCCGCCCACGTCGCACAGGTGCGCGGCGGTCGAGAGGGCGGCGTCGTCGATCTGGTTGACGTCGACGGTCCCGTCGCGATTGCCGTCACGCCCGACCTGCGCCCACGTCGAGGGAATGAACTGCAGCGGCCCCACGGCGCGGTCCCACACCGCGTCACCGTCGATCGCACCATGATCGGTGTCCCGCACGATCTCGGTGCCGTTCCCGTCGAGAGGGATGCCGATGATCGCGGGCGACACCGTTCCATCGACCGCGAGATGCGCACCGTTCATGCTGCCGTGCTCGCTCTCGACGAGGCCTATCGCTGCGACCGTGTTCCAGCCGATCCCGCAGCCGGGATGGGTGCGTGAGACGTCGAGGACGGCGCCCGCGTAGGCCGCGAGCGCCCGGGCGGGGATGCCGGTGGATGCCGAGACCCGGTCGATCCACTCGGGGTCGGCGAGCTCCGACACGGGCGTTCGTGCCGCGACAGCCCCGTCCGTTCGGGTCACGGCCACGGTGGGCCCGGGAGTGGGCGCGAACGAGGTCTCCGGGTCGGGTTCCGCCGAAGCGGCCGGTGCCGAGACGGCGCCCTGCCGGGCTGGAGGGGTCGCGGCCAGCGCTCCGACGCCGACGGAGAGGATACCGACGGCGAGCAGCGCGAGGACGATGGTCACAACGGGCCACAGGCGTGAACGCGATACGGGTGGGAGCAGCGGCTCGGGATCGGTCATGGTCGTCCTTCCGGGGCGAGGTCAGGCGTGGGCAGTGCGGCCTGCGAGCGTGGCGAGGCGACGGTCCCGGGCGAAAGAGGGTCGCGAGACGAGGGCGCCGCGGGTGCCGTGGGCCGGCGCCGAGCAAGGACACGGCCGATCACCCCCTGTCGCGGCGACAGCGTCCAGGCCCCGAGGAACGCCGCGGTCAGCACGAGGACGATCGTCCCGCCGGTGGGCAGGGCCCACGACCACGAGAGGTAGAGCCCGATGAGCGCGGCGCCCGCTCCGATGGCCGGCGCGAGCAGCATCATGACGCCCAGGCGGTCGGTGAGCAGCCGCGCGGTGGCGGCTGGGGTGACCAACAGCGCGAGCACGAGAATGTTGCCGATGGTCTGGACGCTGATGACGACGGCGAGCGTCACCAGCACGTAGAGCGCCAGGTCGAGCCAGAACACCCGCAGGCCGAGCGCCCGGGCGGATTCTCGGTCCAGGCTCACCGTGACGAGCTCCTTGTTCAGAAGGAGCACCGCGGCGAGGACGACGACGGACGTCACGGCGATGACGGGAAGGTCCTCGTCGGGGATGCCGGCGATCGAGCCGAAGAGGAACTGCTGAAGCGATCCCGCGTACCCCGGCGCCTGCGAGATGACCACGATGCCGAGCGCGAAGGCGGCGACGAAGAAGATCCCGATGATCGAGTCCTCTTTGAGCCGGCGGTTCTGGGCGAACACGGCCACGAGCACCGCGGTGAGGACGCCGGCGATCGTCCCGCCCAGCACGAGGTTGCCCGACACGACGAAAGCGACCGCGAGACCGGGGAAGACCGCGTGCGCGACCGCGTCGCCGATGAAGGCCATTCCGCGCAGCACCACGTACGTGCCGACGATGCCGCACACGATCGACGACATCACCGCCACCGCGAGGGCCTTCGGGAGGAAGGCGAGGTCGGGGTTGAGCAGATCCACGAAGAAATCGACGGGGCTCATGCGACGCTCCGCACCATGCGGACGAGCGCGGATTCCGGTCCGACACCGAAAGCCTCGCGCCACGCGCGTGTGTCTCGTGCGAGATGCGCGGGCGTTCCCACCGCGACGATCGCGCGGTTGAGCAAAGCGAGGCGATCGGCGCCGTCGATCGCGCCGAGCAGATCGTGCGTGGTCATGAGCACGGCGTGCCCTTCGTGCGCGAGATCGGCGAAGAGCGCCGCGAGCAGGCCCTGGGTCGGCATGTCGAGACCCGTGAAGGGCTCGTCGAGCAGCAAGACGGCGGGCTTCAGGGCCAGAGCTCGTGCGACCAGGACGCGCTGGCGCTGGCCGCCCGACAGCTGCCCGACGGGGCGCTCGGCGAGCTCGGACATCCGCACCCGCTCGAGGGCTTCGGCCACGGCCTCCCACTCGCGGCGACCGGGTCGGCGCAGCAGTCCCAGCCGTCCGGTCAGGCCCGTCATGACGACATCGGCGACCGAGATCGGGAAGTCCCAGGCGAACTCGTGCCGTTGGGGCACGTAGCCGATGGCCGCGCGGCCCGGGCGAGTCACCCGCCCCTCGACGAGGACCCGGCCCGCGACTGCCGGCTGGAGCCCGAGCACCGTGCGCAGCAACGTCGTCTTGCCCGCGCCGTTAGGCCCGAGGAGGCCGACGAGCTCTCCGCGCTCCACGACGAGGTCGACGTCCTGCAGCACGCGCCGGCCCCCCAGGTCGACGCAGACCCCTCTCACTTCGAGCGCCGTCACACCGACGCTCACGACGACGCCTCCCTCTCGGCATCCGTTCCCGCCGCCCCTCTCCGGAGGACGGCTCGCTTGGCACGCGCGGAGCGCACCGAGACGGCGATCGCGCCACCGGCGATTGCCACCGCCACGACGACGATCGCCGTGACGAGGATCGGCACGAGGGGCGAGTCGGGGCTCGGCGGGGCTGTCGCAACGCTCACGGGGGCAGCGGACTCGGTGTCCGATCCCTCCGTCCATGTCGCCGCGAACGCCTCGTCGGGCGAGGTGGAGGTGCCGACGGCGAACCGCAGACGCTGCGTGTCCGATACGTGCGAGCCGTCGATCAGGTCGGCTTCGGCGGTGAGCTCGACGAGGTAGACCCCCGGGGCGGTGAACACCCAGTTGGCGTGCGTGTGGGTGTTCACGTCGACCCACACCGGCTGCGCCTCGGCGATGCGGGAGTCCCAGAGCACCTGTGGGGCACCGAACGAGCCAGACTGCAGGTAGGTCGTCATGGTGCCCGGCCCTTCGACGGCCCGCAGCGACAGCGTGACCCCGCGGTCGACGGTCTGCATGACCGCCGGATCCTGGGTGTTCCATCCGATCCAGACGACGTCGGGATCCTGCGTCTGTGGCGCGACCCACACCTCGCTCCCCGGGTCCGCACCAACGAAGGCGTACGCTGCATCGTCGGGCACGACGAGCTTGCCCTCGTCGCGCACATAGAGCACGGTCTCGTCCGGGTAGCGCCAGACGCTCGTGGCGTTGGCATCGGCTTTGGCGACGTCGTCGTGGATGAGCAAGCGCCATGCACCGTCGGCGTCGTACTTCGGGCCCATGTCGAGGTGGCCCGCCTCGAGCACGCGCTCGCCGTGGACGATCGCGAGCTCGCCGAGCGTCTGGTCGAGGTTCGGGTCCTCATCGGTCGCCGCGCGCACACCGGGCAGAGGGGATGCCGGGGCGGTCGCGCCGTCGCGGGCGGACGACGCTCCGGGAACGCTCGGGAGAGCGGATGCCGCAGTGGCGGGGCCCGACGCGAGCAGCGCCGCCGTGACGATGACGGCAGCCCGCGCACACGCACGCAGGGACGGGATCATGGGGTTCCTTCCACGGAGGGGGACAAGCACGAGCGCACGCTGTCGGCGTTGGCGCGCACGAGCTGTAGGTAGGTAGTCACGGTGTCGGAGAAGGCGTCTCCGTAAATGGGGCAGACCCGGATGCCGAGGTCGTCGGCGACGTCGGTGAGCGTCGACGAGCGTGCGGCGAGGTTCGGCTCGAGGAAGACCGCGGGCACGTGGAGGTTCCGGATCGTGTCGGCGAGTCGGCGGCGGTCGGCGAGCGAGGGCTCGACCGCGGGGTTCGGAGTGACGAAACCGGCGATCTCGAGCCCGTACGCGTGCGCGAGATAGCCGAAGGCGTCGTGCGTGGTCACGAGATGCCGGTCACCGGGCGGGATGCTCGCGTAGCTCGCGCGCACCTCGGTATCCACGGCATCCAGCTCCCCGAGGTACCGTCGCGCGTTCTCGGCGTAGTCCCGCGCGTGGGCGGGGTCGGCGCCGATGAGGGTGTCACGGATCAGCTGCACGTAGGCGATGGCGTTGCGCACGTCCTGCCAGAGGTGCGGGTCGATCTCGCCGTGCACGTGCTTGCCGAGCACCGCCTGCGCGAGCTGGTACACGGGCTGTCCGGCGCGCCCGAGGAAGCGGAACTCCTCCCCCGCGGGAATCTCCGTGCGCGCTTTCGCGGGCACCTCGACGATCACGCCGTCGGCGGGAAGGGTTCGCTGCGTGTGGTCTCCGCCGCCGCTCGGGTCGTACCGCACGCCGAGGCGGGCCGCATCCACGTCGACCGTGAGATCGGCATGCCCCCTGTCGAGCACGACGGGATCGGTCAGCCCGGCCTCGGCCGCAGCCTCCCGCGGGTCGATGCCCACCGCGAAGACGTAGGTCGCCTCGCCGAGGTCGACGGGGCGCGCGGTGTCGTCGACCTGCAATCGCGCGCGGAGCGTCAGCGTGTAGGTGCCGGGTTCGGTGAACGCCCACGACAGGTGCGTGTGCGCATCGGCGGGAAGGGCCACCGTGTCGTCGCGGTACCCGTCCGCGGGGTCGAACCCGTCGGACGAGTCGATGTAGCGATCGGTGTCGCCGAACGACCCGGTGAGGTACGCCACGATCGAGCCCGGCCCGGTGGCCGCGACCGCCGACAACTGCACCTCCGACGTGCGGGTCGCCCCGTACGCGGCCCCCCGCCCCTGTGCCCGAAGTCCGAGCCACACGGTGTCGAGCGACACGTCCTCGACGAGCGGGATGATCTCGGCCGCGTACTTCACCGACTCCTCGGCGAGCGAGACGCTCACCGCGTCGCCGCGCAGATTGGCATCCAGGGTCTTGATGACCGACTGTTCCTCGAGCATCGCGTAGTTGGAAAAGGCCACGTCGGCGTAGACGACGTTGCGGGCATCGCGCAGCGTCGGCTCATAGGCGTGCGGGTCGGCGCGGTCGGGCACGAGCGAGACCACGTCCACGCGGTCTCCGCCGACGTTGTGCACGAGATCTCGCAGGATGCCCGTGGTGGTGACCACGCGCAAGCGATCTCCGTCGGCGGAGAGCGCGGGCGGACCCGCACAGCCGGTCATCGCGAGCGCGCAGGCAGCCACCGCCGCGATCGCGCCGCCGCGCCTCACGGAGCCGACCCGCCGAGGCGTCGCCGCGAACGCCACCACAGCACACCCGACCCGGCCGCGCCGACCGCCAGCAGTCCGCCGAGGATCGTCAGCAGGAGAGGAACGGGTCCTCCGGATGCCAGCGAAGCCAACGGATCGGCGGAGGTGTCGGCATCCGATCCCTGTCCGGGCAGGGTACGTCGCGCGGCGTCCGCGGCCTCCACCGCTGCTTGCTCCGCCGCCACCGCGGCCTGGTCGGGGCTGACGAGCGCGGCGGCGACGGCGCACCCCGCTCCGCCAGCGACCGCGGTGCGCGGATCCACGTCACCCACGACCACCGTGAGGGTCTCGCGGTCACGTGAGACGCGCCCTCCGGCGAGCGTCGCGGTCTGCGTCGAGGTGATGCGGTAGACCCCCTCCGCGCTGAAGGCCCAGTTCGCGTGCGCGTGCACACCGAGTGGGATGTCGTACGACCCGCCATTGGAGAAGATGGTCTGCTGGATGCCGCCGAAGGCACCGGAGAGGTACACGCTCACGCGTCCCGGCCCGTCGATGCCGTCGATCGTCCACCGCACCGGTCCCGCCGTGGTCCCGGCGTTGAGCGCTTCGGTGTTCCAGCCGAGCCACACCAGATCGGGGTTCTGCGTCTGCGGCACCTGCCACACGGTGGATCCGGCCGCCCCGACCTGGCCGAAACCGGCCGGCAGGGTGACCCGCGCCGAGGGCTTCAGCCACAGCACCGTGCTCGAGGGCTCCCGGTACACCTTGGCGCCGGAGGAGTCGTCGCCGATAAGCGACTGCAGCGACCCGTCGACGATGCGCGAGGCGTAGTCGACGTGACCCGACGAGACGATGGTCGCGCCGGCGACGCACGCGGCGGCGGCGAGCTGCTGCACCGCGGGCGTCGCAGCGCGGGAGTCCTCGCGCGGCGGCACCGGCACCTCGATCTTGCCGGTGTCCACGGCCTGTCCGCAACGGGCGGGGTCCACCGACATCACGTCGGCCGTGCCGACGGCGACGGCCAGCACGAACGTGTCGCTCGACACCCGCCCGTCGCTCAGCTCGGCGGTGCGCTGCATCGAGAGGCAGTAGTTGCCCTCGGCGCTGAACGCCCACGAGCCGTGCGCGTGCGTGTTCTTCGGGATCGTCACGCGATCGGCTGCCGAGATGCCGTCGTGCGTGGTGAACAGCACCGACGGCTGCCCGAAGGCACCGGTCTCGTACAGGGCGAACCGTCCTGGTCCCGAGACGTCGACCAGCGACCACGTCACGCCGCCGGTCGTCGCCGACAGCGGGATGCCCTCGGTCGACCAGCCCGGCCAGACCAGTCCGCTCTGCTGCGTCTGCGTCACCTGGTAGAACGACGAGCCGGGATCGCCGAGGAATCGCCATGCGTCGCCGTCGGGCACGCTCGCACGCGAGCCGGGCTTGAGCTGCAGCACGGTGCGGGAGACGTCGCGGTAGACGGGTTCGGTGACGGATGCCGAATCCTTGATACGCGTGACGAGCTTCCCGTCCTGCACGAGTGAGGCGATGTCGACGTGTCCGTCGTTGAGCACGACCGCACCCGCACGGTTGACGGTGCCGTTCGCCACGTCCCACGCCCCGGGAACCTCGGGCTGGGGGTCGGGGTCATCGGGAACAGCGGGGGCGACGATCTGCAGGTCATCCCACCCCGAGAGCGCGCCCGCCCGATCCTTCACGACGAACCGGTGCACGCCGGTCGCGGCGGCGGCGGGCAGGCGCACCTGCACCGCGCCGGACGAGCCGATGCGCGCCCAGCCGAGCCATGCGGTGTCATCGAGCCACAGCGAGACCCACTGGCCCGCGCGGGCGCGGTCGACCTGCACCGTGACCAGCTGGCCCGCGGTGATCCCCGTGTCGGCGTTCAGCACCTGCACACCGCCGCGGGCGGCATCCGTCAGGTCGTCGAGCGGAACCGGCGTGGTGTCGGGGGCGGTGGGCGCACCGTCGGGCGTCTGGAAGCAGCGCGTCGGGTCGACCTTCTTCACCGCGACGGCGCCGACCGCGAACGCGAGGGTGAACGTGTCGCTCACCGCCTGGCCCGAGGCGAGTGTCGCCGCGCGCGTGAAGCCGAGGCAGTACGTGCCCTCCGCGCTGAACGCCCAGGTGCCATGCGCGTGGATGTTCTTCGGGATCTCGAAGGCGTCGGCCGCGTCGATGCCGTCGCGGGTGTTGAAGAAGACCCGCGGACCGGTGAACGGCGTCTGGTACAGCGCGAACTCCCCCGGCCCTTCGGCTCGATCGAGAGACCACGTCACCCCGCCGGTCGTCGCCGTCGTGGGAATGGCCTCGGTGGACCAGCCAGGCCACAGGATGCCTTCGGCCTCCGTCTCGGGCAGGAGCCAGGTCTTCGCCCCGGCTGCGCCGAGGAACGCGTACGCCGCATCAGCGGGAACCACGCTCTGCGCCTCTGGACGCACCTGCAGCACGGTGTCGGACGGTGCCCGCAGCGTCTCCTCCTGCGATGCGTCGCTCGCGTCGGCGATCACCGTGGCCAGCCGATCGCCGTCCAGGCGCGCCGCGACGTCGATATGACCGGCGGTCACGATGGTGGCACCGGACTCGGTGCGGGTGTGATTGGGCACGTCCCATTCCATGTCGGGCGTCTCGGGGTCGGGATCGACGGGGTCGGTGCCGCCGCCCCCGTCCGCGCAGGGCGTGATCCCCGCGGTATCGACACCGGCGGCAAAGGTCAGCGTCTTGGAGACGCGGAACGCGGTGCCGTCGGCCAGGGTGCCCGACCACGTCAACGGCACGC
The DNA here is from genome assembly GCF_030818795.1 of Microbacterium sp. SORGH_AS_0862. NCBI lineage: Bacteria > Bacillati > Actinomycetota > Actinomycetes > Micrococcales > Microbacteriaceae > Microbacterium > Microbacterium sp. SORGH_AS_0862. The sequence goes on along the minus strand of NZ_JAUTAY010000001.1, from coordinate 2,467,650 downwards.
AATACACCCCGGCCGCCGAGAAGACGTGGGTGGCCGGGAAGGTGGAGTTCGGCCACAGGGTCTCCGTCGTTCTCGCGGGCGTCGAGCCGGAGTCCAGCTGCACCGCCTGGGAGTCGACGCTATTGCCACGGCGTGAGTACGAGCCCGGGCCTCTCACGTCCCCGAGGGTGAGGGTGACGTCGCTGCCTCCGGCATCCCCTTCGAGCGTGCGCCAGCGGTCTTGAATCCGGTACGTCTCGGCGGCCGCCGACGCCGAGTAGATCGTCCGCTCCGGGTCGAAGAAGACGGTGCGCGGGGTGTTCTTCTCCTCCGTCGACCCCACGACATCGGGCACGCCGTTCACACGACGCAGTTCGAGGGAGGGCGCGAGAGTCTCGCCGTCGACGACGGCGGGAGCGGTCGAGAGAGCCACGCCCCCGGGTGACGGTGCATCCGGGATCGCGGTCGTGCGCTCGCACGGCTGGACCGTCGACAGATCGATGTCGCCCACGGCCACCGTCAGCAGCGACGCCGCCGAGACGTCACGCCCCTCATCGTCGGCGGCGCGCAGGTTGGCGCGCACGGCCAAGCAGTACACGCCGGGCTCGGTGAACGCCCAGTTGAGGTGCCGGTGCGTGCGACCCAGCGAGAAGGGCACGGGAGTCGAGCGACGGGAATCGAGCATGAACGAACTGTTCGACCACGCGTACGCCTCTCCGGGGCCGGAGACCTTCTGCAGCGACCAGGTGATGTGACGCTGGGTGAATCCCACGGGCAGATACAGTGTGCTCAGGCCCGGCCAGAGCGTGTAGTCGACGTACTGGCTGCCAGCGGAGAAGCCGTAGTACGTCGTACCGGGAGGCCCGATGAACGTCCTGTCGTCGCCGGCGTCCGGCTCACGCACGGTGAATCGCGCGTACTCGCCGCGCCCGACCCACACCGTGTCCTTCAAGCCGTGCATGCCGACGTCGGTGTGCCCGTCGCCGGTGGCGAACTCGATGCCGCCTCGCCCGTTCTCGCGGACGGCGAGATCGGTGTGCCCCTTCTGCAGCCACGCGACGGAGGGGTCGAGCGTGTCGGGGCCGTCCGGGTCGTCAGGGCCGTCCGGGTCGTCGGGGCCGTTCGGATCGTCCTGCGCGCACGGTTTCACGGACGACGCGTCCACGCCGACGGCGAAGGTGAAGGTCGCGCTGTCCTCGATGGCGACGCCGTCGACGCGTGTCGCCGACGAGCGCACGCTCACGCAGTACACACCCGCTTCGGTGAAGACGGTGCCCAGGGCTCTCGCTCCTGCGTACTCCTCGGCGCGGTTGTAGAACGGCTCGCCCCATTCCTCAGTCGTCGCGGCTGCGCGCGCGATCGTCATCCGCTCCGCCTCGGGGGCGCTGTCCCAGAATCCGATGTTCTCGGGTCCGTCGAAGTGCCGCCAGTAGTCCTGCCGGTAGGTGAAGAACCGCCCGTTCCCCGAAGCGTTCGTCGTGCCGTCGAAGTCGAAAGCGACGGTCGCACCCTCGTCCGGCACCACACGGAGGTCGTCCGCCGAGATGAAGCGCGCGTCCAGGTCGACGACGAGGTCATTCGCGTGTTCTTCGCCCAGGCGACGGTCGTCCGGGACGAACCGGCCTGAGGTGCGGTAGGCCGTGCTCCCCTCGGGGAGGTATCGCGCCCAGATCTCCTTGTCGTTCACGGTGCCGCCGTCAGCGGGCCACTGCGCGTCCCTGTTCGGCACGGACAGCACGACGCGCGCGGGGTCGAAGGCGGTGGTGCGGCCGCGATCCATGGTCACGGCGTGGAGGCTGAGCGCGCCGTCCGCCAGGGTGGGCGCCAGCAACACCGTGCCGGAGTCGAGCACGGTCGTCCCGGTGTCCGCGGAGGCGACGGGGTGCGGCGCCTGCGGCGCGATCGCGGCCGGTTGCGCGCACGGCTCCACCGTCTCGGGGTCCACCCCCACAGCGAAGGTGAGCGTGAGGTCACGGTTCACGAAGGTGCCGTCGGCGAGCTGCGCGTGACTGTCGATCGTGACGCAGGCGCGGCCCGCTTCTCCGAAGACCACCGCGAGGGGTCGTGGCTCGACGCCCTCGCCGACCTGCGTGCGCAGGCGCGGTGCCGCGTCTCCCACGCGGCTGCTCGTACCGGCGTCGGTGGCACCGTCCGTCAGGAGCCCGCCCCGTGAGCCGAGCACCGATCCGAGCCAGGTCCGCAGCACGGCCTGGTCGGGAGCCCATTCGGGGGCGTACAGAGCGGTCGACGGGATGCCGCTGGTGTCGAGGGCGAAGGAGAGGGCGTTTCCGGCGTTCTCCGGCGTCCGCGATCGCCAGATGGCGCCGCCCTGCGGCGCGACCTCGTCCCAGAAGGCAGCGCCCTGACCGTCGGCGAATTCCGGGCGCTGCTCGCTCGCGGGAAGGGCGAACACCGTTCGAGCGGGATCGAGCACGGTATCTCCTGCGACGAGTTCCTGCACCAGATCGCCGTCCGTCACGTGCGCGGCGACACGCACGTCGCCCTCCCGGACGACGGTGGCGGCGCCGCTGTCCTGCGCGCACGGCTTCACGGCCGCGGCGTCGACGCCAACGGCAAACGTGAAGGTCGCCCGGTCCGACACTGCGGCGCCGTCGACGAGCGTCGACGACGACTCCAGCGTGACGCAGTACACCCCGGGCTCGGTGAAGGCGGTGCCGAGAGCTTCCAGGCCGGCGTCCTGCTTCTCTCGGGCGTAGAACGGGGCGTCTGCGCTGGAGACCGCGCGCCACTGGGGGACGGCCTCCTGGGGCGCGCGCGTGCTCCAGAACCCGATGGCATCCGGCGACGGCACGACGGCACCCGATTGCCAGTAGGCGAAGAACCGACCGGTCTGCGCGGTGCTGGTCGCCCCGAGGAAGGAGTAGTCGACTCCGGAGTCGGGCGCCAACGACGCGCCGTCGACGAAGCGTGCCTCGAGGTCGACCGTGAGATCGTTCCTCCACTCATCGCGCTCCGACGGCGGGGTGCCCGGTGTGATGAAGCGCCCGAGCGTCCGGTAGGCCCGTTCCTCCGGGGCGAGGTGGCGCGCCCAGATATCCTGCTGCGTCGCCCGGTACCCGGTTGCCGGCCAGCGCGTGTCGCGGTGGGGCAGCGAGAACACCACGCGAGACGGGTCGTACGACGTGGTGCGTCCACGGTCCTCTACGACGGCGTCGAGTGAGAGGGAACCCTCGTGCAGGGTCGTGGCCAGCAGCGCCGTTCCCGACGACACCACGGTGATGCCCGTCGCGGTCGAGGGCCGGGGTTGCGGTTCCTGCGGAGGGATCGCGGCGGGCTGTGCGCAGGGACTCACCGTGGCGATGTCGACGGCGCCGACGGCGAAGGTGAGCGTGACGTCGTGGTTGACGAAGGTCCCGTCGACGAGCTGGGCGTGCGTGCCGATCGTGACGCAATAGGTGCCCTCCGCGGCGAATGCGGCGGCGATGGGGAGCTGAGCCGGTCCGAGGGCGCTCTCGGGCTGCGGGTATGTCTGAGCGACGGGGATGCTGCGCCCCGAGCGCTGCGACGTGCCGAGGTCGTACATCCCGTCGCCGAGCAGACCCGTCGTGGCCGGGCCCGATGCGCTCACAAGCCACGAGCGGACGGTCGCTTCGACGGTGTTCGTGGGTACGAGGAGGTCGGCAGGGTCGACCCCGCTCGCGTTCACCACGAGGGATGGTCCGGTGCCGGGCGTCGACGGGGTCGGGGTTCTCCAGATCGGCGTGCGCTCCGAGGACACCTCGGACCAGAACGCCGGGTCCTGCCCCTCCGCCTCGCCTGGCCAGGCTTCGGCATCGCGGACGACGAAGACCGTCCCCGCGGGATCGAGGGTTCCCCCGTCCGTCGCCAGATCGACTCGAAGGTCGCCGTCGACGATCCGCGACGCCAGATCGACCCGGCCGCCGTCGAGGACGATGGGACCGGGCTCGGCGGCCGTTTCGACGTCGGCATCCGTCGCCTCCGCCGAAGAAGACACAGAAGAAGACGCAGAAGAAGAGGAGGCGGCGGGGGCCTCCGCCACCGCGTTCGTCTCGACGGGCAGGGTCGCCTCCGGGGCCAGGGAGACGGAGGGCGTCGCCTCCGGAGTCGGCGTCGGGGTGGATGCCGAAGCAGAGGCGGTACCGCCGTCCATCCCGCCGGAGTCGGCGGTCTCCACCGCCGCCCCGACGTCGGGTACCGGGTCATCGCTCGCATGGGCGGGAGTGACGGTGGTCGCGATCATCGTCGCGGCGAGGATCGCCGAAACGAAGCGAGCGCGAACGGCCAGCGGTCGGGCGGTGGGGCCGGTGAACCGGGGACGAACGAGGCGAGGCATTCGAGGTCTTTCCAGAGGGAAGTGCGGGGGCGTGACGAATCGCCGCCCCCGCACGATCGATCAGAAGGTGAAGTCGTAGCTGGACGACGTGGTGAAGTTGCCCGCGCCGGAACCGCTCACGCTCGCCGACACCGAGAGGGTGACGGCGGTGCTGTTCCCGCTGAACTGCCAGGTGTAGTGACGGTGGCCTTCGCCGCCGGCCACGACCGAGCCGCTCGAGAGGGTGATAGTGCGCGCACCGCCCGAAACACCGACGCTGCGCACCACCCCGCTCTCGACATCGGTGATGGTCAGGCCGGTGCCGTTGGGCACGGTGATGGTGAACGTCGCCGTCTTGGCCGTTGCCGCGGTGTTCTTGAAGCGGATGCCGCCGCCCGAGACGGGAGAGGTGGCGGTCTCGTCGTCGCCATCGATCAGCTTGTCGGAGCCTACGGCGAACGAGGCGGAGCCGCTGGGGACGGTGTCCCACGCCTCCGTGGAGTGGTTGTAGCTCTGCAGACGCGGCGACGCGGATGCCGACAGCGCGAGGATGTCCCACTCCCCCGTCTGCGCTCCCGTGGCGGCCAACGAAGGCGTGCTGACGCCGAGGGTCACCGCGAGGGCGGCGGCGAGGGCGAGGACGATACGGGCGATCGGGCTCTGCGCCGATCGAGACGGGGAGGCGTACGTCGCCTCGGTGGTGATGCTCATGATGGTGGTTCTCCTGAAACGAGGAAGAGGAAAGGGGATGACGAACGCGCGGACGCGCGGACGCGACTCGGATGCCTGCGTCCGCGCGCGATCGAGGTCGCCGTCGTGAGACGGGCGTCAGGCTCCGAGGCGGACCATTCGGTCGGAGTAGATGAAGTGGGCGCGAACGAAAGCGGCGTGCTGGCGACGGATCGGAACCCACGACGGCTGACCGGCGAACCACCGGGGCGCGGGCCGCGAGGCCGTGCGCGCGGGCTCGCACCCGCAACGCCGCTCGCCACCGGGAGCGAGATGACCGACCGTGTGGGCATGGCGGACGGATGTCATCAACGCCTCCCCTCGGCTCTCCCATGGCGATACTGATACTCATTATCAATTACGTGTGAATCATCTTGTCGTTTGCTGACCCCGACTGTCAAATCACCGCCGACGACGGTACGCATCACGACGTTGGCATCACGAAGGATGCCGAGGATCGTCGACTCGGCAACACCACACTCGACAGCCAGTGACGTCGACGTCTCCCCCGCTTCGTACCGCTGCGCTACCTCGGCGCGCGCAGACGATGCGAGTCGGGTCCACCGTCGAGGAGCGTCGACGCCCCCCTCGATCATCAGAGAGCCCTGACGCCCTTGTCCTTCACCCCCCCAATCAACAGGGGTCGATGAGTTCCGGAGACAGAGGTGGGCGAGGTCGACCGCACAGCAGAAGAGGTCGACCTTCGGGTCGGCCTCTTCTTGCCTTCCCGGCTTCCCGCATCCGCCCCTCCGCCCCCGGGGGAGGCGGAGAGAAGCGGCGCGGGAAGGGACGGGCGCGCACGGCGGATGCGGCGCGCCCCGATAGGATGGCGGGAGCCGCGCCGCCGCGCTCAGATCCTTCCGCCGGCCCACCGGCAGAACCCGACACCCGCTGGAGAGCCGTCATGACTCAGCCGCCGAAGCTCGTTGCGTTCGATCTGGACGACACGCTCGCCCCGTCCAAGAGCGCGGTCGATCCGCGGATCGCGGACCTGCTGCTCGCGCTCGCCTCACGGGTCGAGGTCGCGATCATCTCCGGCGGCCAGCTCGCCCAGTTCCGGTCGCAGGTCGTCGAGCAGCTGCCCGCGACCACCGACGACGTCCTCGACCACATGCACCTGCTGCCCACCTGCGGCACCCAGTACTACCGCCTCACCCCCGCAGGCATCACCACCGTCTACGCCCACAGCCTCACCGACGACGAGAAGACCCGCGCCCTCGCCGCCGTCGAAGAAGAGGCCAAACGCCTCGGACTCTGGGCAGAGCAGACCTGGGGCCCCATCCTCGAAGACCGCGGCTCCCAGATCACCTTCTCCGCCCTCGGCCAGTCCGCCCCCCTCGACGCGAAGACCGCGTGGGACCCTACCGGCGAGAAGAAGAACACCCTCCGCGAAGCCGTCGCCGCCCGCATCCCCGACCTCGAAGTCCGCTCCGGCGGATCCACCAGCGTCGACATCACCCACCGCGGCATCGACAAGGCCTACGGCATGCAGCGCCTCGCCGAACACACCGGCATCAGCCTCGACGACATGCTCTTCATCGGCGACCGCCTCGACCCCGACGGCAACGACTACCCCGTCCTCGCCCTCGGCGTCACCTGCCACGCCGTCCACGGCTGGCAAGACACCGCCGACTACCTCGACACCCTCATCCCCACCCTCCCCACCCGCTGATCCTTCCCCGCGCCGCCCTGCGCGCGCTACGGTGACGTCATGGGCGCTCTGGGGATGGTTGTCGTGCTCGCCGGTGCGGTGTGCGCACTGTGCTGGGTCCTGTCGCTGATCACGAAGGACACCTCGTGGGTCGACCGGATCTGGTCGATCGTGCCGGTCGCCTACGTCTGGATCTTCGCGGGCGTGGCGATCGCGGGCGGTCTCGACGCGGCACGGCTCATCCTCATGGCCGTGCTCGTGACGCTCTGGGGCGCGCGCCTCACCTTCAACTTCGCCCGCAAGGGCGGCTACAGCGGCATGGAGGACTATCGTTGGGCAATACTGCGCGCACGGATGCGGCCGTGGCAGTTCCAGGTCTTCAACCTGTTGTTCATCGTGCTGTACCAGAACGCGCTGCTCGTGCTGATCACCCTGCCCGCGGCGGCCGCGTTGCTGAACACGACGCCGCTGAACGTCTGGGATGCGGTGTGGGCGCTGCTGTTCCTCGCCTTCCTCGCCGGGGAGTGGCTGGCCGATCAGCAGCAGTGGAACTTCCACCGAGCCAAGGCTGCGGCGGGCGGCGAGCTCGCCCCCGGCTTCGTGACCACGGGACTGTTCCGCTACAGCCGCCACCCCAACTTCTTCTTCGAGCAGGCCCAGTGGTGGGTGCTCTACCTGATCGGCGCCAATGCGGCCCTGAGCGCGGGCGCCGGCATCCTGGGCGGAGCGATCAACGTCACGATCGCAGGGCCGATCCTGCTGACTCTGCTGTTCATCGGCTCGACCGTGTTCACGGAGTCGATCTCGGCCGGCAAGTACCCCGCCTACGCCGAGTACCGACGCACGACCTCGATGCTGGTGCCGTGGCCGCCGCGCGGCCGCCGGAGCGCCGAGGCGCTCAGCTGAGGCGTCCTCCGGACGCGGTCAGGTAGCACTGCGCACACATCGACTCGTAGGTCACCTTCTCGTGGCTGAGCTCGTCGATGGCGACCTGGTCGCCCTCGAAGACGAAGCGTCCACCGACCAGCCGGGCGTTGAAGAGCGCCTTGCGACCACAGCGACAGATCGTCTTGAGCTCCTCCAGGCTGTGGGCGAGCTCCATGAGGCGACGTGAACCCGGGAACGCGTGCGTCTGGAAGTCGGTGCGGATGCCGTAGGCGAGGGAGGGCACGCCGTCCAGCACCACGATGCGCAGCAGATCGTCGACCTGGGTGCGCGTCAGGAACTGCGCCTCGTCGATGAGCAGGCACGCCACATCCGCACCCTCCGCGGCGAGAACCCGGGCGCGGTGCGACGCGAAGAGCTCGCGGAGGTCGTCCTCGGGCCGGATGAGGAAGTCCACCCCGCGTGACATCCCCAAACGGCTCGAGATGCGATCGGCACCCTTCGTGTCGATCTCGGGCTTGGCCAGCAGAACGTGCTGTCCGCGTTCCTCGTAGTTGTACGCGGCCTGCAGCAGCGCCGTCGACTTGCCGGAGTTCATCGCCCCGTAGCGGAAGTAGAGCTTGGCCACCTAGAAATTCTAGGCGGCTCGCGGCATCCGGCTCGGGACAGCGCGCAGATCAGACCGTGAGGTGCAGTTCCTCGGCCGTCGCGGCGAGGGAGGCCTCGGCCGCGGCCGGATCCGGGTTCAACGCCGTTCCGTAGCTGGGGATGAGCTCGCGCAGCTGCGGCTCCCACCCCTCGATGCGATCAGGGAAGCAGGACTTCAGCAGGCCCAGCATGATCGACACGGCTGTCGACGCACCCGGGGAGGCGCCCAGCAGACCCGCGATCGATCCGTCCGCCGCGGCGACGACCTCGGTGCCGAACTGCAGCTTGCCGCCCTTCATCACCTGGGCGCGTTGACCTGCGTTCAGGAGCTCCCAGTCCGCACCGTCGGCCGTCGGCATGAACTCGCGGAGGCTGTCGACCTTCTTCTTGTGCGTCTTCAGCAGCTCGCTGACCAGGTACTTCACCAGGTTGAGGTTGGTGGCGCCGGCCGTGAGCATGCTGCCGAGATTCGAGAGGCGCACCTGGGTGACGATGTCCCAGGGCGAGCCGTTCTTGAGGAACTTCGGGCTGAAGGTCGCGAAGGGACCGAACAACAGCGAGGTCTCACCGTCGACGACACGGGTGTCCAGGTGCGGCACCGACATGGGCGGTGCCCCGACGGACGCCTGCGAGTAGACCTTCGCCTTGTGCTGCGCGACGAGGGCGGGGTTGCTGGTCTTCAGCCACTGTCCGCCGATGGGGAAGACGCCGTAGCCCTTCGCCTCGGGGATGCGCGAGCGCTGCAGCAGCTTGATCGCCCAACCGCCCGCCCCGATGAACACGAAGCGCGCGTTGATGCGCCCCGGCGTGCGACCCACCGTGTGACGGTAGCCGACCTGCCACGAGCCGTCCTTCTGCCGCTTGAGCGAGCGCACCTCGCGGCCCGTGAGGACTTCGGCGCCGCGCCGCTGCATCGAATCCAGCAGCTGACGCGTGAGCGAACCGAAGTCGACGTCGGTGCCGCTGGGTACCCGCGTCGCGGCGAACGGCTCGCCCTTTCGACGCTGCTGCATCAGCAGGGGCGCCCACTGGTTGATGACCCGGGAGTCTTCGCTGTACTCGATCCCCTCGAACAGCGGCTGCTGCTTCAGCGACTCGTAGCGGCGCTTGAGGTAGGCCACATCCTTCTCACCCCGCACGAACGTCATGTGGGGCGTGCGGTTGATGAAGGTCTCCGGGGCGGCGAGAACACCGCGCTCGACGAGCGTCGACCAGAACTGCCGGCTCTGCTGGAACTGCTCGTTGATCGCCACAGCCTTGGCCGGATCGACCGAGCCGTCGGGGGCGGCGGGCATGTAGTTCAGCTCGCACAGCGCGGCATGCCCCGTTCCGGCGTTGTTCCACGCGTTGGAGCTCTCCTGGGCGACCTCGCCCAGGCGCTCGAACACCGCGATCTTCCAGTCCGGCTGGAGCTGCTGCAAAAAAGTCCCGAGTGTGGCGCTCATGATGCCGCCACCGATCAGGAGGACGTCGACGTTTCCTGTCACCCGACAAGTCTAAAGCGGCGCGCGCGGCCCCTCCGCCAGTGGGAGGGGCCGCGCACGGGAACTTTCGCGGTTCTTGCCGCAGGCGCGACTCAGGCGGTGACGCCCAGGCGGGCGGCGACGATCTCGGCGATCTGCACCGCGTTGAGGGCTGCGCCCTTGCGGAGGTTGTCGTTGCTGATGAACAGCACGAGGCCCTTGCCCTCGGGCGCCGACTGGTCGCGGCGGATGCGACCGACGTAGCTGGGGTCGCTGCCTGCGGCCTGCAGCGGCGTGGGCACCTCCTCCAGCGCGACGCCGGGCGCAGCGGCGAGCAGCTCGCGGGCGCGCTCGGGGGTGATGTCACGCGCGAACTCGACGTTGATCGACAGCGAGTGCCCCGTGAAGACGGGGACGCGCACGCAGGTGCCCGCCACGCGCAGCTCGGGCAGTTCGAGGATCTTGCGGCTCTCGTTGCGGAGCTTCTTCTCCTCGTCGGTCTCGTTGTCGCCGTCGTCGACGAGGTTGCCGGCGAACGGGATCACGTCGAACGCGATGGGGGCGATGTACTTCTCCGGCTGCGGGAAGTCGACCGCCGACCCGTCGTGCACGAGACGCAGTGTGTCGCCTTGGGCGAGGACGCCCTCGACCTGTCCGAGCAGCTCCTGGGCACCGGCCAGGCCCGACCCGGACACGGCCTGGTAGGTGCTGACGATGAGCCGCTCGAGGCCTGCCTCGGCGTCGAGGACCTTCAACACGGGCATGGCCGCCATCGTGGTGCAGTTCGGGTTGGCGATGATCCCCTTGGGGCGCTCGTCGATCGCGTGCGGGTTGACCTCGCTGACCACCAGCGGAACCTCGGGGTCGTTGCGCCAGGCGCTCGAGTTGTCGATGACGACGGCGCCGGCCTCGGCGAAGCGCGGCGCGTGCGCGCGGCTGCCGGTGGCGCCCGCGGAGAAGAGGGCGATGTCGATGCCGGCGGGGTCGGCAGTGGCGACGTCCTCGACGATGACCGTCTGACCGCCGAACTCGACGGCGGTCCCGGCCGAGCGCGCCGTGGAGAACAGGCGCAGCTCGCCGATCGGGAAGGAGCGTTCCGCGAGAATCTCCCGCATGACGGTGCCGACCTGACCGGTGGCGCCGACCACGGCGACGGAGAGTCCGGATTCGGAGATGCGGGTCATGTCTGTTCCTCGGGATGTCGCAGGGCGCGCCGCATCGGACGTGGACGGGCGCAGGGTTGCCCGATTCTACCGTGCGGCAGCGGCTACGAATCCCTGGGGAAAGCACTCCGTGACGGCGGACCGTGGCAGACAATGGCGAAGGACGGAAGGGGATGACGTGGAGGATCCGGTCATCGACGCTCTCGCACGTGCTGTCGCCGCAGCGCCCGCGGATGCGGAGCTGCGACTTCACCTGGCGACGGTGCTGCTGGATCGGGGGTACACCGAGCGTGCACTGGCCGAGGCGAGCACCGTTCTCGCCGCTGATCCGGGTCACTCCCGCGCACGCGAGATGCTCGCCCGCATCCTCCGGCCCCCCGCCGCACCCGAGACGCCCGCACCGCTGTCCCCCGCGTCCGACGCGCAAGCTCCGAGCCAAGCTCCGGGCGTCGCCGGGTTCGACTGGTCGGCGGCGGAGGCCGAGGTGGGCCACATCGCCCAGCCGATGTTCGTCGGCGACGGCGCACCCGCATTCGACGAGCGCGACGTGCAGCGCTCGCCCGTCACGCTCGCCGACGTCGGCGGGATGCGCGAGGTCAAGGAGCGCCTCGAGTCCGCCTTCCTGGCTCCGCTGCGCAACCCCGAACTGCGCGCCCTGTACGGCAAGAGCCTGCGCGGCGGACTTCTGATGTACGGGCCGCCGGGATGCGGCAAGACCTTCCTGGCCCGCGCCGTGGCCGGCGAGCTCGGCGCCGCGTTCGTGAGCGTCGGGCTCAGCGACATCCTCGGTCAGTACATGGGCGACAGCGAACGCAACGTGCGGGAGCTGTTCCAGCTCGCCCGGAGGCAAGCGCCCACCGTGCTCTTCATCGACGAGATCGATGCGATCGGGCAGCGACGGTCTCTCGCTCGGCAGAACGGCATGCGCGGCGTCGTCGTCTCGCTCCTGGAAGAGCTCGACGGTCTCGGCAGCGACAACGAGGGCGTGTTCGTGCTCGCCGCGACCAATCAGCCGTGGGATGTGGATCCGGCGCTTCGCCGCCCGGGCAGACTCGACCGCACGCTGCTCGTTCTGCCGCCGGACGCCGAGGCGCGCCACGCGATCCTGCGGCACCACCTGGCGGGGCGCCCGGTGGAGGGCGTCGACCTCGCCGCCCTCGCCGTCGGGACCGAAGGCTTCAGCGGCGCCGATCTGGCCTATGTGTGCGAACTGGCGAGCGAGAACGCGCTGCTGGAGAGCAGTCGAAGCGGCGTTCCGCGCCTGATCGGCATGTCCGACCTCCGGCAGAGCGTCGCTCAGATCATGCCGTCCACGGCGCCCTGGCTCGAGTCGGCACGCAACGTGGTCCGCTTCGGGGAGGACGACGGAACGTTCGCGCAACTGCGCGACTACCTGCGTCAGACCGGGCGGCGATGAGCGAGACGTCCGACGTCGCGCTGGCGCACGCGCAGACGCTCCTCGAGCTCGGTCGCCACGACGAGGCCCTCCGCGAGGCGGGACGCGAGCTCGCCCGACGACCGGACTCGGCGCCGGCGCTGCGGATCAGCGCCGAGTGCCTACGGCTGCTCCAGCGGGCAGGCGAGGCGGACGATCTCGCCCGTCAGGCTGTGGCCCTCTACCCGGACGAGGCCTGGGATTGGCGTCTGGCCGCTCTCACGGCGCTGGATCTGCACCGTTGGGATGATGCCGCCGGGGGCGCGGACGCCGTGCGGCGGCTGTCCGGAGAGACCCCCTGGGCCCTCTCGGTGTACGCCGAGGTCATGCTCGGCTGCAGCCGAGCGGACGACGCGATCGAGGCGCTCGACGCGGCGCTGCGCCAGCAACCCGATGATCCCGACCTCCACGCGCAGCTGGCCGACGCGCTCATACGCGCGGGGCGACGCAGGGACGCGGAGGCACACGTGAGCGCCGCGCTGGCGATCGATCCGATGCATCCATGGGGCCGGCGCCTGTGGCCCGCGATCAGACGCGGATCGGATGACGCGGAGGCGGCGATCCAGCTCGCCCGGATGCTGGGCGAGTCACCGCAGGACACCGACACAGAGGCGGCGTTCGAGATGGCGAGCACGCGCCTGCTCGTCCCGCCGCTGGCGATCGTCGCGGTCGCGAGCGCCCTGATCCTCGCGCTCTGCGCGCTCGGAGCAGGCCTGTTCGGCTGGCGTGTCGAGACGACCACCCCCGCCGTCGCCGTCATCGTGGCGCAGATCTGCGTATGGGCGGCGGCGCTCGGACTCCTCGCGCTGTGGACCAGCCGCCTGCGCCGACGGCTGGGCTCGCTGTTCGAGCCGATCGTGCGCTCGCGTCTGACCGAGGGGCCGATCGTGCTCTTCTCCTCGATCTATCTGGCGGGAGCGCTCGCGTTGACCGGCATCGGCATCCTGATGGGCGCGCTCGCGGGCGACCCGACCGGCACGATCATCATGCTGGGGGGCGCCCTGAGCGCGTACACGGCGGCGGTCCTCGTCGCAGCCCTCGCGCTGGTGGCGAGACTGACCTACCGCCGCGGACGCGCGCTCGCACCACTGCTCTATCTCGCGCTGGCGCCCGGCGCCGTGGTCGGCGTCGTGCTGCTCGTGCTGTTCCTGGCGGGAGCGGTGCTCTACATCATCGCGTGGGGTCTGTCGGGCGAGCGGCTGCCGGAGCCGTTCTGGAACCGGCTGCCGGACCGACGCCGCCAGGCACCTTCGTCACAGCGGACGTAGGGCTGGTCAGCGCCCGCTGCCGGCGTAGACGACCGCGTCGCCCTCGCCGTCGAGGCCGTAGGCCGTGTGCACGACGCGCGCGGCCTCCGCGATGTCGTCGGCACGCAGCACGACCGAGATGCGGATCTCCGAGGTGGAGATCATCTCGATGTTGATGCCCGCGGTGCTCAACGCCTCGAACAGGGTCGCGCTGACGCCGGAGTTCGTGCGCATACCCGCACCCACGACAGACAGCTTGCCGATCTGGTCGTCGTGCACGAGCGCCTCGAAACCGACATCCAGCTGGTCGGCTGCCAGAGCCTTCAGTGCGGCGGGGGCGTCCGACTTGGGCAGTGTGAAGGAGATGTCGGTGCGGGCAGTCGCGGCGGCCGACACGTTCTGCACGATCATGTCGACGTTGGCACCGGACTTGGCGACGATCTTGAAGATCTCCGCGGCCTTGCCGGGCACGTCGGGAACACCGATGACGGTGATCTTGGCCTGGCTGAGGTCGGTGGCGACGCCGGCGACGATCGGCTCTTCCATGGCTTCTCCCTCGGGGATGTAGGCGGAACGCTGCTGTGCGTCGAGCACGTAGGTGCCCTCGCTCGAACTGAAGGTGGAGCGCGCGTGGATGACGACGCCGTGGCGGCGCGCATACTCGACCGCGCGGATGTACAGCACCTTCGCGCCGTTGGCGGCGAGCTCCAGCATCTCCTCCGTCGAGACGACGGGGAGCTTCCTGGCACGCGGGACGACCCGCGGGTCTGCGGTGAAGATGCCGTCGACGTCGCTGTAGATCTCGCAGACGTCGGCGCCCAGGGCGGCGGCCAGCGCGACGGCCGTGGTGTCGGAACCGCCGCGGCCGAGGGTCGTGATGTCGCGGGTGTCGCGGTTGAAGCCTTGGAAGCCGGCGACGATGACGATCGCGCCCTCGTCCAGCGCTTCACGCAGGCGCACAGGGGTCACATCGACGATGCGGGCCGCACCGTGCTTCGCGTCGGTGATCATGCCGGCCTGGCTGCCGGTGAAGGAGCGCGCCTCGAAGCCCATCGAGTGGATCGCCATGGCCAGCAACGCCATCGAGATGCGCTCTCCCGAGGAGAGCAGCATGTCGAGTTCGCGGGGGGCGGGGATCGGCGCGACCTCGTTCGCCAGATCGAGAAGCTCGTCGGTCGTGTCACCCATCGCACTGACCGCCACGACGACGTCGTGACCGGCGCGACGCGTGTCGACGATGCGCTTCGCGACGCGCTTGATGCTCTCGGCGTCGGCGACCGACGACCCGCCGTACTTCTGGACGATCAACGCCACTGTGCTGCTCCCGGGGATGCGCCGTGTGCGGCGCGACGACGATGGAACGCTCGGATGCGGCGCCCAACGCTCCATCTTAGGCAGCCCGGCATTCCGTCCCCGCCATGTGACGGCGGGCTCAGAGCTCGCCGGTTACGCTCGAGAGGACACCGCCCATACGGAGGCCGACGCACTCGATGTCCCCCCGCCCCGCCCTGCCGAGGTTCTTCAGGCCCGCGCGCCGACGCGTGGAACCGCCCGTTGACACGACGGATCTCCTTCCCGTCGTCGACGACGCCCTCAGCGTCCGCATCCTGGATCTCGCGGTCCGGATGGGCGAGACGATGCTCGTCGCCGGCGCTCCGGCGAGCGAGGTCACCCTGACGATCGTGCGCGTGTGCGAGGTGTACGGTCTGACACCGGTCCACGTGGACGTCACGTACAACTCGATCACCGCGGCCTATCACCGCACGGGCGCCGCCCGCCCGGTCACGCTCCTGCGCGTCGTGCGCGGCAGCACCCCCGACCACGACCGCCTGATGCGGCTGCAGGCGCTCGTCGCCGACATCTCCGCCGGGATGGGTCTCGACGAGGCGCAGACGGCGGCACGCCGCATCCGCCGTGCGCCGTTCCGCTATCCACCCGCGGCCGTCATCACGGCCCAGGGCGCACTCGCGGTCGGCGTCGCGGTCATGTTCGGCGCGAACTGGCTGCTCATCGCGCTCGCGTTCACGGGGGCGGCCTGCGCCGCGCTGACGCAGTTCGCGCTCGCGAAGGCGCGCGTGCCGTACTTCTTCAGCCAGGTCGCCGGAGCCTTCGTGCTCACGGTCATCGCCGCGACGAGCCGCTTCCTCGTGGTCCTGGGCGTTCCCGGTGCCGAGGAGATCCGCCCGTCGGTCATCGTCGCCGCGGGCATCGTGCTCATGCTCGCAGGACTCACCGTGGTCGGGGCCGCGCAGGACGCGATCGACGGCTTCGCCCTCACGGCGACCGGCCGCATCCTGGAGCTCATCACGCAGACGATCGGTGTCGTGATCGGCATCCTCGCGGGGCTCGAGGCCGTGCGGGTGATGGGACTCGCGATGGAGCCGCCCGACACGGCGTTGCCGCTCGGCCCGCCGGTCATGCAGTTCGCCGGCGCGTCGATCATCGCGAGCGCGGTCGCCGTCTTCAACGGCGCCGGCGGACGAGTGGTCGCCGTCAGCGCGCTGCTCAGCCTGGTCGCCTGGGGCGGTTACACGGTCTCTGCCGCAGCGGGGCTCGAGGTCGCCGCGGCGAGCGGCATCGGCGCCTTCGTGGCGAGCTTCGTGGGGATCGTGGTCGCCTTCCGCCTCCATGTTCCGTCCGTCGCGGTGACGACGGCGGCGATCCTGCCGATGGTGCCGGGCGCCGCGGTGTTCCGCGGGCTTCTCGGCGTCGTCGAGTCCGCGGGCGACACTGCGGTGATGATGACCGGGTTCGCGACGCTCGTGAACGCGGCCGTCATCGGGATCAGCCTCGCCGTCGGCGCCTCGCTCGGCCTGTACCTCGGGCAGCCCGTGCGGGCGTCACTGTCGGGTGTGACCCGCTCGCGCGCGAAGCTGCGGCGCTACGACGGGCCGGGACGCAGCCACTGACCGCGGTCGCTCAGATGGCGCGGCGACCCTCGAAGGCCCGCCCGAGCGTCACCTCGTCCGCGTACTCCAGGTCGCCGCCGACCGGGAGACCGGAGGCGAGTCGGGTCACGCGGATCGACAGCGTCGTGAGCAGACGGCTCAGATAGGTCGCCGTCGCCTCGCCCTCCAGGTTCGGGTTGGTGGCGAGGATCACCTCCTGCACGGTGCCGTCGGCGAGGCGCTGCATCAGTTGCGTGATGCGCAGGTCGTCGGGACCGACGCCCGCGATCGGGCTGATCGCGCCGCCGAGCACGTGGTAGAGCCCACGGAACTCGCGGGTGCGCTCGATCGCCGCCACATCCTTCGCGTCTTCGACGACGCAGATGAGCGTCTCGTTGCGCCGCGGATCCCGACAGATGGCGCAGCGGTCCTGCTCCGAGACGTTGCCGCAGATCTCACAGAAACGCACCTTCTCGCGCACCTCGACGAGGAGCTGGGCGAGCTGGGAGACGTCGAAGTTCGGCGTCTGCAGGATGTGGAACGTGATCCGCTGCGCCGACTTCGGGCCGATCCCCGGCAGGCGGCCGAACTCGTCGATCAGGTTCTGGACGATGCCGTCGTACATCAGGAGAACCTCGTCGGCTGCTGATACGGCTCTTCACGCACGAAGCGCGCATCGAGCACTTGGCGCACCACGGCCTCGCCGTAGCGCTGGATGCCGTCGGTCGGCGCGGAGCGAACCGGCGCGGGCGGGGCGACGACGGGCGGGATGGCCGCCACATCCGTCGGGTACATCTCTTCGTCGGCAG
This sequence comes from Microbacterium sp. SORGH_AS_0862, assembly GCF_030818795.1. Lineage (NCBI taxonomy): Bacteria > Bacillati > Actinomycetota > Actinomycetes > Micrococcales > Microbacteriaceae > Microbacterium > Microbacterium sp. SORGH_AS_0862. The sequence continues at coordinate 2,450,459 of NZ_JAUTAY010000001.1, read as the reverse complement.
GGTCGACCGGCTCTTCCGGGTCGAACGAGGTCGCCACCTCGGCCGCGGGCAGCACGGCCCCCGCGGGCGGCGCCACCGTCAGCGTGCGCGTCGCAGACGCCTGGGCGTCTTCGGGCTCGTCGTCGACGGCCAGCTGCGCGACGGGCGCCGCGGGCGACTCCCCCGCATCCGAGGCGGGGATCGGCGCCACGGCCCACTCCGTGACCGGAGCCGCGGAGGACGCACGAGCAGGACCCGGGCGCTCGGCCGGCGGGGCGGGCGGTTCCGCACGGGTCGGAGCGGAGGGCGCAGCGGGAGCCGCATCCGCGGACGGGCCGGGGTCGGCGTCCTGGTCGTGGCGCGCGATGTACTTGACCCGGATGCCGAGCACGCCCTGGATCGCCTGGCGCAGATCTTCGCTGGGCCCCGCACCCGCCGTGCGCTTCTTGAAAGCGGCGATGTCGCTCTGGCTTCGGAAGCTGAGCGTGAGGATGTCGCCATCGAGCGCCGCGACGCGAGCCGCCGTCGCGATCAGCCACGAGCTTCGGCTGATGGTCTCGAGCCGGCCGAGGACCTCGGGCCACGCGTCACGCAGTCGCTGCACCGTGACCGGACCGGCCGGGATCTCGGGCGCGGCCTGCGGCGCCGGCTCGGCGACGGGCGCGGAGGGGGCGGGCGCCTCGGGCGCGGGCGGGGCGGATGCGGGCTCCGCAACCGGGACGGGAGCCGGCGGAACCGGCACGGCCGCAGCCTCGGCCGCACGGGGGGTGACGGCAGGGGCCGCCGGGCCGGGACGCGCCGCCGCGTGAGCCGCAGGGACATGAGGAGCCGAACCGACGGTGGGGGCGTTCGCCAGCACCCGGGCGACCATGAGTTCGAGCTGGAGGCGCGGAGAGGTGGCTCCCGACATCTCGTCGAGGGCCGCCACGACGATGTCCGCGGTGCGCGAGAGGCGCGCGGTACCGATGATCTCGGCCTGCCGCGACATGCGCTCGAGCTCGTCGGACGGGATGCCGCGCAGCACGGCGGACGCCCCCGCACCGGTTGCGGCGATGACGATGAGATCGCGAAGACGCTCGAGCAGGTCTTCGACGAAACGCCGCGGGTCTTGCCCCGTCTGGACCACCCGGTCGACCGCGGCGAACGCGGACGCGGCGTCGAGGTCACCGAAGGCGGTGACGACCTCGTCGAGCAGCTCGGCGTGCGTGTAACCCAGGAGCGCGACCGCACGTTCGTAGCCGATCGCCGCGTTCTCGGACCCGGCGATGAGCTGGTCGAGCAGCGACAGCGTGTCTCGCGGCGACCCGCCGCCGGCGCGGACGACCAGCGGCAGTACCCCGGGCTCGACCGAGACACCCTCGGTCTCGCACATCTGCTGCACGTACTCGAGCATCGCCGCGGGCGGGACGAGCCGGAACGGATAGTGGTGCGTGCGCGAGCGGATGGTGCCGATGACCTTCTCGGGCTCGGTCGTGGCGAAGATGAACTTGACGTGCGCGGGCGGTTCCTCGACGAGCTTCAGGAGCGCGTTGAACCCCTGCGGGGTGACCATGTGCGCCTCGTCGAGGATGAAGATCTTGAAGCGGTCGCGAGCCGGGGCGAAGATCGCGCGCTCGCGGAGATCGCGCGCGTCGTCGACACCGTTGTGGCTGGCGGCGTCGATCTCGACGACATCGAGGGATCCTCCGCCGCCGCGGCCGAGCTCGACGCAGCTGTCGCACGTGCCGCAGGGGGTGTCGGTGGGACCTTCGGCGCAGTTCAGGCAGCGCGCGAGGATGCGGGCGCTCGTCGTCTTGCCGCACCCGCGCGGACCGGAGAAGAGGTAGGCGTGGCCGATGCGGTCGCCGCGCAGGGCCGTCATGAGCGGATCGGTCACCTGGGACTGCCCGATCATCTCACCGAACGCCTCGGGACGGTAACGGCGGTAGAGGGCTGTGGTCACCCCAGTAGCCTACGGCGTGCCGCCGACGTCGCGGCGGGTGTGTTCGCCCGCCGCGACGTCGGATCAGGCATCGAAGTGCGCCTCGTTCTCGCCGATCAGCGTCGGCCCGGTCACGACGGGAAGCGAAGCGGTGAGCGTCGGCACGGATGCGGACAGCAAGGTGCCGTCCTCGCGCCTGGCGTCGGCGAACATCTGCAGCGTCGGCCGCCCCGCGCGCACGGGACCCTGCGTGGCCAGCGGCACGACGAGCTCCTCATCGGGGGAGATCGTGTACGCGGTGCCGCGCACGGAGAAGGCGACGTCCTCGCCCCCGGCGCGGTTGCGCACGATCATCTCGTCGCGCCGCAGCGTGATGTCCAGGTGCGACGCGTGCCACGTGAGCGCGTAGGAGAGCTCGGGCCACGCGGCGGGCAGGCGCGGGTCGAACGTGAGCTCGCCGTAGTGGTCGCGCATCCCGCCGAAACCGGAGACCAGCGACGCCCACACACCGCCGGCGGAGGCGACGTGCACGCCGTCCGCCGCGTTGTTGTGGAGGTCGGCGAGGTCCACGAAGATCGAGTCCAGGAAGTACTCCAGCGCGAGGTCCTGGTAGCCGACCTCCGCTGCCAGGATCGACTGCACGACGCCCGACAGGGTCGAATCACCGGTGGTCAGCGGGTCGTAGTACTGGAAGTCGGCGAGCTTCTCCGCCTCGGTGAAGTGGTTGCCCTGCAGGAACAGCGCGAGCACCACATCCGCCTGCTTCAGCACCTGGTAGCGGTAGATCACGAGCGGGTGGAAGTGCAGCAGCAGCGGACGCTGCTCGTCCGGGGTGTTCTCCAGGTCCCACACCTCGCGCTCGAGGAACACGGCGTCCTGCGGATGGATGCCGAGCGCCGGGCTGAAGGGGATGTGCATCGCATCGGCCGCCTTCTCCCAGATCTCCGGCTCCTCCGGGTCCAATCCCAGCCGGTCGGCCATGAGACGGTACGCCTCGGGAGCCGCGAGCTCCATCTCGCGCACGGTGCGGGCAGCGAAGCGCAGGTTGAAACGCGCCATGACGTTCGTGAAGAGGTTGTCGTTGACGACCGTCGTGTACTCGTCGGGACCGGTGACGCCGTGGATGTGGAACGAGTCCGCACCGTCGACCTCGTCGCGCCAGAACCCGAGCGAGTTCCACAGCCGCGCCGTCTCGACGGCGATGTCGACCGCCTCGCGGTAGAGGAAGTCGACGTCGCCGGTGGCGCGCACGTACTTAGCGAGCGCGAAGCTCACGTCGGCGTTGATGTGGTACTGCGCGGTTCCGGCGGCGTAGTAGGCCGAGGCCTCCTCACCGTTGATCGTGCGCCATGGGAACAGCGCGCCCGCCTCGTTGAGCTGGAACGCGCGACGACGCGCGTCGGGGAGCATGTGCACCCGCATCCGCAGCGCGTTGCGCGCCCAGTGCGGGCTCGTGTAGGTGAGGAAGGGCAGCACGTACACCTCGGTGTCCCAGAAGTAGTGCCCGCTGTAGCCGGAGCCCGAGACGCCCTTGGCGCGGGCACACCCAGCCCGTCGGCACGAGCCGCCGCCTGCGCGAGCTGGAAGAGGCACCAGCGCGTGGCCTGCTGCAGGTCGTCGTGACCGGCGATGCGCACGTCCGAACGGTCCCAGAAGGCGTCGAGCCAGGCGCGCTGCACGGCGTACTGCGTCGCCACCCCCTCCTGCCGGGCGCGGTCGAGCGTGCGGCGGCACCGGTCGACGAGCTCGGCCGCGGGCACCCCGCGCGAGGTGTGGTAGCTCACGAGCTTCGTGACCTTGACGGGAACCCCGGCCTTCGCCTGCACGCGGAACACGTTCTTGGCGATGTCGGGCTGGATGAGGGTGCGCGCCGTGTACTCGTTCGCGGTCTCGACGATGTGGTCGGCGGCGACGGCGAGCGTCATCTCCGAGTGCGTCACCTTGTAGCTGAGCACGGAGCGCGCGCCGTCCTGCCAGAACTCCTGCGGCTGCAGCACCCGCTCCTCGATGCGCTCGGCGCGGCGCGGGTCGAAGCCTGCTTTGAGCTTGCTCGCGGGCCGCCCGCCGTACACGTCTTCGCCGTCCTGGCGGTTCACGAGCTGGCAGCTGATGGTCACGGGGGCATCGGCGTTGAGCACCGTCACCTCGATGCTCATCAGCGCGAGGTGCTTCTCCTCGAACGACACCATGCGCTCGAAGTCGATGCGCACCTCTTTGCCGGAGGGAGTGCGCCAGAGCAGGTGGCGGCGCAGCACCCCGTCGCGCAGGTCGAGGGTGCGCTCGTATTCGAGGATCTCGGCGAGATCGAACGAGAGCGGCTCGTCGTCGACGTAGACGCGCATGACCTTGGCGTCGGGGGCGTTGATGATCGTCTGGCCGACTTCGGCGAACCCGTAGGCCTGCTCGGCGTGACGGATCGGGAACACCTCGTGGAAGCCGTTGATGAAGGTGCCCTGCTCGTGACCGAAGCGCCCTTCGGGCTGGTTGCCCCTCAGCCCCAGGTATCCGTTGCCCACGGTGAACAGCGTCTCGGTGACGCCGGCCTCGTCGATGTCGAACGAACGCTCGACGAGTCGCCACGGGTCGACCGGGAAACGGTCTCTATCGATCATGAACATGCCTTCCGCCGATGACACGGCCAGGGGTACGGGTGAGTGAGATGCGATCGGGTATCGCGACAGAACCGGCTCAGTCTACGAAGGCGGCGAGGTCGTCCACGACCACATCCGCACCCGCGGCGCGCAGCGCCTCGGCGCCGACGCCGCGATCGACGCCCACGACGAGGGCGAAGCCCGCCGCCTGGGCGGACGCGGCGCCGCTCAGCGCGTCTTCGACGGCGGCGCTGCGGGCGGGATCGACGCCCAGCATCCGCGCGCCGCCGAGGAACACGTCGGGCGCGGGTTTGGACGCGAGGTTCTCGCGCTCGGCGACAACGCCGTCCATGACGACGTCGAACCGGTCGCGGATGCCGGCGGCGGCGAGCACCTCTTCCGCGTTCTTGGAGCTGGAGACCACGGCGACGGGCACACCCCGCTCGCGGAGCTGGTCGACCAGGCGCAGCGAGCCGGGGTACGGCGCGATCCCCTCGCTGCGCAGCACTCTGGCGAAGACCTCGTTCTTCCGGTTGCCGATGCCGCACACGGTGTCCGCGGACGGATCGTCGTCCGGCTCCCCCCACGGCACCTCGACGTCACGCGAGCGAAGCAGGCTCGCGACGCCGTCGTAGCGCTTCTTGCCGTCCAGGTGCAGGAAGTAGTCCTGCTCCGTGTAGGGCGGGGTGATGCCCCAGGCGGCGAAGAGCTCCTCGAACATCGTCTGCCAGGCGTGCATGTGCACCTCGGCCGTCGGGGTGAGCACCCCGTCGAGGTCGAAGAGCACGGCGTCGTAGGAAGACAGATCGGGCAGGTCGGTCACGAAGCCTCCAAAGTTGCGCTCGACCGGGCGCACCCAGCGTAGTGGGGGCAGGTTACGCGTCGGTGTCGCGGACTCAGGCGACGCGGGCGACGGCGAGCGCCTGCCGCGCGATCTCCAGCTCCTCGTTCGTGGGGACGACGAGCACGGTCACCGACGAGTCCGGGGTGGAGATCGTCCGGATGCCCTTGCGCCGCTCTTCGTTGGCGGCCGCATCCAGCTCGATGCCGAGGAAACCGAGCGTCTCCAGGGCCGCGGCACGGATGAGGGGCGAGTTCTCGCCGACGCCCGCCGTGAACGAGATCACGTCGACGCCGCCCAGCTGGGCGATGTAGGAACCGATGTAGGCGCGCAGACGATGGATGTACACGTCGAAGGCGAGCGATGCCGGACCGTCACCGGCCTCGCGGCGGTCCTCGATGTCGCGCATGTCCGACACCCCGGCGAGTCCCAGCATCCCGCTGCTCTTGTTCAGGAACGCGTCGAGCTCAGCCGGGGACATCTCTTCGCGTCGCGCCAGCACGAGCAGGATCGACGGGTCCAGATCGCCCGAGCGGGTGCCCATCACGAGCCCCTCGAGCGGGGTGAGCCCCATCGACGTCTCGACCGAATGGCCGCCGTCGATGGCGGTGATGGACGCGCCGTTGCCGAGGTGGAGCACGATCTGCTTGAGACTGCGCAGCGGCCGGCCGAGGTACTCGGCGACGGACTCCGAGACGAACTTGTGGCTCGTGCCGTGGAACCCGTACCGGCGGATGCGGTGCTTGCGGGCGATGGCGCGATCGATGGCGTACGTGTAGGCAGCCGGCGGCAGGGTCTGGTGGAAGGCCGTGTCGAAGACGGCGACGTGGGGCAGGTCGCCGAAGGCCGCCCGCGCCGCACGGATGCCCTGCACGGCGCCGGGGTTGTGCAGCGGCGCGAGCACCGAGAGCTCATCGATGTTGATCTCTACGAGGTCGGTGATGAGCGTGGGCTGGAAGAACCGCGCGCCGCCCTGGACCACGCGGTGTCCGACGGCGACCGGTGCGTTCTCGGTCAGCGACGGACCGTGCTCGGCGAAGGCGTCGAGCATCACCTGGAAGCCGACGGCGTGGTCGGGGATCGGCAGCTCCTGCGTGTAGGTCGCATCGACGGCCGCCGCTCCCGCACCTGTGAAGTGCACCTTGTGACTGGCCGCTCCCATTCCCTCGCCGATGCGCTCGACGAGCCCGGAGGCGAGCGCCGTCTCGGTCTCGACGTCCAGCAGCTGGTACTTGAACGAGGACGAGCCACTGTTGATGACGAGAACGACGCTCACGTTCATGCCTTCCCTTCGGATGCGGGCTCATCGCCCTGAGCCTGGATCGCGGTGATCGCGATGGTGTTGACGATGTCTTCGACCAGCGCGCCGCGCGACAGGTCGTTGATGGGCTTGTTCAGACCCTGCAGGACGGGGCCGATCGCGATCGCCCCGGCCGAGCGCTGCACGGCCTTGTAGGTGTTGTTGCCGGTGTTGAGGTCGGGGAAGACGAAGACCGTGGCGCGACCGGCGACGGGCGAGCCGGGCATCTTCTTCGAGGCGACGGCCGCATCTGCGGCGGCGTCGTACTGGATGGGCCCCTCCACCGGAAGCTCCGGGGCCCGCTCGCGCACGATGACGGTCGCCTCGCGCACCTTCTCCACATCCGCTCCCGACCCGGATTCGCCGGTCGAGTAGGAGAGCATCGCGACGCGCGGCTCGATGCCGAAGCGGTCGGCGGTCTCGGCGGAGGAGACGGCGATGTCGGCCAGCTGCGGCGCCGTGGGGTCGGGGATGACCGCGCAGTCTCCGTAGACCAGGACGCGGTCGGCGAGCGCCATCAGGAAGACGCTGGAGACGACGCCGACGCCCGGACGCGTCTTAATGATCTCGAAGGCCGGCCGGATGGTGTGGGCCGTCGTGTGCGCGGCGCCCGAGACCATGCCGTCGGCGAGGCCGAGGTGCACCATGAGCGTGCCGAAGTACGAGACGTCGGTGACGGTGTCGGCGGCGCGCGCCATCGTCATGCCCTTGTGCTCGCGAAGACGCGTGTACTCCTCGGCGAACTTCTGCACCAGGACCGGATCGAACGGGCTGATGACCTGGGCCGCGGCGATGTCGATACCGAGCTCCAGAGCGCGCGAGCGCACCTCGACCTCCTCGCCCAGGATGACGAGGTCGGCGATGCCGCGGGCGAGGACGGTGGCGGCGGCACGCAGCACGCGGTCGTCGTCGCCCTCCGGCAGCACGATGCGGCGGCGGTTCGAGCGCGCCCGTTCGACGAGCCCGTACTCGAACATGAGGGGCGTGACGACGGTGGGCTTGGCGAGTCCGAGCAGACGCGTGAGCTCGGCGCCGTCGACGTGCCGCTCGAACAGCGAGAGCGCGGTGTCGTAGGAGCGCTGCGAGTCGGCCGCCAGGCGGCCGCGCGTGTTCATGATGCGCACGGATGTGTCGTAGGTGTCGCGGTCGGTCGCGATGATCGGCAGCCGGGACCCGAGGCCGTCGATCAGGCGATCGATGTCGGCCGGCAGCGGGAACGGTCCGTTGAGCACGATGGCCGACAGCGACGGGAACGTGCCGGAGGCGTGCGCGAGCAGGGTCGCGAGCAGCACCTCGGTGCGGTCGGCGGGGATGACGACGACGGCCCCGTCACTGAGCCGCGGGAGCACGTTGGCGGGGCTCATGGCGGCGACGATCACGCCGAGGACCTCGCGCGTCAGCAGCTCCTCGTCGCCCTTCACGAGCGTGCCGTCGACGGAGCGCATGACGCCGCGGACGGTCGGGGCCACCAGGAATCGGTCCTCGGGAAGCGCCCACACGGGGACCTCGATACCGGCGGGGACGATGTCACGGACGGCCTCGACGGTCTCGTCCAGCATCGTGGGGTCGACGCGGGTGGCGACCACGGCGAACAGCTCCGCGCGCGCCTGACGCAGCTCGCCGACGGAGAGCTTCGCGATCTGGGCGATGTCGGCGGGCGTGCGCGGGTCGCTCGTGCCGAGCTGCTCGCTCTGTCCCTGCTGGGCGCGACCGCCGACGACGAGGAGCACGGGGGCGCCGAGGTTCGCGGCGATGCGGGCGTTGTATCCGAGCTCGGCGGGGCTGCCCACGTCCGTGTAGTCGCTGCCGAGGATGACGACCGCGTCGCACTGTGCCTCGACGGTCTTGTACCGCTCCACGATGCGCGCGAGGGCCGCATCCGGGTCGGCGTGCATGTCGTCGTAGCCGACGCCGATGCAGTCGTCGTAGGCGAGGTCTACGCCGTCGTGGTCGAGCAGCATCTCGAGCACGTAGTCGCGCTCCGTGGTCGAACGGGCGATGGGACGGAAGACGCCCACGCGCGCGGTCGCATGGCTGAGCGCTTCGAGCACTCCCAATGCGATCGTGGACTTTCCCGAATGACCTTCCGCGGACGTGATGAGGATGCTCTGAGCCACCCGATCAGCCTAGGCGCGCCTCATGTGAGGAGCCAGATGAGGCGTCCGTGAATAAAATCCGCTCCCCCGGCAGCACCTCTCCCCGCTCCCTCTCCGCGGGGGTAGCGGAAGGGGGCTCCGGCGTCAGAGCCAGGCGGGCGGGTCGCCGCCGAGGCGAGTGGTCACACGGTCGAAGCGCAGGGTCGCCTCGCCCACACGGAAGGGCGGCGGCGCGAGCAGAAGCGCGCCGTCCTGCGTCTCGATCCGCTGCCCCGCACCGACCGCGGAATCGGCGCCGGAGTCGGATGCGGCGCCCTCCCCCTCGAGTGTGGTGAGTGCGTGGGCGGTGCTGGCGAGGGACAGCCGCCATGTGCTGCCGCGACCCGAGACCTGACGGCGGGTGATTCCGGCGACGGCAGCCGCGGCCGCGAGGTACCCGGTCGTCCAGTCGAGGGCCTGCACGGGTAGCGAGACAGGCGCCGCCGCATCCGCGTGCCGCCTGCCGATGTCGGCGATGCCGGTCGAGAACTGCACGAGCGAATCGAACCCGCGTCGACCGGCCCATGGCCCGCTCCAGCCGTATGCGCGGACGCCGACCTCGACGAGTCCGGGGCGCAGGCGCTGTCGTTCACCCTCGCCCAGCCCCAGGTGGTCGAGGGCCCCCGCGCGGTAGCCGTGAACGAGGACGTCGGCGGAGGCCAGCAGATCCGCGAGCGCACGCCGCCCGGCGGGTGTCTTCGCGTCCAGGCGGGCTGAGCGTTTGCCGGCCATGACGTACGGCAGCACGGCCGGCTCGTCCCACGTGTCGGGATCGATGCGGAGCACGTCGGCACCCAGGCCGGCCAGTACCTGCGTGGCCGCGGGCCCGGCGATGACGCGGGTCAGATCGAGCACGCGAAGCCCCGCGAGGGGTCTGGCCGGCTCGGGACGCCACGTCGCACCCGAGCGCGCCGGGCCCGAGTCCGTGCGGGCGATGAGGGGCTCCGCCGCAACGGCGGAGCCGGGCGCGGACCGCATCCACTCCGCCCGGGTGCGCAGCGCCGCCGCCGCGCCGCCCGCCGAAACGATCGCCGACTCGAGCTCATCCGCGCCGCGATGGGCGATCGCCGCGGACACCTCTTCGACGGTTTGCGCATCGGGCAGCGCCAACGCGGTGAGCAGCGCCGCCCGATGGTGCGGCGCGTTGGCATGCGTATGGATCCAGGAGCCGTCGACCGTGGGGAACGCACCCGAGAAGGGATCCCACGGCGAGGGGAACGATCCCTGCGCGGGTCGGATGTGGCGACCGAGCCACGCGTCGACGAGGGCTCGGTCGACCCCCACCTCTGCGCCAGGCTCGATGCCGGCGCCCTGAAGCAGCGCATCGACGGCACAGGCGAGCGCTCATCGCCGTGGTGGCGAGGGTCGAGACGGGCAGGGCGTCGTCGAGGTGCGCGACCCCGCTCAGGCGGACGTCGCCTCCGACGTCGAGGATGCGGCGGAGCTCGTCCTGTGCGGTGTCCCGGTGCACGGCGCCACCCTACGCTCGAGGCGCGTCGCCGGGAAAAGAAAAGACTCTCCGCGAACCCGGCAGAGCCTGGTTACCCTTGCTACGTTTCCGTCCTGGGGGAGTTGGCCTGGATGCCGCCTCGCGGAGAGCTGGCACAAGTCTAACCCAGCCCGCACGCCGTCGCTCACGGCGGATACCCCGCCCCATGCTCCGCGGCGCAGGTTACGATCGGGACACGATCGCGCCGACGGGAAGGCATCCGGCATGACCGACACCGCACGAGTCCTCACCGACGAGGTCGATTCCGCGATGAACGCCGAGCGGTTCACCCGCTTGACGCGCGCGATCGGCAAGAGCGTCGCCACCGTCATCGACGGCAAGCCCGATGCGGTGCGCAGCGCCCTGGTCGCGCTCCTGGCCGAGGGGCACCTCCTCATCGAGGACGTGCCCGGCGTGGGCAAGACGATGCTGGCCCGCGCACTGGCGGCATCCGTCGACGCGACCGTGCGCCGCATCCAGTTCACGCCGGATCTGCTTCCCGGCGACGTGACGGGCGTGTCGGTGTTCGACCCCGTCGCCCGCGAGTTCGAGTTCAAGCACGGCGCCGTGTTCGCGCACATCGTGATCGCCGACGAGATCAACCGCTCCTCCCCCAAGACGCAGTCGGCGCTCCTGGAGGCGATGGAGGAACGCCAGGTGACCGTCGACGGCGAGGCCCATCACCTCCCCGATCCCTTCCTCGTGGTCGCGACCCAGAACCCTCTCGACATGGAGGGCACGTACGCACTGCCCGAGGCGCAGCGGGACCGCTTCATGATGCGCATCTCGATGGGCTATCCGGATGCGGCCGCCGAGGCCCTCATGCTCCGTCAGCGCGAGACCGAGAACCCGCTGTCCCACATCCGCCCCGTCGTGCATGCGGAAGAGGTGCTGGGGCTCATCGCCTGGGCCCGACGCATCCACGTCGCGCCCGCCATCGAGGAGTACGCCGTGGCGCTGGCCCAGGCCACGCGCACCCATCCGGAGGTGCGCCTCGGGGCGAGCCCCCGGGCGACCCTCCAGCTGGTGCGGGCCGCGAAGGTGTGGGCGGCTCTCGAGGGTCGCGCGTTCGTCATCCCCGACGACATCGCGGCGCTCGTCGTGCCCGTCTTCGCCCACCGGATCATCGCCACGCGCTCCTCCAGCACGCGTGGCTCCGATTCGCACTCGGTGCCCAAGATCCTGGAGCGCATCGTCGACAGCGTCCGCGTTCCCCTCGCCGCGCGCGCCTGAGCGCATGAGACGCAGCTGGCCGCTCACGGCGCGGGGAACCGGCGCCGTCGTCCTCGCTCTGGTCTGCTTCGCCGCCGCGAACCAGCTCGGCCTGGTCGAGCTGGTGTTCGTGGGGCTGCTCCTCGTCTCGCTCGTGGTGGCGGCGCTGGTGGCCGTCTACGCCGCACGCGGTCGCGCCGATGTCACCCGCACCGTCGTGCCCGCCGTGCCGGATGCGGGCGAGGAGGTCGAGGTGACCGTGCGGGTCGGGGCGCGAACGGCGCTGCCGACCTCCGGCGGGCGCTGGCGCGACTCGATGCCGGACGGCATCGAAGGCGGCGGCCCCGGCACCTTCCCCGCCGTCTCATCCGGATTCCGTCGTGACGACCGCGCGGTCGTCGTGGGATACCGGGCCCGGGTGCTCCGCCGCGGCATCCATTGGCTCGGCCCTTTCGAGCTCAGCTCGCTCGACCCGTTCGGCATGGCCCGTCGCACGGTCGCCCAGGGTGAGCTGACGCGTCTGGTCGTGACACCCGCGGTCGAGGAACTGCTCTCGCTGGCGGGCGTCGCCGGCGCCTCGGGGGGCAGCCTCTCGCGCTCGACGAACCGGCTGGGGCAGGGTGCGGACGACGTGATCGCCCGCCCGTGGGCACCCGGTGACTCCATGCGTCGCATCCACTGGAGGGCCTCCGCCCACCGCGACGAACTCATGGTGCGCCAGGAGGAGCAGGAGAGCTCGCCCGAGGCGACGATCGTCTTCGATCGCGCGCTGGGCCGCTTCTCCCCCGAGGCCACGGAGGCCACCGGCTCCGATCCGGCCTTCGAGGCGGCCGTCGGCGCGGTCGCCTCCGCGCTGGCTCGACTCGTCGCCGACGGGTACACCGTCGCGCTCATCGAGCCCGACGGCGTCCCGCTGTGCGAACACGTGGAGCCGGCGGACGCGCCGGCGCTGGAGGCGGCGATGCTCGTGCTGGCGACGGTGCAGGCTCGGCTGGACGACCGCCTCGGCGCGCTCGCGGGTCTGTTCGCGGGCGAGACGACGGGTCCGCTCGTGCTCGTCACCGGTGCGCTGTCGCACGCGGATGCGGCGATGCTCGCCACCGTTGGTCACCACAGCGCCTTCCCCGTGCTGCTCAGCACCGCTCCCGCCCCCGGGGCATTCGACGCGGCGACCGGCTGGACGGCCGCCGCGCTCGGCCCCGACATCGCCGACGCATGGCGCGATGCCGTCTCGGAGAGGCTCCCCCATGCCGGCTGAGAGGACCACGCGCACGCAGGGGCAGGCGGCATTGGCCGTCGGCGTGTTCATCGCGCTCGTCGCCACGACGCTTCCGGTCATGCGCGTCATCGCGCCCGGCGCCTGGGTCGCGGCAGGGTTCGGGCTCGCCGCCGTCATCCTCGCTCTGGGTGCCGTGCTGCGACGCGTCGGCGTCGCCGGGCTCGTGGTCACCGGCATCGACATCGTCGTCTGGGTGCTCGTGCTGACCCTGCTCTATCTGCGCGACAGCGCCTGGGGCGGGCTCATCCCCTCCCCGGCGTCGTTCGACGCGGTGAGCGCACTGATCTCATCGGCTGTTCAGGAGATGGCGGTGGGGGCGGCGCCGCTGACCGCGACGCCCGCGCTGTCGTTCTTCGTCGTCGCCGCGATCGGGGCGCTCGCCATCGTCCTGGATCACGTCGTCATCACGACGCGGATGCCGCTGCTCGCCGCCGTCGCCCTCGTCGCCGTCGCCGTCGTTCCCACGATCGCGGTGCCGGCGCCGATGGACGTGTTCGCCTTCGTGCTGCTGGCCGCCAGCATCCTGTTCCTGCTCGCGACCGACACGCGCACCCGGCGCGGCAGGACCGGCCCGCGTGGCGCACCGGCCGTCGCCTCGGCCGCCGTCATCGCTGTCGCGTCGATCGCTGTGGCGGTCATCGTCACTCCGCTGCTGCCCGCCCCCGACGGCGAGGCGGCGGTGAGCGGAGCCGGCAGCAGCGGCATCAATCCCACGCTTCGCCTGGGCGACGACCTGCGCCGCCCGAACCCCGTCGAGGTGCTGCGGGTGCGCTCGTCCGAGTCCCGTGCTCCGTACCTGCGCGCCGTGACGTTGTCGAGTTTCGCCGGCGAGGTCTGGCGACCGGACGAGCGCGATGCGACGCCGGTGGGCGGAGGACCCGGGTTCGGCCCGGTGCGTACCGACCCCGACATCACCCGCACCAGCGCGGACACGAAGATCGACATCGTGAAGCTGAACACCCCGTACCTGCCCATTCCCTTCCCGGCGACGGCGATCGGCGGGCTCACGGGCGACTGGGGCATCGTGGCCGACAACCGCACGGTCGTCAGCCAGGACGGGGATTCACGCGGCCAGAGCTACGAGGTCATCACCGAGACGCCCACCCCCACGCTGGAGCAGATCCGTGCCGCGACCTCCCGCGGCGCCGACGTCGATCCCGAACTCCGCGAGATCCCCGACGACACCCCGGCGAACGTCTCCGAGCTCGCCCGGGCCGTCACCGCTGAGACGAGCAACGACTACGACGCCGCCTTCGCCCTGCAGCGCTGGTTCCGCTCGAGCGAATTCACCTACTCGCTGGACGCGCCCGTCCAGGAGGGTTTCGACGGAGCGGGCGTCGACGCGATCGGACAGTTCCTCGAGGTGCGCAGCGGATACTGCGTGCACTTCGCATCCGCCTTCGCCGCTATGACGAGGTCGCTGGGGATGCCGACGCGCATCGTGATCGGCTACCTGCCCGGCACCGCCACGACGGATCGGATCGACGGGGACCTCGTGTACTCGGTCTCGAGCGACCTCCTGCACTCCTGGCCCGAGGTGTACTTCGAGGGCATCGGCTGGGTGCCGTTCGAGCCGACCAACAGCCTGGGCGTGCCGACCGTGTTCTCCAGCGGTGTGGGCACATCGCCGGATCAGATCGACCCCGCATCCCCGGCGCCGGCCACGGAAGCCACACCCACCACCGCGGCGACCGAGCGTCCCGACACCCCGGACAGCCCGCAGGCCGGCACGGTCGACGGCAGCGCCGGAACCGGCGCGATCGTTCCCGCCGTGTGGGTGACGGTCGCCGCCCTCCTCCTGCTGACGGCTCCCGCGCTGGTCCATGCGCTGCGAGGCCGCCGGCGCCTGATCCTCGCCGCGCGGGGTGACGCGAGCGCGGCGTGGCTGTTCGTGGAGGAAGCGGCGATCGATCTCGGGCTGCCGGTACCCGCGAGCGCATCGCCGCGTGCGCTGGCCGAGCGCCTCGTCGCGGCGGGGGCAGCGGCGGAGGATCTGCGGCTGCTCGTGGACGCGATCGAGCACGCCAGCTACGCGCCCGCATCCGCGGCGTCGATCGATGACGGCAGCGGCCTCGCCACGGCGGCCTCGCGCGTGCGGCGCGCGCTGATGGATCAGGCCACGGCTCCGCGACGCATCCTCGCCGTCGTCGCACCGCGCTCTCTCGTCATCCGTCCCGGCACGACCGCGGCCGGCGCGGGCTGGCACGAGCACGCTCGCACACCGCTCTAGACAGAAGATGAGCGTCACCCCACGGACGGGGTGACGCTCATCTGATGGCGGAGGTCACGCAATGGCTTTCGAACCCGTCGCGGGAGACGAAGCGTCTTCTGGAGTGGGCCACGAAGCGGGACGGCGAGCGCGGGCGCTGATCTTCCCCCACTCACTCCCGCTGCGTGAGTAACCGAGAACTTTGGAGGTGCCAGAGACGGTGAGTTGGCTGCCGGGATGAAATAAACGAGGACCCAGCGTGTGGAGGCGACAGGACTGACTATGAGCAGTCCGCCCGCGAGGATACCAACTCATTGCTGGCGGGGAAGACGGAATCGACCAAGCCGATCGAAGCGGCCAAGAGTACGATGAGCCGGATATGTATACACGGCACGTCAATGCGGCAGAGCCGGACGATACGCTAAACGGCCGTCGAGCTGGTCTCCCTGTGGCCGTCGATCGATGTACCCGCTCATATCCGTGAATTCTGGGCGATCGCGCATCCTGCTCTGACGAGCGGCTGAGCCCACCGATCATGCGGTGTCATAGCCGGCAGAGATCAGCAGACTGAGAAACCGCGAAAAACACCGTCCGACGATACTGAACCGAGCCGTTCGGGTTTCCACCGCGCTGCGGTTGTGCAACGAACATTCGTGGAACCGGAAGCATCACACGCCGAGATCATTTCGGAGTATCACTGTGCATCGTCTGCGGGGTGCTTCGTTCGCGCTCCCAGAAACTGTATGCCCAGGTTGCCCCGCCTGTGAGCACCACGGCGGCAAACGTGGAGATGAGGAAGACCGTGCCGTATCCGTGTTCGGCCATAGGAGCGATCGTTGACGTCGCTAGTGCGGCGCCGGCAAACAGCGCGAAAACGAAAAGCGAGACGGTTGTCGCGCGCGCTTGCGGCGCGACCTCAGTTGCCCATGTCTGTACAGCCGCGTGGAAGAAAGCATTGCTGAGTCCGATAAGTGCCGATGCGGCGGCGAGGGCGGGGGTCGCACCCGTCGCCGCGAGCGCATATGCAAGCACGAGCGCTATGCCACCGAGGAACATGGTCCTCGTCCGCGGCCAGAGTTGTATGAGGCGCCTGTTGATCTGCGCGCCCACGATGATCGCAATGCCGTAGCTTGCGGTGAAGATGCCGGCGAGAGCGGGAGCGACGCCACCCGCGGTTATGGCCGGCGCGATGAAACTGAACACTCCGAGCAATACCGCACCGTCCAACACGCCGATGACGTAGAGAACGAGTGTCCACCGACTGAATGCGGCGCGCGATGCGGTCAGCGTGGCGCGCCGTGCAGACTCGTGGAGCGGTCGCACCGCCCACAACGTGAGGGCAAATCCGGCGGCGGCCACGGCGGGGACTACTCGCCAGCTCGCTAGGGAAGCGACGGCCGCTGCGAGAACAGTGGCGGCCGTTGTGCCGAGCGCGGTTGTTGTCTGCAACGCAGATACCTCCCGGCTGCGTTCTGGCCCTTCGCGAACTGTGTCACCAGTGATGGTCATGATCGTCGGGAACAATCCGCCCACGAAGATGCCCGCCAAGATACGCGCGGCGAACACCAAGGGCATGGGGTCCAGCACCACGCTGAGGACGGATGCAACGAGGGATCCGCACAGGGCGAGGCGCAGAGCGAAGATCCGGCCGACCCGGTCGCCGAGTGCCCCCCAGAGAGGTTGCCCGAGCGCGTACGCGAAGCTGTAGCCAGCCAGGAGCGCTGCGGCCGTGGCGAGAGGCGCACCCTCCTGAGACGCGAAGACCACCATCATGGGCGCTGCCGAGAAGCGGTCGAAGAAGGAGAGAAATCCTATGGCGCGGTACATCCAGCGCGATGACGAGGAGGGCGTGCGGCGAGCAATGGTCACCTGTCGAGTGTTCGAGATGGACAGAGATACGTCAAAGACATATTTGGCAAGATTCCGATAGCCTCTCGTTATGGATATTCGTACGTTGTCCTACGTGATCGCGATCGCAGAGAACGACTCGTTCACGGCGGCCGCCGAGGAGTGCGGTATCGCTCAGCCTTCGCTGAGCCGCAGCATCGCAGCGCTGGAGCGAGAGATCGGCGAAACACTCTTCGTACGGGGACGCGGGGGTGCGGTCCCGACCGAGGCGGGGCTGACTCTTCTCCCCTATGCGCGGGCTGCTGTAGCAGCGATCGAACGCGCTCGCGAGGCGTTCTCGGATCGGGCTGGCCTTCTCACAGGAACGCTTCGTGTCGGCGCGGTGACAGGGCTCGTCGACACGGTGCTCCCCGCAGCCGTCGCCGAACTCTCCCAGGACCATCCGAGTCTTGCTATCCAGCTGGTCGGCGGACCCGGAGCGGAGCTGGTCGAGGCCGTGCACGTCGGTTCTCTGGACGCGGCCGCGCTGGGTATGGGCGATACAACGCACCTGCCCGGCGGGCTCACGTCCCAGAACCTCCTCGCAGAGGAGGTCGTCACGGTGTCTCGCCCCGGCATCTTGCCACCGGCCGCGACCACTCGCCTGGCTGATCTCAGCGCGCTCCCCATCGTGACTTACAGCACGCGGTCAGAGTTGGGACAACTCCTCGAATCCCGCCTCGGAGCGCTCATGCGCAATGCCTTGTGTCTCGCAGACGACCAGTCGTTACACATCGCTCTTGCTGCCGCCGGCGCCGGCGTCGCTATCACCGCGGGGTCGAGCACCGTCCGAGCGCAAGGCCCGCTTCTGGACGTTCGACCACTTGAGCCCGGGATCTCGTTCAGCAAGTGCTTCGTCTGGCGCGAGGACACACACGATAGTCCCGCCCTGGCCGCGCTGCGGCGGAACCTGGCGAAGCGCCTAGGAGGATCACCACGCCAACGTCCGGATCGCGGATAGCGTCGCACCGATCACAGCTCAAGCCCCTCCCCGCCCGACGTTGTGGCAGCGGTAGCGGATCCACTGCGCGTCACCGAAGTCGTTGGGTCGTCCCGGCTTTGTGCGGTGGTGGGCAATCTGGTCGTCACGCTCCGGGACCGTCGCGGCGATCCCGCGCTCGCGCAGCCAGACTCGGCTCTCCTTCGACGGGTAGCCCTTGTCCACGAGCACCCGATCCGTCCTCGACCGTGGCCTGCCTCTCGCGCCCGGGACGCTGATCTTGAGGGATCAGGCGGCCTGCGGCCGGCTATCGCCGGGGACGTACTCGATGGCGAGGTCTCCTCCGACGGCCTCGAGGTACTTGCCGACCGTGCTGTTCCTCGCGCTGTCGAAATCGCCGTTCTCGATCTTCGAGACCTGGCGCTGACCAACGCCGATCCGCTGCGCGAGCTGCTCCTAAGTCAGTCCGAGCTGCTCGCGGAGTTCGCGCAGCCGGTACGCCCGCACCTCTCCGAGCATCCGCTCCTTGTGCGCGTCGACGCGCGCACGGTTCACAGGACGCTTCTCGAGCAGCTGCTCCGGGGTAAGAGCCATCGTGATCACTTCCCTTTCGCCTTGTCGCTCTTCACGGGTGAGCGCGTCGTCGAGGCGCGCCGGTTGGTTCGCGAAGAGGCGTCGAGGTCTTCCCGGATAGAGGTCTTCTCCTGCCCACCCGCCGGAAGATCTCGACGCCTGTGCGGACATCGACGTGCTCAGCCACATACCCGCGCATGATGTCGGCGCCGTTCGAGAAGCGCAGCCGCTCCCACGAGATTCTGATCACGAGATCAGCTGGCGGCGCGTCGCTCAACGACGAGCAGCCCGGAGGACAGCCCGATGACATGTTCCCAGCGATGCCTGGGCAAGTTTCTGCGAGGTCTCGTGATCAAGATCAACGCACAGGCCGAAGCTGCGCGCACCGATCCCGGATCGCTCTCTCATCGCGGCCTGTCGCGCCTGTGGGTGGGACGACGATTGCGTCAACAACCGAACGCGGCATACCGTTTACGCGTACTCATGCCGACCGAACAGCAGGACCGGAAAGACTTCTGGTCTTCGCACAATGAGGTTCACTTACGCCGCGCTGCGACGTCGATGTCGCCACGTCGAGCTTCCCGCCTCGCCCCTGAACGACGGGCCCCGCCCGAACCTGGGTTCGGGCGGGGCCCGTCTTAGAGCGGAAGTGACAGGATTTGAACCTGCGAGGCGAGTTACCCCGCCTACATGGATTCCAGCCATGCTCCTTAGGCCGCTCGGACACACTTCCAAGGAGCGATCCTAACACGGGCGGTCGGCACCGCCTGTGCGCGGTCGCCGCTCACCCGGCGTCGTCAACAGACTCAGCGCGCTCCGGAAGCAGCACGATCCCGCCCGAGGAGTGTGCCGAGCGGGCGAGCTCCTCGATCCACTCACGGCTGATCTCGGCGGGCTCCGGGTCGTCGAACACAAAGCGCAACGGGATGGAGGGCGCGAACCACAGCGTGCTGCGCCCGCCCTCCTCGCTCTCCGGATGCGTGAGCGATACCGTGAAGCTCTCACCGCGGCGAAGCTTGGTCGCGATCACGACTTTCAGGTGCGCGAGGGCGCGATCCTCGATCTCCACCGCCGTCTCGCTCGCCCCGTAGCAGATCTGTCCCATGCCGATCACGGTATGCGAGCGCTCTCGCCGGTGCGAGGACTCCACTCCGAGCGCGCACGGAATGTCCTCGACGCGTTCAGCGTCGCAGCGTGTGCGACGGCGGCTCACCGTAGGCCTCGGCGTACAGGTGCGCGAAACGGCCCGTGTGGGCGAAGCCCCAGCGTGAGGCGATCTCTCGGACGGTGCGGGCGCTCGCGTCGGCGACCATCAGATCGGCGTGCGCCCCCTCCAGCCGGATGCGGCGCAGGAAGGCCGACGGCGACATCTCGTACGAGCGCCGGAAGGCCAGCTGGAGGCCCCGCACCGAAGTGCCGGCGGCGACGGCGACGTCCCCGATGGTGATGGGGTCTGCCACGTGCTCCTCCATGAACGCGATCGCCCGGCGCACAGTGCGCGGTGACGTCTGCGCGCGCGTGCGCGCGTGCTCGCCCAGCAACGGGAAGGATGTCGCGATGGCGGCCACGAGCTGGTGCGTGAACTGGGCGCGCAGAAGCGGCGACGTGGCCACGGACTCATCGGCGAGCAGGGTCGCCTCGATGAAGCGCAGCGTCTCGGCGACGATCACGTGGCGTTCAGCGGTGCCGTTGACCCGATCCGTCCGAAGACGCGGGGGCTCCTCCCCCAGCATTCCGCGCAGGACCCGATGGAAGGTGTCGGCGTCGATCGTGACGGCACGCAGCTGAAGCTGCGAGAAGCGGGCCTGGAATCGCGTGCCGGGCGGGACGAGGAAGGGGATGCGGCCGTCGCCGCTCTCCTGCCCCACAGACCACCGATGACGCCCCGCGACGGCATGGGCGACGATGAACTGGGGGAACTCCTCCGCGCCGGTGCGGCTCGATCCGCCGAAGCGGAGCGCCGTGGCCATGAGACTGCTGTCGCTCACGGCGGCCATCTGATATCGGAATCCGGTCGGAGGATCGGCCGTCAGAACCATCGAGGTGTTGAAGAGCTCGCTCACCGACTCCTGCGCGCGTTGCGGGTCGTCCGTCTGCAGTCCACGGCGAGAGGGCGCCCCCTCCCTCACGCCCCGTCACCCGAAACGACGACCGTCGAATCCAACCTGCCCAACTGCCCTCCTCGCGCACCGACCACGGCGCATCCCCACCCTGTGTGATCACCCGCCCGCGGGCTCGGTATCGATCCGATCCACGCGGGAAGTATCCGCCACACGCAGCCGCGTGACAGCAACGAGAATCGGGGTCGTTCGTGCACGAAGAAAGAGGGTTGACATCGGATACGTGATCTGGCATATCCGCATCCGGTCGCCGATCTCTACGTGAGTCGGTCCCCTCGGACAACCCCCTCCGCGAGCCGGGCGGCGCGGCGCAGACTGGCACGCCCGCAACGAAAGGATGGATCCCATGTCACAGGTCGTCGAGACGGTCGATGTCGATGTCCCCGTGGACGTCGCCTACAACCAATGGACCCAGTTCGAAGAGTTCCCGCGGTTCTTGAGCTTCGTCGAGTCGATCGCGCAGATCGATGACACTCACCTGCACTGGCGTGTCAAGATCGGCGGCGTCGAGCGTGAGTTCGACGCCGAGGTGACGGAGCAGCATCCCGACGAGCGGATCGCGTGGAACAGCATCGGCGGCGACGAGAACCACGCGGGGGTCGTCACCTTCCACCGCCTGAACGATGCGCAGACCCGCATCGCCGTACAGCTGGACTGGGAGCCGACGGGCGTCGCCGAGAAGGCGGGAGCCGCCCTCGGCATCGATTCTCGCGCCGTACGGAAGGACCTCGAGAACTTCGCCTCCTTCATTGAGTCTCGAGGCGCCGAGACGGGTGAGTGGCGCGGTGACGTGAGCTGAGCAGCCGGCATCGAGAGGGGCCGGGGCGCGCGACGCGTCCCGGCCCCTCTTCGCGTGCGCCTATCCCGCCGAGGCGGGAGCGTCAAGCCCCTCGGGCGGGAATCTCGACGCGCCTACGTTCGCTCCGCCCGCCCACTTCTCGGGGCGGAATCAGGAGGAACGCCCATGTCGCCGAAGAGATCGCTCGCCTCCGCGGCCGTCGTCACCAGCACCGTCCTGTTGCTCGCGGCCTGCGCCGTCGGCACCGGAGGTACCGACGACGGCGACGCGGACTACGACCCCGAAGCCGTTCTCTCGGGTCCGCTCAGCGTCATGGGGTTCTCGGGGGTCGACGAGGTCGCCACATCCCGGATGGACCTCGCCGAGGCCGAACTCGGCGAGGGGGTGGACGTTTCGCTGATCGAGGGCGAACTCGACCAGCAGCAGTTCCTCTCGGCCATCGCGAGCGGGAAGCCGCCTGCGGTGATCTATGCGGATCGCGACCAGATCGGTTCACTCGCTGCACGAGGCGCCATCGTGCCGCTCGACGAGTGCATCGAGGGTGAGGGCATCGACACGTCGATGTACGTTCCGTCCGCGCTCGAGCAGGTCACCCTCGACGGTCATGTCTACGGCATCCCGGAGTTCAACGCGGTGCAGATCACCATGGCCAACGCCGATCTGCTGGCTGCGGCGGGACTCGGGCTGGACGATGTCAACGGATCCGATTGGGATGCGGTCAGCGCCGCGAACAAGGCGCTCGCGCAGCGCGACGGTGGAACCCTTTCGGTCATCGGCGTCGACAGCAAGCTGCCGGAGTTCCTACCGCTGTGGGCCAAAGCGAACGGGGCCGATCTTCTTTCGGCGGACGGGCGCACGGCGCAGCTCGACGACCCCGCCGTCGTCGAGGCGCTGGAGTGGGCGGTCTCGCTGTACGACGCGCAGGGCGGATTCAGCGCGGTGAAGTCCTACCGCGACGCGGCCGACTTCTTCGGCTCGGGCAACCAGTTCGCCGCAGGGACCCTGGGCGCCATGCCCATGGAGCAGTGGTATGTCAACGTCCTCAACGACGTCTCCCCCGACGCACCGCTCGCCTTCGACACAGTCCGCGACCGGCAGGGCGCACCGCTCGCCTACGCGTCCGGCTCGGCCTGGGCCATCCCCGCGGGCAGCCCCGCCCCCGAAGCCGCGTGCCGGTGGGCGCGTGCGATGACCTCGGTGGATGCGTGGCAGGCCGCCGCGGACGCGAGAGTCGCCGCCCGCAGCGCCGACGGCAAGCCGTTCACCGGCATCCTCACGGGCAACGCCGTCGCGGATGACGCTGTGCGAGCGAAGGTCACCTCGGGCGGCGCACCCTGGGACGATGCGGTGGCCGCGATGTACGAGGCCAACGAGCACACCTTCTCC
Source organism: Microbacterium sp. SORGH_AS_0862 (assembly GCF_030818795.1). Classification (NCBI taxonomy): domain Bacteria; kingdom Bacillati; phylum Actinomycetota; class Actinomycetes; order Micrococcales; family Microbacteriaceae; genus Microbacterium; species Microbacterium sp. SORGH_AS_0862. The sequence goes on along the minus strand of NZ_JAUTAY010000001.1, from coordinate 2,427,798 downwards.
CTGCCCGCCAACCCCGCCGATGCGGAGTTCACGCAGGCGATGCAGGATGCGGTGAACGCGGTGCTGAACGGACAAGCGGCCCCGGCCGACGCACTGGCACAGGCGCAGCAGACCGCGCAGGCTGCGCTCGACGCGGCGTGGGCGGATGTCGACGCGCGCTGAGATGCGGCGCGGGTCAGCGCGCGCGACCGCACCCGCCGCGGATGCGCCCAGCCCGGGAAGACGACGCGCGGCACGACGCAACACGGCGACCGCCCTGCTCTTCCTCGCGCCGTGGCTCGTCGGGTTCGTCGTCTTCACCGCTTGGCCGCTGCTGTACAGCGTCTACCTGTCGCTGACGGACTACGACGTCATCAACGACCCGACATTCGTCGGGTTGGACAACTACGTCCACCTCTTCCAGGATCCCAAGATCGCGCTGTCGCTCGGGAACACGCTGGTGTACACCGTCGTGCAGATCCCGTTGTACGTCCTCGTCTCGCTCACGCTCGCGCTGCTGTTGAACCAGGCTGGTCGGCGTGCAGGGTTGTTCCGCACGGTCTTCTTCCTTCCGAAGATGACTCCGCCGGTCGCCGTCGGCATCCTGTTCCTGCTGCTGTTCAACGGCCAGAACGGCCTGGTGAACACGGTCCTCGGCTGGTTCGGCATCGCAGGGCCGGCGTGGACGACCGATCCCGCCTGGATCAAGCCGGGACTCGTCCTGATGAGCCTGTGGACGGTGGGCGCCTCCGTGATCGTGCTGCTCGCCGCGCTCCAGAACGTCCCGGAGGAGCTTCATGAGTCCGCACGACTCGATGGCGCCGGGTTCTGGCGCCGAACACGGCACGTCACCGTGCCGCTCATCAGCCCCGCGATCTTCTTCGTGGTCGTCGTCAACACGATCGCCGCTCTGCAGACGTTCGACGAGGCCTACACGGCGTTCTTCGGCGCGGGCAACACGACGTACAGCAACGACGCTGCGCTGTTCTACGTGATCTACCTGTTCCAGCAGGCCTTCACCTACCTGCACATGGGATACGCCTCCGCGATGGCGTGGCTGCTGTTCGTGCTGATCATGATCGTCACCGGCATCCAGCTGCTCGTGTCGCGACGGCTGGTCTACTACGAAGGAGAGCAGCGGTGAGCGCCACGACGTCCGCAGAGAACACGGACGCCTCGTCCGACCGCATCGTTCGACGCGAGCAGCCGCCTCGCGGAGCGGATGCCGGTTCCCGCCGCAGCGCGCGCCGGCGGAGTCGCATCGGGCGCGCGGTGATCATCACCGCTCTCACCGCTCTCGCCGTCGTCTTCACGTATCCGTTCATCTGGCTCGTCAGCGCCTCCCTGAAGCCGCGCGGCGAGGTCTTCGACAACAGCCTCATCCCGCACACGTTCACCTTCGAGAACTACGCCTCGGTGTGGGAACAGGCGCCGCTCGGGCTGTGGTTCGCCAACACGGCCATCGTGACCGTGCTGGCGGCCACGACCGTCACCATCTCCAGCGCCATGGTCGCCTGGGGATTCGCGCACTTCCGCTTCCGGGGCCGAGGCGCGCTGTTCGCCCTGGTGCTGGCGAGCATGATGCTGCCGGGCGCGGTCACCATGATCCCGACCTTCCTCATCTGGAACTCACTCGGCTTCGTGGGCACCCTCGTCCCGCTCTGGGCACAGAATCTGTTCGCCAGCGCCTTCTACGTCTTCCTCCTCCGGCAGTTCATGCTCACCCTGCCGCGGGACCTGTTCGACGCCGCCCGCGTCGACGGCGCCACGCAGTGGGGCGTCTTCTGGCGCATCGCCCTGCCGCTGTGCCGCCCGGCCTTGGCGGTGACGCTGGTCTTCGAGGTTCAGGCGGTGTGGACCGACCTCATGCGCGCGCTCATCTATCTGCGGGACTCGTCGACGTTCACGATCCCACGAGGACTGAAGTCGCTCGTGGACGCCTTCGGGTTCGGCGGGGAATGGCACTGGGAGATCATCGTGACCGCGAGCGTGCTGGCCACCATCCCGATGATCGTCGTCTTCTTCCTCGCCCAGCGTCAGATCGTCCAGGGCGTGGCGTCGTCCGGGCTGAAGGGCTGACGGAGCCTCAACGGTCCGAGCCGTCGAGAAGCGCCGTCACCCGGTCGAAGTCGAGCGTCTGCGCGATCTCCTCCGCGCGGTCGTAGCGGGATCCGGCCAGCACGACGAACACGGTGCCGACCACGTCGACGAATCCGACGCAGTCCTCCCCGCGCAGGGCCCGGTAGCGTTCGGGAGCGATGCGCTCCCAGCGCAGTTCCAGAACGTCCGGCGTCTCGACGGTGACCTCGGGGGCGGTGTCGGCTGCGGGCGTGCGGTTCTCCGGCATCATCTGCAGCGTCATCGTCGCCTCCTGCTCCGTGGGGTTTCCCCTACTGTGCGCTCGGGCGGTGGCAAACAGCTGAGGCTTGACTTATGGTCTGCTGCTCGCCTACGGGTGCGCGGGCGCACCGGGAGGGGCGCCCGCGCACCGACTCAGCCGAGGAAGGGGCGCAGGTCGGGGTATCCGCTGGTCTGCCAGGCGCCGTCGACGACGACGTTCTCACCGTTGACGTACGAGGCGTCATCCGACGCGAGGAACAGCGCGACGCCGGCGATCTCCTCGGGCTCGGCGGGACGCCCGGCCGGGATGCGGGCCATGTACGCCTCGGGAACACCGGGCATGCTCATGAGGCCACCGGTGAGCGGGGTCGCCACGAGACCCGGCGAGACCGCGTTGACGCGGATGCCGTCTCCGGCGAGCTCCAGTGCGGCGTTCTTCGTCAGCATCACGACACCGGCCTTGGCGGCCGAGTACCCCGCGCCGAAGTGCATCGGGACCAGCGAGTTCAGCGACGCGACGTTGACGATCGCGCCGTCATCCCGCCTTCGTCGGTGACGTCGGTCGCGAGTCCCGCCACGCTGTCGCCGAACGTGGCGCCGGCGGCGGCGACCGCCTCGGCGTTGATGTCGGCGACGAAGACCTGAGCGCCTTCATCCACCAGGCGACGCGTGATCGCCGCGCCGATTCCGGAGACGCCTCCGGTGACGATCGCGACCTTGCCGTCGAAACGTGCCATGACTGCCTTCCCGCGACGACCGGACGGCGTCGCTGCTCGACAGCAGTCTAGGCAAACTATCTGACATATGTCTTATAGATTGTCCGGCCCGATCAGAGCTGCCACCAGCCGGCGGACGCGGTGAGGATCACCGCGACCGCACGATCGAGATCCGCCATGTCCGTGCGCAGCCATTCTTCGATCGCGCCCACCGTTCCGGCCGCGGCATAGGCGACGGCGAGTGAGACCGCGGCGGCATCGCCGGCGATCGCCGCAGGGACGATGCCGGGACGCTGCTGCACCCACTGCTCCAATCCCTGCCGGAGGCTCCGCTCGAGCCCCGCACGCACCGGCGCCGCCAGCAGCGGCTCCATCGCCGAGCGATACACAGCGGCGCGCGTGCGAACGTGCTCCAACAGCATCCGTTCGCCGTCGCCGATCGCCGCATCCGCGCCGAGGGCGGCCGTCACCTCCTGCAGCTCCGCCGCAAGAGCATCGGCCGTCAGCTCCGAGACGCCCGCCGCGTGCCTATAGAAAGTGTCCCGGGTGACCCCGGCGGCGCGACAGAGGTCGGTCACGCTGATCTGCGACAACCGCGTGGTCGATGCCAGCTCGAACGCTGCGGCGCGCAGGCGCTCCTGCGTGCGACGCACCCGCGGATCCATCCGCCCATGCTAAGCGCACACACGGAGACGGCCGCCCGGTCTCCGGACGGCCGTTTCCCCCGCGAAGGTCAGTGCACCGGCATCCCGCCCGTCACGGCGATCGTCTCGCCGACCACGTAGCTGGACTCCTGGGAGGCGAGGAAGACGAACGCCGGAGCGAGCTCGACCGGCTGGCCGGCCCGTCCGATCGGCGTCTGCGAGCCGAACTCCTCGATCTTCTCGTTCGGCACGTAAGCGGGCTGCAGCGGCGTCCAGATCGGGCCGGGAGCCACACCGTTGACGCGGATCCCCCGTTCGATCAGCTGCTGCGACATCGCACGGGTCCAGTTGGCGATGCCCGCCTTCGAGACCGCATATTCGGCCAGCGACGGCGAGGGCTGGAAGCCCTGCACGCTCGAAGTCGTGATGATCGCAGCCCCGGGCTTCAGGTGCGCGGATGCGGCCTTCGTGAGCCAGAACAGCGGATAGATGTTGGCCTTCACGACATGGTCGAGGGTGTGCGTCTCGAAGTCGTCGATGCTGTCGATCGTCGGCATCGTTCCGGCGTTGATCACGAGGATGTCGAGGCCCCCGAGCCCGTCGACAGCGCGCTCCACGACATCGATGTTGGTCTGCTCCTGCTGGAGGTCTCCGGGAAGCAGCACGGCCGTGCGGCCCTCCTTCTCGATGAGCGCCGCGACCTCCTCTGCTTGCGACTGTTCCTCGGGCAGATAGCTGAGCGCCACATCCGCACCCTCGCGGGCGTAGGCGATGGCCACCGCGCGGCCGATCCCGGAGTCGGCGCCGGTCACGAGCGCCTTGCGCCCGGGCAGTCGCCCGAAGCCGATGTAGCTGGTCTCGCCGTGGTCGGGCGCGGGATCCATCTCGTGGATGTCTCCCGGCGCGCTCTGCTGCTGGGGAGGGAAAGGCGGGCGGGGGAACTGCGTGGTCGGATCCTGCGCGTCGTACATGCTCATCGTGCGGCCCCTCTCAGCGCGCCGCCGGCGCGCGGTTCTCTGCACTGACCATCCACGCGAGCTGCTCGAGGCGCTCGAGGACGGCGTGCAGGATGTCGGCGCTCGTCGGGTCCTCGTCGTCCACTTCGTCGTGCACGTCGCGGCACGTGCCGATCGTGGCCTCGAGACGCTCGGTGATGAGGTCGATGACCTCGCTCGTGTCGATCTCACCCTGCGGGAACTCGGGCAGTGTGGTCGTCTCGGCGACCGTGTCGCTGCGGCCGTCCGGGAGGGCGTGCAGCGCCCGCATCCGCTCGGCGACGGTGTCGCTGAACTCACGGGCCGCGTCGATCACCTCGTCGAGCTGGAGGTGGGTGTCGCGGAAGTTGCGGCCGACCACGTTCCAGTGCGCCTGCTTGCCCTGCAGCGACAGCTCGATCAGATCGACGAGCACCTTCTGCAGGTTGTCGCTGAGCCCCTGGGACGCGGTGAACCCGCTCTCCGCGTTCTGCTCCTCGGTGAGTCCGGCTCCCGCTCCACCCTTCGCGGGGCGGCGGCGGTTGCGCGTGGTGCTCGATGCGTTCGTGGCGGCCATGTCGTCCTCCTTCGTCGTCGAGGACGGGTCGTGCCCGTCGCTCGGTGTCTGACGGGTGCGACGCTAGCCCGCACGCGGCGCGCGCCGGCGGGGGGTTGTCCGCCCCGCCGCGGGTTGCTAGCACCCGCGCGTCCGACGGCGCTTAACCCGCCCGCGCGCCGCGTGCAAGCCTGCCCCCGCGGAACGGGAGGCCGCTTAGCGTGGCTGCCGTGCCCCGGTCCTCTTCCGACCTCTCGTCCTACGCCGCGATCGGCGACGGCCGGACGATCGCTCTCGTCGACCGGCGCGGCAGCATCGACTGGCTGCCGGTTCCCAACCTCGACTCCGTGCCGGTCTTCGCGCGCGTCCTCGACGCCGACAACGGCGGATGCCTCGAGATCACCCCGGTGGGCGAGTTCGAGGTGCGTCGTCGCTACATCGCGCGCACGAACGTGCTGCAGACGACCTTCATCACTGCGACGGGCACCGCGCGCCTGACGGACGCGATGGTGACGGGCGTCGCCGGGCGTCTTCCCTGGGCGGAGCTGGCGAGGCGCGTGGAGGGCGTCGACGGCCATGTTGCCTTCACCTGGCGCGTGCAGCCGGGCACCCGCCTCAACACGGCGGCGCCCTGGGCGGAGCAGCGTGACGGCGCCACCATCCTCCGCGTCGGCGAGACGTCTCTGGCCGTGGTGGGGAAGGATCACGGCACGCCGACCACCGTCGATGACGGCGCGGGTCCGCGGGTCGAGGGGTCCTTCACGACCTCGCCGGAGTCGCGCCACCTGCTCGTGGTGGTCGCGACAGACGGCGAGCCGCTGCACCTGCCGCATCCGGAGAACGTCGACCGCAGCATCGATCGCACGATCGGGGGGTGGCGCGCCTGGTCGCGGGAGTTCGGCTACGACGGCCCGTGGGCGGCCACCGTCCAACGCAGTGCGCTCGCCCTGAAGCTGCTGGTCTACTCCCCTACCGGAGCCATCGCCGCCGCCGCGACCACGTCGCTGCCGGAGAACCCGCGCGGAGGCAAGAACTGGGACTACCGGTTCGCGTGGGTGCGCGATCTCGCCTACACCGCGCACGCGCTCGTGCGCTTCGGCCTCCGCGAGGAGACGCACGCCGCGATCTCGTGGCTGCTACGCACCATCCGCGACAACGGGCCCGACCTGCACGTGCTGTACACACTGCGCGGCACGCTCGCGCAGAACGTCACCGAGCACGAGGCGCCGGGCTGGCGCGGGATCGGCCCGGTGGTGACCGGCAACCCTGCACACGGACAGCTCCAACTGGGCGTCTACGGCGATCTCTTCGCCATCTGCCGCACGTACGTGGATGCGGGCAACGTGCTCGATGTCGCCACCGGCCGCATGCTCGCCGCCATGTCCGACCGCACGTGCGACGAATGGCGCAAACCGGACTCCGGGATGTGGGAGCTCCCCGAGATCCGTCACTACACCTCGTCGAAGATGGGCTGCTGGCAGGCGCTGCGCGACGCGGTCGCCCTCGCCGAGGCGGGCGCCATCCCCGGCAGCGCCGAGCGTTGGGCGTCCGAGCGCGACCGCATCGCGGCCTGGATCGCCGAGCACGGGTGGTCGGAGGAGATCGGGGCGTACGTCATGCATCCGGGCTCGACGGACGTCGACACCTCGGTGCTCCTGCACGCCGAGAGCGGATTCGACCGCGGCGAGCGGATGTCACGGACGATCGATGCGCTCACCGACCGGCTCGGCGCCGGAAACCTGCTCTACCGCTACACGGGGATGGATCAGGAGGAGCACACGTTCGTCGCCTCCGCGTTCTGGCGTGCCGGTGCGCTCGCGTGCGTGGGACGCCACGACGAGGCCGTCGCGGCCATGGACGACCTGGTCGCCCGCGCCAACGACGTCGGGATCTTCGCCGAGATGATCTCGGAGCACGACGGTTCGTCGTGGGGGAACCTCCCCCAGGCGCTCAGCCACCTCGGTGTCATCGGCGCAGCTCTCACGATCCGCGACCTCGTCTCCGAGGAGGAGCTCGATGGGCACTGAACCCCGCCTCTTCCGCAGGCTCGACGCGATCCTCGTCGAGAGCATCTTCTGGGACGACCGCACCGATGAACTCGTCTGGGTCGACATCACCCGCGGCACGATGCATCGCGCCCGGCTGGACGATCCTGAGGACGGCTCCCGCGATACGGTCGTGCGGCTGCCGGCGCCGGTGAGCGCCGCGCAGCCCGCCGTATCCGGCGGGTTCGTCGCCGCGTTGAAGGACCGCGTCGTGCTGCTGGATGCGGGCGGCACCGTCCGGCGGACTGTGGCCGCGCTGCCCCACGCGCACGCGGGAATCCGCAGCAACGAGGCCAAGGTCGACCCGTTCGGGCGTTTCGTGGTGGGAGCGATGAACGTGACCACCGGCGCACCCGATGCGGGCCTCTACCTCGTCGAGCCGACGGGCTCCGTGCGGGTCTTGCGCGGCGGATTCGGTGTCGCCAACGGCTTCGAATGGTCCGACGATACGCAGACGATGTACGTCACCGACACGACCACCCGGACCGTCTACCGGGGCGCGTACTCTCCGGAGCCCGAGGCGCTCGGGGAGCTGACGCCGTTCTTGACCGGCGAGGACTCCGACGGCCTCGCCCTCGACACCGACGGACGATTCTGGAACGGCATCTACGGCGCGGGACAGGTCGTGCGGTGGACTCCCGACGGACGCATCGAGGCCCGCATCCCGATCCCCGCGCCGCACGTGACCTCCGTCGCCTTCGGCGGACCCGCGCGGAATCTGCTGTTCGTGGGGACCGCTCGCGAACAGCTCACCGAGCAGCAGCTCGCCGCTGCGCCCCTCAGCGGATCGATCTTCGTGGTCGATACGGACGCCGAGGGTCGCCCGGCACACACGTTCGGACCGATCCCGTCCGACGGCGAATGAAAGGACACCGACATGGATCTCGGCATCGCAGGCAAGAAGGCTCTCATCACCGGGGGCGACTCGGGTATCGGCTTCGAGACCGCAAAGCTGCTCCTCGCTGAGGGAGTGACGGTCGTGCTCACCGACCGCGATGCGGACAAGCTGGAGAAGTCGGCCGCCGAGCTGGACGCACCCGAAGGCCGACTCCACGCGTTCGCGGCCGACATCACCGACCTCGCTTCCGTCGCCGAGCTGCATCGCAAGACGACGGATGCGGTGGGCGCCATCGACATCCTGGTGCAGTCCGCGGGCATCACCGGTGCGCAGGGGCTGTTCCATGAGATCGACGACGAGGGCTGGACGTCGACGATCGAGACCGATCTGCTCGGACCGGTCCGCGTGATCCGGGAGTTCCTGACGGATCTGCGCTCCGGCGGATGGGGACGCCTGGTGCTCCTCGCCTCCGAGGATGCGGTGCAGCCGTACGACGACGAGCTGCCGTACTGCGCGGCGAAGGCCGGCATCCTGGCGCTCGCGAAGGGACTCTCGCGCAGCTACGCGTCCGAGGGACTGCTGGTGAACGCCGTCTCTCCCGCCTTCATCCACACGCCCATGACCGACGCAATGATGGAGAAGCGCTCGAAGGAACGGGGCGAGTCGTTCGACGAGGCGATCGCCTCGTTCCTCGACCAGGAGCGGCCGTACATGGAGCTCGGCCGCCGCGGCGAGCCGGAAGAGGTCGCATCGGTGATCGCCTTCCTCTGTTCGGCGCGCGCCTCCTTCGTCAACGGGTCGAACTATCGCGTGGACTCGGGGTCGGTCGCCACCATCTGACGTTCAGTCGTCGGCGGCACCGGACTCGGCGAGGTCCTTGCGCAGGAAGACCTCGTCGGCGCCTCCGGCGCCGCCGGCGGCCTCCGCGACCGCGTATCCCTGTCGCTCGTACAAGCGGATGTTGGCCTCGCTCAGCCGGCCGGTGAACAGCTCCGCGGTGCGGGCGCCCGCCTTGCGGCCGCGTGTCTCGACCGCGTCCAGCAACGCGGACCCGATGCCCTCACCCTGCTGGTCGGGCGCGATGGCGAGCCGTCCGATGAGCAGAACGTCGCCGTCCGTACGCGCGCGGATCGCCCCGACCATCCTCCCGGCGCGCCGTGCCACCTGACCGAGATTCTCCCGCAGCTCGTAGGCGACCTCCTCGAGCGTCTGCGTGAACACCGGCATGTCGATGTCGCGGTAGATCAGCGCCTCCTGCACGAACGCGGCGCGCTGGAGAGTCAGCACCTCTCCCGCATCCTCTGGCGAGATCGGATGGATGTCGATGTCGTCGGCGCTCATGCGTGCTCCTGTCGGTCGAAGCTCCCCACCATCCTGCGCACACGCGCCGGGGCCGGGCCAGCTGTGCGCTGACCCGGCCCCGGTGGTGTAGGACGGCCCTAGCCGCAGGTGGTCGACGGCACGACGGCGCTCTGCGTCGTCGTGCGCCCGTCGGCGGCCCTCGCCGTCACGGTCACCGTCTGCGCGGGCGTCGCCGTCAGCCGGGTCGTGAAGGCTGCGGATGCCGAGGCGCCGGGGGCCAGCGTCAGCGCCTTGCTGCCGTAGGAACCGACGATCGTCGCCGTGATGGTCGACGGATCGGTGTTGACGACCGCGACGGAGTGCACGACCTTCCCGGCCAGGCACTTCGCGGCGACGGTGGTCGTGAACGCGACACCGAGCGTGACCGCCGCCGAACTCGATTCGCTGACTCGTCCATCCCGGTAGCCGTCGTAGGTGGCGGTGACGGCACCGACCTGGGCGGGAACCTCGACCGAGGCGACCCCGTCGGCGAGGATTGCGCTCTGGCTCCAGCCGGCGCCGGCGAAGGTCACCGTGCCGGCGACCTGACCGGCATCCGCCGCGACGACGTGCGCGGTGGCGGTGCGGCCGGAGGCGGTGAGCGTCGTCGTCGAGGTGACGGCGACCACATCCGTCCATCCGTGCAGGGCCGTCAGGACGGCCTGCGACACGTTGACGAAGGAGCCGTGACGGGGGCTTGCGGGCAGACCGCCCGCCGGGCGCACGTTCCAGTCGGCCCGGCGCGAGAGGCGGTCGCCCTGATTGCTGCTCGCGATCTCGTCGCCTGTCGTGACGAACGCGCGGTAGCCGCCGGAGCCGTAGTTGTCGACGAGGAACACGTACCCGTCATCATCCGCGGTGTTGTTCGGGTCACCGTCGTTGAGCTTGACGATCTGCGGTCCCTCACCCGCTTGCCCGGTCTCGAGACTGGTCATCGCGGTGTCGATCAGCTGCCAGCCTGTCTCGGGGTTCGCGTTCCAGTCCGAACGGGTGGTCTTCGCGGTGAGCACCTTCGAACGCTCCAGGAAGATGTCTTTTCCGCGCTCGAGACCGTCGGCGGCGCCGCCGTCTTCGTTCTTGGTGAACCGGTAGTAGTAGTCCCCGATCTTCTGGACCGTCGAGTCGATCCGCGCGTAACCGGTGTTCTGCCACTCGGCGGGCGGGTACGTGAAGGTGCGGAAGTCGCGGGTCAGGACGGTGAAGACACGGGCGTGCAGGTTGTCGTTGTTGGTCTTCGACGCGTCGGAGTACAGCCGCGACGAGAAGTGGACCACGTAGGAGTGCAGCTCGTCATCCCAGTACGCCTCGGGCGCCCACGTCATGCCGGCGGCCGGCTGGTTGATCGTGATACCCGTGTTCGCGTCGTTGGTGCGCTTCCAGTGCACCATGTCCGTCGACTCCCACACCTCGATCTTGAGGCTGCCCTCGGACTGGGCCGGGCCCCAGCCGGTGCCGCAGCTGATGCAGAGGTCGGTGGCGACCATGTAGTACTTGTCGCCGTCCTTGGAGCGCAGCATATACGGGTCGCGCAGGCCCTTCGTGTCGGTCGTCGAGGCGATGACGGGGTTACCGCCGTTGACCGCGGAGAAGGTGAAGAAGTCGTTCCCGCTCGTGGCGGCCTGATAGATCTTCTCGTCGCCGTCGGACTTGAAGTATGCCGCCGCGTAGCCGGCGTCCGGTGCCCACCGGCCGTGCTCGGCGACGGTGACCTCGAACGTGCGCTGGGCGGAGCGTCCGTTGAGCGTGGCCGTCGCGGTGAGCGTGACGTTGCGGTCGCCTGCGCCGTACGCCGGCCGCGAGACGATCCCGCCGCCCGCGAACGGGTCGGCCGAGCCCGCCGCCGGCGCCGTGTAAGCCGGGTCGGTGCCGGTCACCAGGGTCGGGTCGGACGAGGTCCAGGTGATGGACGCGCCGTTGACGGCACCTTTCGTCGCCAGCGGCAGGTTCTCGGTGGTGCGCGTCGCCAGGACGATCGCGTCGAGATCGCTCGACACGGACGGAGCGACGACGGTGACATCGAAGGTCAGCGTGCCCAGCGAGCTGGTGGCCGTCAGAGTGACGGGGGTGTCCTGGGCGATGGAGCGGGAGACGACGCCGGTCGTGGACACGGTCTGGGGCGAGGAGGAGGCCCACGTGAGCGCGACGCCGTTGACCGTCGCCGCGAGCGTCAGGTTCGTCGACACCCGGTCGAGCGAGGGGTTGGCCCCCAGCATCGTTGCGAGCAGATCGCCGCGGAGCAACGCGGCGGTGGCCGCGCTCTTCGCCTGAGCCGTCGGCATGCTGGCGCGCACATCGTCCGCGGTGAGTGCTGAGTCCCAGAACTTCACGTCCGAGACGTCGGCGCGCAGCAGCGCGTCGCCCTGGTACAGGGAGCGTCCGAGATACCCGAGGACGTTGCCGCTCGGGATGATCGAGCTGAGGGAGCGGGTGTGGGTGAGCGTCGAGATGACGGCGCCGTCGCGGTACAGGGTCAGCGTGTTGCCTTGGCCCACCATGGTGAGAGTCGTGAACCCGGGGTTCAGACCGCCGCCGGCCGGCATCCGTGTCTCGCCGTTGTCGCTCCCGGATTTCACTCGGATCGCGGCGAGCGCCTGGTTGACGTAGCCGCTCTGCGACGACCGCGGGCTCAGGAAGATGTGGTTGCCGAGCTGGGTCGTGTTCCACGGACCCACGCCGTCGCCGATGACCCAGCCGAAGTGGTTCGCTGAGGTCTGCGTGGCCACCGTGTACTCGACGGTGAAGTCGTTGTCGGTGCCGGTCACGAGCCCCTTGGGCAGCGATGCGTATCCGTCGGCACGGAAGCGCAGCACGGCGTCGCCCGCCGCATCCGCGAACGACGCGTCGGTGAAGCCGGTGAGCGTGGCGTTGCGCCCGTTGCCCGACACATCGATCAGGGACTGGCCTTGGTGGGACATGTCGTAGTGGGCCGTGGGGGCCGGGATGTCGGCGGCTTGTGCGGCGAGGGGGACGCCGAGACCGGTGACGGCGAGCGCTGCACCCAGAACGGATGCGGCGAACGCGCGGGCGCGCCGGCGGTGCCGTGTCGGGGTGACGGATACGGGCGGGGAGTTTCTCGTCATCGAGAGTCCTGTTCGTCTCGAGCGACCGGGCAGTGTGAGAGCCGACGTCGCATCGGATGCGGTGTTCAGTTGTGGATCCGCCCGCGTGCGGGCGCGGCACGGCGTCGGAGCGGACGGTGTGCCCGCCCCGACGCCGTGCCGGGGTTCATCTCCGTCGTCTGGCCGTCAGCACACGCTGCAGGAGCACGAAGACGAGGAGGATGCCGCCGGTGATGATCGTGAGGTACTCGGGACGGATGGTGCCGTCCTTCGTGATGATCATCCAGAGGGTCGCGAGCACGAGCGATCCGACGACCGAGCCGAGCACGTAGCCCGCGCCGCCGGTCAGCAGCGTGCCGCCGATGACGACGGCCGCGATCGCGTCGAGCTCCCAGCCGATGGCGGTGACGTTCTGCGCCTTGCCGCCCACCTCGGCCGTGTAGACGACGGCGGCAAGGCCCGCCAGCGCACCGCTGATGACGTAGATGGACACCCGGGTGCGCGCGACCGGGAGGCCCATCAGCTGCGCCGAAGATTCGGCACCGCCGATGCCGTAGATCGTGCGTCCGGAGCGGGTGCGGTGCAGGAAGAAGAACGCACCGATCACGACGAGGACGGCGATGAAGAACCCGGGCGTGAGCACGAGGTCGTTCACCTTGGGGCCGTCGATGAGCTTGAAGTCGGTCGCCAGCAGCAGGATCGGCGAGTCTTCGGGCGCCTGGACGGGCACGGTCGACAGGATCGACGCGAGCCCGCGAGCCAGGAACATCATCGCCAGCGTCGCGATGAACGGCTGCACGTTGAAGTACTGGATGAGCACTCCGGAGATGAGGCCGAACAACGCGCCGAAGACGATCATGAGCACGATCGCGAGCCACCCGTTCACGCCGATGTTCATCAGCATGACGCCGGCGACCGAGGTGAAGGCCACGACGGCGCCGACCGAGAGGTCGATCCCGCCCGAGAGGATGACGATCGTCATCCCGACGGCGAGGATGATCGTCGGCGCGAAGCTGACGAGCAGGCTCGACATCGTGCCCATGTGGAACACGCGGCCGTAGGCGAGCTCTGCGTACACCAGCATGGCGATCAGCAACAGGACCGCCGCGAGCGACGGGATCGCCGACTGGCTGCGCCCCCAGATGCGGGCGAACCCGCGGGAGGGGACCTTGTCGAGGTCGATGGACGAGGTCGAGACGGACGCGCTCACGCGACGGCCTCCTTTCGGGAACGGGTGCGCCCGAGACGCAGGACGTAGCCCCGCACCCGCTCGGACTGCAGGAGAACCAGCACCACGATGACGATCGCCTTGAAGGCGGGCGTCGCGGCGGCCGAGATCCCGAGGAAGAGGACCGTCTTGTTGAGCGTCGCGATCAGCAGGGCGCCGACCGTGGAGCCGAGGATCGAGAACTTGCCGCCCGCCAGCGACGTCCCTCCGATCACGACCGCGAGGATCGCGTCGAGCTCCATCTGGTATCCCGTGCCCGAGACGTCGACGGTCATGACCTCCGAGACGGTGAACAGGCCGCCCGTGGCCGCCAGGACGCCCGAGAGGATGTACACCGCGATGAGGATGGGCCGCGGCCGGATGCCGGCGAGACGGCTGGCGGCGGGGTTCACGCCGATCGACTCGATCATGAGCCCCAGCGCCGTGCGCCGCATGATGACCGAGACGAGGACCACGATCACGATCGCCGCGACGAAGCTCATCGGCAGTCCGAGGATCTGCCCGTTCGCGATCTGGCGGAACGGCTCGTTGGTGGCGTTCGTGTTCTGTCCACCCGTGATGACGCGGGCGATACCGCGGCCGGCGAGCATCATCACGAGCGTGCTGATGAAGGGCTGGAGTCCGATGACGGACACGAGCAGGCCGTTGACGAGACCGAGGACGGCACCCAGCAGGAGTGCGATGCCGATCGCCGTCAGCATGGCGCCCACCGAGCTCGGCGCACCGGCCGCGGACAGGCTCTCCATGGCCGCGGCGCCACCGACGGCCATGATGGACCCCACCGACAGGTCGATGCCCTTGGTCGCGATGACGAAGGTCATGCCGAGGGCGATCATGATGATCGGGGCCGACACGCGCAGGATGTCGAGGAGGTTGCCCGCCAGCATCCCGGTCGTCGGGTTGATGCCGACCGACAGGTAGGTCGGGTCTTTGATGACGTTGAGCGTGAGCAGCAGGACGATGCCGACGATGCCCCAGAACCAGGGCGTGCGCACGAGCGTCTTCAGGAAGGACGTCATGAGAGCTCTCCTTCGGCGAGCGCCTCGGTCTGGGCCTCGGCCTTCTCTTCCGTTTCGGCGGCGATGATCGAGACGATGCGTTCGGCCGTCACGTCGGGTCCGTTGACGACCTCGCCGATCTTGTCGTGGTCCTTGAGGATGACGATGCGCTCGGACAGGCGGACGACCTCCTCCAACTCGGAGGAGATGAAGACGACGCCCATGCCGCCCTCGGCGAGCTCGGCGACGGTCTCCTGGATGTCGGCCTTCGCGCCGACGTCGATACCGCGGGTCGGCTCGTCCAGCAGCAGCAGCTCGGGCTCCGTGGCCAGCCAGCGGCCGAGGAGCACCTTCTGCTGGTTGCCGCCCGAAAGCAGCCGGATCGGCCGGTCGGGGTCGTTCGGCCGCACGCTGAAGCGCTCCATGTAGGTCTTGACCAGCGCGTCGACCTCGCGGGCGGGTACGCGACGCAACCAGCCCCGCTTCGCCTGCAGCGCGAGCATGATGTTCTCGCGGACGCTCAGGTCGCCGATGATCCCGTCGTCACGGCGGTTCTCGGTGGAGTAGGCGATCCGGTTGGCGAGGCCCGCGACGGGCGAGGCGATGTTGGCCTTCTTGCCCCGGATGCGCACGGTGCCGGAATCGGCACGGTCGGCGCCCACGATGAGCCGGGCGAGCTCGGTGCGGCCGGCGCCGAGGAGACCTGCGAAGCCGACGACCTCGCCCCGGTGGATCTCGATGTCGGTCGGGTTCAGTGCGCCCTTACGACCCAGCCCCTGCGCGCTGTAGACGGGGGTGTCCGTTCGGTCGCGCTCGTCGACCTGACGGTTGGAGCCGAGGGCCCGAAGCGCGTCGAGGTCCTTGCCGATCATCTTCGAGATGAGCTGCGTGCGGTCGAGCTCGTGGGTGAGGTACTCCCCCACGAACGCCCCGTTGCGCAGAACCGTGATGCGATCGCTGATCGCATACACCTGGTCGAGGAAGTGCGAGACGAAGAGGATGGCGACGCCCTGGTCGCGGAGACTGCGGATGACGCCGAAGAGCACCTCGACCTCGGCGGAGTCCAGGCTCGAGGTCGGCTCGTCGAGGATGAGCACCTTGGATTCGGTGACCATGGCGCGACTGATGGCCACGAGCTGCTGCAGGGCGATCGAGATGGAGGCCAAGGGGGCGCGGGGGTCGAGATGACCGAGACCCATGCGCGAGAGGGCCTCGGCGGCCCGGGCGTGCGTCTTGCGCCAGTTGATGCCGAGCGGGCCGCGCACCTCGTGGCCCAGCATGACGTTCTCGCCGATCGTGAGGTTCGTGCAGAGGTTGACCTCTTGGTAGACCGTCGAGATACCGGCGTCCTGCGCCGACTTGGTGCCGGTCAGGCGCCGCTCGACGCCGCCCACGAGGATCGATCCCGAGTCGATCTGGTACACGCCGGTCAGCGCCTTGATCAGCGTCGACTTGCCTGCGCCGTTCTCACCCATCAGGGTGTGGACTTCTCCGGGGAGGAGTCGGAAGTTCACGGCGTCGAGGGCTTTGACGCCGGGGAAGGTGATCGATGCGCCGCGGACTTCGACGATCGGGGGTGATTCGGTCATCACTGACGAGCTTCCTCGCTACGGGGCTGATGCCCTTGGGGCCGGACGGAGAGCGGGGATCGCCCGGGGCGATCCCCGCTCTGCCTGCCGGCGCGGTTTAGTGCGTGCTTCCGGCGCTCAGAAGGCGAGGCCGTCGGCGAGCGCCTTGTCCGCCGCCTCGGGCGAGTCGAACGTGGCGCTCTTGACGATGATGGTCGAGTCGACCTTGTCGCCCGCGAGGGCCTTCTTGACGGCGTCGACGGCGTCGGTGCCGAAGAACGGGTTGTACTGAGCGACGAAGCTCAGGTCACCCTTGGAGAGAGCCTCGAGCGCGCCCTTGGTGCCGTCGATCGTGGCGATCTTCACGTCGGTGCCGGGCTTGAGGCCCGCCGCCGTCACGGCCTGCGCCGCGCCGATGCCCATCTCGTCGTTCTGAGCGAAGATGAACTGGATGTCGTTGTTGTTGGCCTTCAGGACGGTCTCGATGACCGACTTGCCCTCATCCGTCTTCCAGTTGGCGGTCTGTGCGCCGACCTTGTTCCAGCCGGACGCGCCGCCGAGCGCCTCGTCGAAGCCCTCGTTGCGCTCGTTGACGACCGAGAGACCCGGAACGCCCTCGAGGACGAAGTAGTTGGCGCCCTCGGGGAACGCGGTGGTCGCCCACTCGCCGACCGACTTCGCGACCTGCACGTTGTCGGGCGCGATGCGGGTGACGTAGAGGTCCTCGGGAGCGTCGACACCGCGGTCGAGCAGGATGACCGGGATCTCGGCCTCCTTGGCGAGCTTGAGCGAGTCCTCCCAGCCCGATGCCTCGGTGGCGGTGAGCAGGATGACGTCGACCTCGTCGTTGACGAACGTCGAGAAGGCGTCCAGTTGCGACTTCTGGTCGCTCGGGCTGGCGGCGGGGGCGTACTTGAGCTCGAAGCCGGCGTCCTCGGTGAAGGCGTCCTTGATGGCCTGCTCGTTGGCGTTGCGCCAGCCGCCCTCGGGGCCCACCGCGACGAAACCGACCGTGGTGAGGTCGCCGCTGCCGCTGCCGCCGGTCGCGTCGCCGCCGGCCTCTGCGTCACCGCTCGAGCAGCCGGCCAGACCCAGCGCGAGAGCCCCCACGCCGATGAATCCCAGCATGCCCAGTGCGCGCTTGTTGTGTGCCATGTGATCTCCTCCTTGAGACTCCCCGACGCTCATCGTCGAAGAGGTGGTCCGTGTGCCCCCAGCGGGAACGTCGGGTAGCCACATTGTGCGCGCTAACAATGCGACTTCGCAACTCTTTCGGGGCGATTCGTTATTTTTCCGTTACCGCGAACATTTGTTGCGCCTAACAACGCATGGCAGGCGACTCAGTCGCGCGGCGCGGACGCCGTGGACGAACGCACGACCAGGACCGGCGCGATGCGATCGTGCCGGGTGTGATCCTCGCCGTCGATGGCAGCGATCACGAGTTGCAGCGCAAGCTCGCCCAGAGCCGAGAAATCCTGGCGGACGGTCGTCAGCGGGGGCAGGAAGTGCCGCGCATCCGGGACGTCGTCGAAGCCGACGACGCTAACGTCCTCCGGCACGCGCAAGCCCTGATCGACCAGGCCGTGCACGAGGCCGAGCGCCATCTGGTCGTTCGCGGCGAACACGGCCGTCGCGCTGCGGGGGTCGAACGCATTGCCCACCTCGTAGCCGTAGTCCGAGGTCCAGTCGCCGATGATCGCCTCACCGGCCTCCAGGCCGGCTGCAGCCAGCGATTCGCGCCAGCCCTGCTCGCGCTCCCTCGCGTCGTACCAGTCCAGCGGTCCCGCGAGATGCGCGATGCGTCTGTGGCCGAGCTCGATCAGGTGATCGACCGCCAATCGCGCCCCGCTTCGCTGATCGACGGCCGCCGTGTGCCACACATCGTCGGACTCCGCCTTGATGACGATCGTCGGCAGCCCCGTGCTCTTCTGCCGCAGCAGCTCGAGCGAGGATGCGCGGGGGGCGATGACGCACAGGGCGTCCACGCCCTGTGTGACGAGCTCCACGACCCCGGCATCCAGCTGCGCGTCATCGTCGTCGTCGATCGAGAACGCGCTGATCGCGTACCCGACGTCGCGGGCCGCGGCCTCCAGCGCCCGCAGCGTGCTGTTCGGACCGAACTGCACCGGCCCGTCGACCAGCACTCCGATGCGCATCGCCCGCCTCGTGGCCAGCGCCCGCGCGATCGAGCTGCGGGTGTAGTTCATCTCCTCGATCGCCTTCAGCACACGCTGACGCGTCGAGTCGCGGATGTTGGGATGGTCGTTGAGCACCCGCGAGACGGTCATATGGGACACGCCCGCATGTTTGGCGACGTCGTAGATGCTGGGCCGCTGCCAGCCGCGCGTCAGCTCTGACACGCACCGTCTCCGGAATCGGATGCGGGCGCCGGCTTCGCGTGGCGCGAGACGGTGGCGCGCAGGGCCAGGGCGGCACCCAGCCCCAGGAGCAGGGTCGCCCCCCAGAGGACCGGCTCCATCGGCGTCAGACCGCTGGCAGCAAGGGAGCCGATACCGTCGGCCCCGGCTCCGCATCCGCTCGCGCACTCGATCGGGGTGATCTGGACGCTGACACCGATGCTCCCGGGATCGGCGTCGATGTCGGCGGCGTAGGCGGGCGCCGCCGCAGCAACAGCCGCGAGCGCGCTCACGACCGTGGTCAGCACCGCGCCCCAGCGCTTCATGATGCTCCCACCCGGTCGGTCATCTCGTTGCGTCCCTCTTCGCGCCCTCGTCGGAGCGCGTCGTCGATCATCGCGGAGATCCGTCTCCGGGAGCGTGATCGTCGCCACAGGATAGCCCAGACGACGAGACCCGCCCCCAGCAAGATCGCCAACTGCGGCAACGGTACCGCCCAGATCGCCACGTCGGCGGAAATCGGCGCCATGGCCGCATCCGTGTCGGAGATGGTCAGCACCTCCGGCGCGAGGGTCACGGTGGCGGTCAGCAGCACCCAGGGCCATACGTCGTCGACCGCGACCGTGATCTCGCGACGATCACCGGGCAGGAGTTCCTGTGCCTGCTGTCCCGGCGCGGGGAAGGTGAGGCTCCGACCGCCGACCGCCACCGTGCCGGCAGCCGCGAGGCGCGTGTTCCCCTCGTTCACGACCTCGAACGAGATCTGCGCCTCGCCTGCGCGCAGCGGGTCCCACGACAGGCGGTAGTCGCCGGCGAGCGCGTCGAGCGAGGCTGCCGGCGTGATCTCACCCGTCACCCGCGTCAGCACCCGGAAGCCGACCCTGCTCTCGACCCCGACGCTCGCCCCTCCCGTCGCGCTGCCCGTCGAAAGGATGGATGCGGTGACGCCCGCCGCATAGTCGCCGGGCTCCGCACGCTCGGGCACCGCGAGCGAGAAGGGGACGACGATGCTCTCGCCCGCGGGCACGGTGACCGCGTCGGGCACCGTGATCCACGTGCCCGCCGCGGTCGACGCCGTCGTATCCGCGAGGATGTCGAAACGGCCCGTCTGCGTGAAGAAACCGTCGGCCGCCGTGATCCGGAAGGTGATCTCCTGCTCGCTGAGGTTGCGCACCGCGAAATGCTCGTCCACGCTCTCCCCCGGCGCCAGCTCGTGTTCGACGGCGCGCCGCCCATCCGCTCCGGCGGCATCGGCGGGAGCGACCGACCAGCGGACGGGATCGTCGTCGGCCACGGCAGCCGAGAGAGGGGTGAGAGGCGCGAGCACGGCCGCGAGAGCGGCAACGGACAGCACGGACGCCCGGATCGCGGACGGCGGGGTACGAAAGCGTGGGAACACAGCGGTCATCCTGGGGGAAGGGGCGGAGGAGCCGTCACCGGCTCCTCCGCGTCGGGCGTGCGCGAGGCGGGGGCGCGTCCTCAGGAGAGCTCCTCCCACAGGGTGAGCGTGATCGTGCCGGAGTAGCTGCCCGGCGTGACCGTCTTCGGTGTCTTGAGCAGCAGGTCGGCGGTGGCCTGCCAGGTGCCGGCAGCGCTCTCGGCATCGAAGGCGATCGCCAGGAACTCCGCATCCACGAGGCCGACGTTGTTCGGCCCGCCGTCCAGCACGGTGTCGACGTCCGGACCTTCGGCGACATCGGCGCTCTGGGTCAGCAGCTTCGGCTTCCAGCCCAGATGGCCCGGGGCGATCGAGGCGTTGCCTGACGCCAGCGCGCTCGCCTGGCCGGTCACGTACCAGGCGGAGCCGGCCGGGATGGCGTCGCGATCGTCGGTGACGGTCACGGTGGGAAGCGTGCCTTCGAAGACGCGCTGGTCGGGGTCCGCGGACTCCCCCTCGGCCAACACGGCCGAGCCGGGGGCGACGCTCAAAGTCAGCGCGCCGGCGTCGGGCAGCGCCGCGATGTCGACCGTGACGTCGACCTCGTCGTTGCCGATCTCGTCCGCGACAGCCGCTCCCGCGGCGCCGATGAGGAGTGCGCCGCCGACCAGGCCGACGGCGGTCCGGGCGAGAAGGCCCTTCTTCATGGTGTGTCTCCGATCTCCGGCGAGGCGACAGCGCTCAGCCGAGTTCCAGGACGGCCGGTCTCTCCGGTCGCCAGATTGTCCGGGAGGAGGCGGCCGCAGCCGCGCTCCTCCGATGAAAGGGCGCTGCCGCCGCGTGCGGTCGCGACGTCGGGCCGAGGGCCGGCGTTCGCAGCGAGCATCGTGCACCTTTGCTGTGACCCGACGATGGGCCACTCACTCGTTCTTCGTCTTGATCAGGTCGTCACCGGCGCACGCCACGACGCGCGCACAGGATGCGGGGGCGTCGAGCGGGATGCGGATACGCGACATCGCGTGTTAGCGGTACCAATGACTTGTGGTCGATGTTAGCGCGAACGCATGCTCTGTCAAGCGCTGCCGCGCCGCCCTCTCTCGGCGAACACCGAGCATCGCGGCCCCCCGTCGCCGTACGCTGGTGCGATGACGCACTCTGCCGATTCCTCCGACAGTCATAGTCCGCGCGCCCGGGTGACCCCGGGCGTCTGCCTGCACATTGAGGAGGTCGGCCGTTGAACGGCGACCTCCTTCTCAATATCGCCCTGGTCATCGTCTTCGTGCTCATCGGCGGCGTGTTCGCCGCCACGGAGATGGCCCTCGTCACCCTGCGTGAGAGCCAGGTCAATGCCCTCGCCGCACGGGGCAAGCGCGGTCGCAAGGTCGCCGATCTCGCCCGTAACCCCAACACGTTCCTCTCCGCCGTCCAGATCGGCGTGACGGTGGCCGGCTTCGCCTCGGCGGCGTACGGCGCCTCGTCGATCGCTCCGTCGGTGACGCCGCTGTTCGTGTCCCTCGGACTCGCTGAGTCCGTCGCTGCGACCGTCGCGACGATCGTGCTCACCCTGGTGATCGCGTACCTCTCGCTGGTGCTCGGCGAGCTCGTGCCCAAGCGTCTCGCGATCCAGCGCAACGCGCAGTTCGCCTACGCCGTCGCTCCGGTCCTCGGCGGATTCGCACGGTTCATGCGTCCCGTCATCTGGTTGCTGTCGGTGTCGACGAACGCTCTCGTGCGGCTGCTCGGCGGCGACCCCGACAAGACCGCCGACGAGCTCACCGACGAGGAACTGCGCGACATCGTTTCCAGTCATGAGGGTTTGCCCGAGGACGAGCGCCGCATCCTCGACGACGTGCTCTCGCTGCGCGACCGCCAGATCAGCGAGGTCATGCGACCCCGCCCGGAGGTGATCGCGCTCGATGCCCATGAGCCGATCGACCAGGCCGCCTCGCGCGTGAAGGAGCTGCCGCACTCGCGTTATCCCGTCATCGACGCGTCGATCGACGACATCGTCGGGTTCGTGCACGTGCGCGACATCTTCGACGCGGTGTCCGCATCCGGCCACGGCGAGCTGATCTCGCTCGCTCGCGAGATCCCGTACCTCCCCTCCTCTGCGCGCGTCCTGCCGACGCTTACGGGGATGCGGGCGCAGGGGCACCACATCGCGGTCGTCGTGGACGAGTACGGCGGCACGGACGGCATCGTCACGCTCGAGGACCTGGTGGAGGAGGTCGTCGGCGAGATCTTCGACGAGTACGACACGGATGCGGTCGCCGAAGCGCTCAGCGCCGAGGGCGGCACCGTCGACGGTCGACTCAACCTGCAGGACTTCGAAGAGGCGACCGGCATCGCCATCCCCCGCGGCAGCGCCGACACCGTCGCCGGCTACGTGGTCGAGAGGCTCGGGCGCCTCGCCCGCGTGGGCGATGTCGTCGATCTCGACGGCGCGACGATCCGCGTGAGCGCGATAGATCGACGCCGGATCAGTGAACTGCACGTGACCCGCGCACCGGCATCCCTCGAAGAGATCCCGGACTGATCGCCCTGGCGGGGGCCGAGGCGCCCGGCCCCCGCCAGGTGATCTACCGTTGTAGAGGCAGGATCCGCGCACCCGAAGCGCGCCAGCCAGGAAGGACCCCGTGAGGATCGCATCGTCATCGGACTGGCGGCAGAACATCCCCTTCGAGACACCGCTGCTGGTCGCCGACATCGCCCCGGGCGATGCGGGACGCTGCGCATCCTGCCCCTCCGACGCGCCCGCACGGGAGCGCACGGAACTGTGGGCCGTCAAGCATCGCCACCCCAACAACCACGACGGGTTCGTGCGCTTCTACTGCGCCGAGCACCGCCCCGAGCCGCCCCGCGCACCCGCGCCCGCGGCGACCGCGGTACGCGCGAAGCGCAGCACCGCCCGTCAGGCCGCGCCCGCCCGCCAGGCCGCACCGAAGCCCGTCGTGCCCGAGCGCGTCCGCGCCGTGTGCCCCACCTGCTTCCTCGAGGCGAACGCCAACGGCGTGTGCGGCATGTGCGGCGAGCAGATCGCCTGAGCCCGCTCAGCGCACGCGCAGCGCTCCGGGCTCGACGCTGACCGTGAAGCCGGTCACCTCGCCGACCTCCTCGCCGTCGATCTCGAACGCGCACGGCTCGGACAGCTCGACACTCAACCGCCGGGCCTGCGCGTGCCGCGCCGACTCCGTGCTCGTCGCCGAGCGCTCGCGATCGAACAGTCGGAGGATGCCGTTGTCCCACATCGCGGTGCGCAGCGTCTCGAGCCAGTCGCCGACCCCGGCCGCGCTCATCACGAGCACGTCGAGCAGTCCGTCGTCCAGCTGAGCGTCAGGGAAGAGGGTGACCCCGCCCTGGATGGCGCCGCAGTTGCCCACGAGCAACGTGTGCGCCTCGACGCTCTGCGCCGGCTCGTCATCGAGCGCGAGGCGGACATCGATCACGCTCGATGACGACAGGGCGCGCCCCATCGCCGCCACGTAGGCGAGCCATCCCGCCTTCGACTTCAGGTCGTCGTCCGTCTCGGCGAGCATCTGAGCGTCCAGACCGAAGCCGACCATCACGACGAAAGCGTGGCGCTCGGTGCCGCTCTCCCGGGTCAGATCGACCCAGCCGATGTCCATCGAGCGCGACTCCGAGGTCAATGCCCGGCGCATGGCGGCAGGAAGACTCAGCAGCGGCACGCCCAGGTTGCGTGCCAGCAGATTGCCGGTCCCGCGGGGCACGATGCCGAGTGCGACATCCGTTCCGGCGAGCCCCTCCGCCACCGCGCGCACCGTGCCGTCGCCGCCGGCAGCGATCACCAGATCGCACCCGGCCTCGATCGCCGCGCGTGCCGGGCCCTGCCCCGGATCCTCGGGGGTCGTCTCGAACCACTCGGGCTCGGCTTCAGCGCTGACACCGGCCCACGCACGCGCGAGGTCCTCGCGCTTGGTCTTGCTCGGGTTGTAGATCACGGCGGTGCGGGATGCGGGCATGCACACATGCTCTCACCCCGACGCGGCGCAGGGCTCCGCTTGCAGCGAGAGGCGGGTCGCGGCGCTCTCCCGCCGGAGCCGTGGATAATCCACAACGCTCACCGCGCGAATGCGCGACCTCGACTGTAGAACCTCGGAAATGTTGTGGTCTGACCTTTCAATTTCATCCGAGAACATGAACAATGAAGACATGACCCGCCCCGGCTACAGCGCGATCTCCAGCTACTCGCGCGTCCAGATCCTCCACGTTCTGCAGAAGCGCGGACAGCGCACGGTCGCCGAACTGTGCGAGGCGACCGAGTTGCACCCGAACACGGTTCGCGAGCACCTGCAGCGCCTGCTCGACGGCGGCTACATCGTGGCCGAGACCGAGCACCGCACCACCCGGGGCCGCCCCCGCGTGCTGTACAGCACGACCTCGGACCGCCAGGGCATCAGCGTCATCTCGCAGCGCAAGGTGCGTGAGGCGGCGCAGCGCGGCGACCTCATGCGCCGCATCATGCCGTGGACGAACGTGTCGGACACCGGACTCACCCCGGACGCCGTGCACCAGATCGATGCCCTCGTCGAAGACCTCGGCGATGCCGGATTCGAGCCGATCGTCGACGAAGCCGAACTCACCGTCGACATCTCCCCCTGCCCCAACGCGGGGGCGGATCCCGACCACCGCGAGACCCTGTGCGATGTGCACCTGGGACTCATGGACGGCGTCCTCGCCGAGGCCGGAGGCCCGCTGCGGGTGGACAAGATGGCCGCCTCGTGCGACCCGCGCAACTGCGTCGTCAAGCTGATGCTCGCGCAGCGGGTGACGCTACCGGTATGAACGAGCGGCCCTCAGCCGCCGATCGCGTTCATTCCCCGCGACGGCTGCAGGAACGAGGGGTCATCGATGGCGTGCCCCGCGAGCTTGCCCGCGATGCACGACCGCAGCATAGCGTCGACCTGGGCGTCGGACGCGCCTCCGCGCAGCAACGGCACGAGGTCGTACTCGGTCGTGGAGAACAGGCAGTTGCGCAGTTGCCCGTCGGCGGTCAGCCGCATCCGGTCGCAGTCGCCGCAGAACGGCGCCGTGACCGACGCGATGACGCCCACGGTGTGCGGGCCGGCGCCCAGCGCCCAGCGCTCCGCGGGTGCGCCGCCGCGACCAGGGACGGGGGTCAGCTTCCACCGGCGGCCGAGCGCTTCGAGGATCTCCTCGCGGGTGACCATCTGCGAACGATCCCAGGTGTGACCCGCATCCAGCGGCATCTGCTCGATGAAACGCATCTGCGCGTCGTGCGCGACGGCGAACTCGACCAGGTCGACCAGTTCGTCGTCGTTCACTCCCCGCATCGCGACGGCGTTGAGCTTGAGCGGGCGGAGCCCGGATGCGGCGGCTGCGGTGATCGCCTCGCGCACCTCGTCGAGTCGGTCGCGACGCGTGAGCTCGGCGAAGCGGTCGCGCCGCAGCGTGTCGATGGAGATGTTCAACCGGCTGAGCCCCGCCGCGACGAGGTCGGGCAGAAGCTCCGGAAGGCGGATCCCGTTGGTGGTCATCGCGATCGCGACCGGCCCCTCGGGGGATTCGATGCGCGCCAGGCGCGCCACGACGTCCACGATGTCGCGGCGCAGCAGCGGCTCACCGCCGGTCAGCCGGAAGGTGCTGATCCCGTCGGCGGCGGCGATGCGGGCGACGCGTTCGATCTCGTCCGTCGTCAGGATGCTGTTGCGCGCGAGCCACTCGTTGCCCTGCTCGGGCATGCAGTACGTGCAGCGCAACGAGCAGCGGTCGGTCAGCGAGATGCGAAGGTCCCGGTGCACCCGGCCGAACACGTCGACGAGTGGATCGCCCTGACGCTGCTGCCCCGCATCCGGGGGCGGCGTGCGGCGCAGCTGGAGCGGAATCGCCGTCATCCGCTCGCCTCCGCCGCTCGATCACCCATGACACGAGGGTACGTGCCGCGCTCGGACCCCCGGCGCGCATCGGCGCGGAAATTCCCCGCCATTATTCACGGCCGCCCCCCCCGCGGCCATCTCATTTCGAACTGCGACACTGTGCCGCAACCTCCCATCCGGCCGGTCCCGCGGTCTGGAGTCGAGGCGAGGGCTCTGAAGGGGACGCTCATGGATTTTCTTGATCCGCTCGCGCTCGCGCGCTGGCAATTCGGTCTGACCACGCTGTACCACTACCTGTTCGTCCCGCTGACGCTGGGCATGGGACTGATCGTCGCGATCTTCCAGACCTGGTGGGTGCGCACCGGCGAGACCAAGTGGCTCCAGCTGACACGGCTGTTCGGCAAGATCTTCCTGATCAACTTCGCCATGGGCGTGGTGACCGGCATCGTGCAGGAGTTCCAGTTCGGCATGAACTGGTCGGCGTACTCGCGCTTCGTCGGCGACGTCTTCGGTGCTCCGCTCGCTTTCGAGGGCCTGCTCGCCTTCTTCTTCGAGGCGACCTTCATCGGGTTGTGGATCTTCGGGTGGGATCGCCTGTCGAAGCGCGTGCACCTGGCGACGATCTGGTGCGCCTGGATCGGCGCCACGATCTCGGCGTTCTTCATCCTCGCCGCCAACTCGTTCATGCAGAACCCCGTCGGCTACACCATGTCGCCCGACGGCACCCGCGCCGAGATGACGGACTTCCTCGCGGTGATCACCAATCGCGTCGTGCTCGCGACCTTCCCGCACACGATGTTCGCGGCCATCATGTTCGCCGCCGCCGTCGTCGTCGCCGTCGCCGCCTGGCATCTCGCCCGCGGGCAGCACTTCGAGGCCATGCGACCCGCGCTGCGCTTCGGGATGTGGACGGTCATCATCTCCTTCGCCGGCACCGCCATCTCGGGCGACTTCCTGGGCCTTCAGATGGTCGCGACCCAGCCGATGAAGATGGCGGCCGCGGAGGCGCTGTACAACACGGCGTGCGGCGCGGACGCCTCTTTCTCGATCTTCTCGCTCGGCACCCCCGACGGAACGAGCGAGATCTGGTCGCTGCGGGTGCCGTACTTGCTGTCGTTCCTGTCCACGCACACGCTCGACGGCTGCGTGGAGGGCATCAACAACCTGAACGCCGAGTACACCCAGAACTGGCCCGTGTTCGCCGACCAGCTGGGCGGCGACCTGCCCTTCGCCCCCACCATCTGGATCACCTACTGGTCCTTCCGCTGGATGATCGGCTTCGGCGGCCTCGCAGCGGTGATCTCCGTGGTCGGCCTGTGGCTGACCCGCAAGAAGGCCAAGCGCGCCGTCCCGCAGTGGGCGTGGCGCGTGGCGATCTGGTCGGCACCGCTGCCCATGTTCGGCAGCCTCGTCGGCTGGCTGTTCACCGAGATGGGGCGTCAGCCCTGGATCGTGTTCGGTCTCATGCTCACCCAGGACGGTGTGTCGCCGAGTGTTCCAGGGTGGAACGTCCTGATCTCGCTGATCGCCTTCACCCTCACCTACGCGGCGCTGGCCGTCGTGGAGTTCGGCCTCATCCTGAAGGCCGCGAGGAAGGGGCCCGAGCCGATCCCCGAGCCCGGGGACGGCGAGAGCGCCGACGACGATGCCCACCGCATGACCACGGTCTACTGAGGAGCTCGCCATGGATCTCGCATACCTCTGGTTCTTCATCGTCGGCGTGCTGTTCGTCGGATACTTCGTGCTCGACGGATTCGACTTCGGCGTCGGGATGTCGCTGCCGTTCCTCGGCAAGGACGACATCGGCCGCCGGCAGATCATCAACACGATCGGCCCCGTCTGGGACCTCAATGAGACGTGGGTCATCGTCGCCGGCGCGTGCCTGTTCGCGGCCTTCCCGGAGTGGTACGCCACGCTGTTCAGCGGGTTCTATCTTCCGCTGCTGCTGATCCTGCTGGCCCTGATCGCCCGCGGCGTCTCCTTCGAGTACCGCCACCAGCGCGACTCGCTGCGGTGGAAGAAGGGCTTCGACACGATGATCGTCATCGGCTCCGCCCTTCCGGCGCTGCTGTGGGGCGTGGCTGTCGCGAACATCGTGCAGGGCGTCCCCCTGGACGCGCACCACGAGTTCACGGGTTCGCTGTTGACGCTCCTGAACCCGTACGGCCTGCTCGGCGGTCTCACGACACTGCTGCTCTTCTTCACGCACGGCGTGTACTTCGTCGCTCTGAAGACCGACGGCCAGGTGCGCACCGACGCCCGCAAGCTCGCGCGCACCTCGGGACTGCTGACCATCGTGGTCGCCGCCGCGTTCCTCGGCTGGACCGTCATGAACGCGATGGGCGCCCAGGCTCCCGCGCTGCCGCTCGTGATCGTCTGCGCCGTTCTCGCAGCCGTGCTGCTGATCGCCTCCGTGCTGGCCAACGCGACCGACCGCGAGGGATGGGCGTTCGCCTTCGGCGCGGGCACCGTGGCGTTCGCCGTGCTGACGCTGTGGCTCGCCCTCTTCCCGAACGTCATGCCGTCCTCGACGGACCCCGCGGGCACGCTGACGATCGAGAACGCCTCGAGCACCGACTACACCCTCACGATCATGACCTGGGCCGCGGTGGTCTTTCTGCCGCTCGTGCTGCTCTACCAGGGCTGGACGTACTGGGTGTTCCGCAAGCGCGTGATGCGCTCCCGGATCGAGAAGGCCGCGGCGGTCGTCCACTGACCGCCTTCATCCGCTCCTCCCCTTCGGAGCGGATGAAGGCACACCCCGTCGGACCGGCGGATGCTCGTGAGCATCGGCCGGTCCGACGGCACATGAGGCAGGATCGAAGAGTGAGTACGGACGCCGCCACCCGCGCGTCGGGCAGTAACCGCCCGATCGATCCGCGGCTGCTGCGATACAGCTCCGCGTCGCGCCACTTCCTGCTGATCACCGCCGCGATCGTGCTGGCGCAGACCGGCGTGATCATCGGCTTCGCCTGGCTTCTGACGACGGCGCTGGTCGGCGCCATCGCCGGCGAGCCCGTCGAGACGCTCCTGCCGGCCCTCGGGGGCGCAGCGGCACTCGCGCTCGTGCGGGGGCTGCTGATCGCCGCATCCGAGCGCACCTCGGCGGTGGGCGCTGCGCGCGCGTCACTGCAGCTGCGCGCGGCACTGGTGTCCGCCGTCGACCGGCTCGGCCCCGCGTGGCTCTCCCGCCGCAACAGTGCGGCGCTGGCGGTCACGGCAGGCCACGGTCTCGAGGCCCTCGACGCCTACTTCGGCCGCTACCTGCCGCAGCTGGTCGCGACGGCGATCACGATGCCCGTCCTGATCGTCACGATCCTCGTCTCTGATCCGCTCTCGGGCCTCATCGTCGTGCTCACGATGCCACTCATCCCGCTGTTCATGGTGCTGATCGGACTGGCCACACAGACCGTGCAGCGCCGGCAGTACGGGACCCTGCAGCATCTGGCGTCCCGCTTCGCGGACACGGTGGCGGGCCTCGGCACGCTCAAGGTCTTCGGACGCCAGCACCGCGCCGCGCGCAGCATCGAGACCGTCACGGGCGACTACAAGCGCGAGACCATGGCGGTATTGCGCGTCTCCTTCCTGTCCGGCTTCGCCCTCGAGTTCCTGGCGTCCATCTCCGTCGCGATCATCGCGGTCGAAATCGGCTTCCGTCTGCTGGGCGGACAGATGCCGCTGCTGGTGGGCCTGTTCGTGCTCCTGCTCGCGCCGGAGGCGTACCTGCCGCTGCGGCAGGTGGGTGTGCAGTTCCACGCCGCGGCCGAGGGCGTCGCCGCGACCGACGAGATCTTCCAGACTCTGGACGACGCCCGCGCGCTGACGCCGGCAGCATCCGTCGCCTCCGGGGCGACAGCGCCGACGGCCGGCCCCCTGCTTCGCCTGGACCATCTGCGCGTGCCGCGCGGGGATCGTGAGATCGGTCCGATCGATCTGGAGCTGTCGTCCGGAGAGGTCGTGCTGCTCGAAGGCCCCAGTGGCGCGGGCAAGTCGAGTATCCTCGCCGCCCTCCTCGGCTTCGCCGACTACACGGGTCGCCTCGAGGTGGCCGGGACGCCGGCGACGGATGCGGCAGCGCGCGGCATCCTGGCCTGGGCGGGTCAGCGACCCGGCCTCGTGAGCGGCTCCGTGGCCGAGAACGTCGCCCTCGGCGACGAGCGTCCCGACGAGGCTCTCGTGGCACGATGCCTGGCCGACGCCGTCGCGGATGTCGACGGCGCTCTGGTGCTCGGCGTCGCCGGGGCAGGACTGTCGGGCGGCCAGGCGCAACGCGTCGCGGTGGCGCGCGCCCTGTACCGGGTGCGGCGCCGCGGCACGCCCGTGCTCGCACTGGACGAGCCGACGAGCGCCCTCGACGCGCACACCGAGGCCGCTCTGTGGCAGACCGTGCGCCGCGCAGCCGACGTGGAAGGCGCTGCCGTCCTGCTGGTCTCGCACCGGCCGACGGCGCGGAAGGTCGCCGACCGCGTCATCACCGTCTCCTCGGCTGCCGCCCTCGGTTCCGCGGTGGATGCGGCCGGCGAGGGGGGCACAGCATGAGAGCCTCGGACGTCCTGCGGTCGGCGCAACCGCCGCTGCGAAGCTTCTGGTGGGCGCTCGCGGCCGGCACCGGAACGGCCGTGAGCGCGATCGCTCTGCTGGCGGCCAGCGCCTGGCTCATCACGCGATCCGCCGAGCAGCCCGCTGTCATGTACATCACCGCGGTGGTGGTCGCGGTCCGCGCCTTCGCCCTCGGCCGCGGCGTCTTCCGTTACCTCGAGCGGCTGAGCGGACACGATGCCGCGCTCGGCCGCCTCGCCACCGTGCGTGCCGATCTCGTGCGCCGCATCGTGCCGCTCGCCCCCGACGGGCTGGGGACGACCCGGCGCGGTGCGCTGCTGTCCCGCCTCGTCGACGACGTCGACGAACTGCAGAACCTCCCTCTGCGCGTCGTCATGCCCCTCGCGACGGCCACCCTCGCCTCCGTCGCGAGCGTCGTGTTCACGGCCTTCCTGCAGCCGATCGCCGCCGTTGTGCTCGCCGTGTGCCTGGCGGCGGCCTTCGCTCTGGCCGCGTGGGTGGGCTGGCGCGCCGGCGCGCGGGCCGAGCGCCGCATCGCGCCGCTGCGCTCCCATCTCTCCGACGCCCTCCTCGATCAGCTGACCGCTCTCGACGTGCTCACCGCGTTCGAGGCGACGGATGCGGTGAGCACCCGCATCCGTGACGCCGACGAGCGGCTGCGCCGGGCTACGGTGCGCCGGGCGGGCGCACAGGGGCTCACCTCGGGAGCGGTGTCGCTCGTGGCGGGGGTCGCCTCGCTCGCCACTCTCCTCGCCTGCGCCGCCCTGCTCGGACAAGGCGGTTTCGACGGGCCGGCGCTGGCCGTCGTCGTCCTCCTGCCGATGGCGGTGTTCGAGGTCTTCGGGACGGTGCCGCTGGCCCTCGCCGCGTGGCGTCAGGTGCGCACGGCCGCCCAGCGCGTGGCCGAGACGGTGCCCGACGAGGTGCCCGCGGGACTCCCCCGTGACGAGCCGGCGGCGACGGGAGATGCTCCGCCGCTCGGCGACGGACTACGTCTTTCGGGTGTCTCGGCGCGCTGGCCCGACCGCCTCGGCGCGCAGACGTTCCAGGACGACGCCGCAGCCGCATCCGTCGACGACGCCGGCCGGTTGACGGCGATCGACCTGGACGTACGCCCCGGCGAGCGTGTGCTCGTGACGGGCCCGAGCGGCGCGGGCAAGACGACCCTCGCGCACGTTCTCGTGCGCTTCCTCGACTACGAGGGCTCCTACCGCATCGGCGGCCTGGAGGTGCGCGAGATCTCCGGCGACGACCTGCGCCGGACGATCGGTCTCTGCGAGCAGTCCCCGTACCTCTTCGACGAGACGCTCCGGCAGAACCTGCTCTTCGCCCGCGACAGCGCCGACGATGCGGAACTGTGGGACGTGCTGGGGCGCGTCGGGCTCACCGAATGGGCGCGCGAGCGCGGCGGGCTCGACGCCGAGCTGGGCGAGCGCGGTGCGCTCGTGTCGGGCGGACAGGCGCAGCGGATCGCGCTCGCGCGGGCATTGCTCGCGCGGTTCCCCGTGCTCGTGCTCGACGAGCCCACCGCGGGCGTGGATCCCGCCGCATCCGATCGGCTGCTGCGCGACCTGCTCGGCGCCGTTCAGGCCGACCGCGCCGTCGTGCTGATCTCGCACGTGGCACCCCCGGAGGGGCTCGTCGATCGGGAAGTGCGCCTGGAGAACGGCCGACTGGCGGCATCCGCCTGAGCTTCAGAGCCCCAGGGTGAACAGCTGAGCACCCTCGGGAGACGTGGCACGAACGAATCCGAGACGGTCGTAGAACGCCAGTGCTCCGGCGTTGCGCGCGTCCGCGCCCAGGTGCAGGCCGCGCACGCCGCGCTCGCGCAACGCCTCGACGAGCGTGTCGACCAGGCGCCGCCCTGTGCCCTGCCCCTGGAGCACCGGCAGCAGATCGATGTGCAGATGCGCGGGGTGGGTGGAGCACAGCGCGCTGCTCTCGGTGCGCGCATCCGCTTCGGCGACGATCGCCCACTGCCTGGCGTTCGCGTCGGCGTGCGCGTAGCGGGCGCGGCGGGCCGGCCACCAGTGCTCCGCGAACCACGTGTCGAAAGCGACCGTGTCGTCGGTCGCGACGATGTATCCCGCCGGCCGAGCCTCGGCGTCCTCGGCGACGAAGGCGAGGTCGGGATGCCGGTCGAGGTAGGGCAACAGGTAGAGGTCGGCCCAGAGACCGTCGTCGGTCAGGATGCCCGCACCGTTGGAACCGGCGGCCGCCGTCGCGAGACAGACCGCCGCCAGCGCGTCCTCGTCACCCGGGCGGAACGGACGGATGACTCCCATGCGCCGAGCGTACCCGGCCCTCCCGTGCGCCCGCGGGCGGGCGTCTCCCCTGTCGCCCGGCAGGGATGAGGGGACGCGGATCAGGCGGGGACGACGCGCACGCGACGGGCGTCCACGGACAGCGTGACCTCCGCTCCCGCCGACAGACCGTGCCCCGCGAGCTCGTCGAGCGACACATCCACGGCGATCCCGCCCGTCGACGTGTGCACACGCGCGCCCGCGATCGTGGGCTCGACCCGCACGATGCGGGTCGACCACGCCCCGGGCGCCCCGTCGCCCACGATCCGCACATCCGCGGGGCGGAACACGGCCGCGCCCTCCGGCGCACCGCGGAGGTCGCCGCGTCCCTCGATCAGGACACCGTCGACCCGCACTCCGCCGGCTGCCGCGGCGCCCACGACGCGGTTGAGCCCGGCCAGCGACGCGACGAACGACGTCGCGGGGGCGCCGAGCACGTCGCGCACC
This sequence comes from Microbacterium sp. SORGH_AS_0862, assembly GCF_030818795.1. Lineage (NCBI taxonomy): Bacteria > Bacillati > Actinomycetota > Actinomycetes > Micrococcales > Microbacteriaceae > Microbacterium > Microbacterium sp. SORGH_AS_0862. Next base: position 2,394,612 of record NZ_JAUTAY010000001.1, on the reverse strand, counting down.
GCACCCTCCTGGGTGATCCGGCCCGCCTCCACCACCGCGACACGATCGGCGAAGGCCACCGCGTCCACCGCATCGTGCGTCACCAGAACGCACGTCCGGCCGACGAGGTGTTCGGCCAGGAGCGCACGGATCCCGTCCGCCGTCACGGGATCGAGCGAGGTCAGCGGCTCGTCGAGCAGCACGAGCCGAGGGGATGCGGCGAGCGCACGCGCGATCGCGACGCGCTGCTGCTGTCCTCCGGAGAGGTCAGCGGGTCGTCGCCGGCCCGCATCCGCGAGTCCCATCCGTCCGAGCCAGTCCTCCGCCAGCGACCGCGCCGCGCGCGCCGGCGTCCCGGCCGCGCGGGGCCCGAATGCCACGTTCTCGCGTGCGCTCAGGTGCGGGAACAGGTGGGGGTCCTGCCCCAGCAGCACGGTCCCCCGGCGCGCCGGTGCGAGCTGGAACCGCGGGGTCGAGACCTCGTCCCCGCCGAGGACGATCCGCCCGTCGCTCAGGGGCACGAGACCGGCGAGCGCGTCCAGCAGCGTGGATTTTCCTGCGCCGCTCGGGCCCATGATCGCCGTCGTCTGGCCGGATGCCACCGAGAGGGGAACGTCCAGGTCGAATCCCGCCCGCGAGACGTGGATGCGAGCGTGCACCGCAGTCATCGCACAGCCCCCGGACGCCACGCTCGCACGAGCAGGAGAACCAGCACCGCGGTCGCCAGCAGCAGCAACGACAGCGCGACGGCGGCGCCCTGTGAGACGCCGGCCCCGTTGAACGCGGTGTAGATCGCGAGCGGCATGGTCTGGGTCACGCCCGGGGCGTTGCCCGCGAACAGCGCCGTCGCGCCGAACTCGCCGATCGCCCGCGCGAAGCAGAGCACGATGCCGGCGACGAGCCCGGGAGCGGCCAGCGGAAGGGTGACGCGGCGCAGCACCGTCCACCGGCCGGCACCGAGGGATGCGGCGGCACGCTCGTAGCCCGTGCCGACGGCACGCAGGGACCCCTCCACGGCGAGGACGAGGAACGGGAGTGCCACGAAGACCTGCGCCATGACGACGGCCGTCGTCGTGAACGGCACCCGCACCCCGATCGCGCCGAGGGCATCGCCGAGCACCCCGTTGCGACCGAAGAGGTACAGCAGGGCGACACCGCCGACCATCGGCGGGAGCACGAGGGGCACCGTCACGAGCGCGCGCAGCACGGCGGCGGTGCGGGGCGCCGCACGCGCGATGAGCAGCGCGAGCGGCACACCGACGACGACGCAGAGGGCCGTGGCGACGGCCCCCGTGCCGAGCGACAGCGTGAGCGCGCTCAGCGCAGCCGGCGACGTGATGTCCGAGAGGAAGGTGGACCAGTCGACACGGGCGATGAGCGCGAGCAGAGGCAGCAGCAGGAAAGCGAGTCCGACCGCAGCCGGCAGTGCGAGGGAGCGTGGCAGGTGGCCGCCGGGCACACCGCTCACGGTGCGCCGAAGCCGTGCGCGGCCAGAACCGCCTGGCCCCGCTCGCCACGCACGAAGGCGACGAAAGCGGCGGCGGCCGCCGCATCCGGTGCGTCCTTCAACGCGACGATCGGGTACCGGTTGACGACGGCTCCCGCCCCCGTCGGGAGTGAGGGAGTCCACATCGTCGCGGCCCTTGACGTCGGTCGCGTACACGAGGCCCGCGTCGGCCTCGCCGGCGGCGACCTTCGTCAGCACGGCGGTCACGTTCTGCTCCTGGCTGACCGGGGTCACGGTCACGCCGGCCGCACTCAAGAGCTTCTGGGATGCGGCGCCGCACGGCACCTCCGGAGCGCACAGGACGACGGTCGCGCCGGGCTCGGCGAGGTCCTCGAGCGACGAGATGCCTGCAGGATTCCCCCGGGGCACCGCGATGACGAGCGTGTTCGTGGCGAACACCTGCGGATCTCCGGCGAGGCCCGCATCCACCACCTTGTCCATGTTGTTCTCGTCGGCCGAAGCGAACACGTCGACGGGCGCGCCGCCGATGATCTGGGTCGCGAGGGTCGACGATCCGTCGTACGAGATGGGCTGGATCTGCACGCCCGGGTACTCCGCCTCGAAGTCCTGGGCGATCTCGTCGAACGCGCCGCTCAGCGATGCGGCGGCCGAGATCGTGAGCGTTCCGGTCAACTCCGCCGTGGCGGATGTGCTCGGGTCGGAGGCCGGTTCAGCGGTCCCGGCACAACCTGCGAGTAGCAAGGATCCGGCGACGACCACGCCGATCAGGGAAAGGCGGCGAGCGGGCATGTCAGTCCTTCGGGGTCTCGACGATGACGGTGGTGGCCTTGACGACCGCGACGGCGAGGGACCCTGGCTCGAGCGCGAGGTCCCTCGCCGACTCGGCCGTCATGAGCGAGACGACGCGGTGCGGCCCGGCTTGGATGTCGACCTGCGCCATCACCCCGTCGATCTGAACCCGGGTCACGAGGCCCACGAAGCGGTTGCGCGCGCTCGAGAGCACGTCGCTCGGATCCTCGGATGCGGCGGCGAGCTCGCTCGCGCGCACGGCGAGCGCGGCGCCGGGGATCTCGACCGGGGTGGCATCGGTCGTCGGCAGGATGCCCTGGTCGATCCACCGCCGCACGGTGTCATCGCTGACCCCGAGCAGCCGAGCGGCGTGAGAGACCTTGAAAGAGCGCATGTCAGCGACAATAGCCGCATCTGCGGGTGTGGATCGTCATTTTTCCCGCATCCACGCCTCAATCGGGCACCGAGCCGTGTGGCCGTGCCGAGGGAGCACGCGGTCGGGGAGCCCTGCTGCTCACGGCTCCGACGACCGGTCGCGCTCACCATCGGTCAGGAACCCGGGCCGCTCCCGGCGTTGCTCGAGGGATTCGCACTCCTGGAAGAGCGTGACCTGCCACCCCGCCGGCCCTTGCACGCGCGCGTTGAGCGACCGGAAGGGCGTGTGCGTGGGCGCAGCGAGAACGGTCACGCCGGCGTCGACGACCCGCGCGACGGCGTCGACGGTGTCCTCGACCTCGAGCGCCATCCGAAGCGACGAGCCCGACCCCGGCGGCATGCCCTCGACGGCGTCGATGTTCCTCGCGTGGACGCCGGTGGCCAGTTCGATGGTCGCGACGCCCGCGTGGAGGATCGCGACGCGGTCCTCGCCGTCTGTTGCGAAGGCCACCTGCTCGGGCATGCCCAGAATGTCACGGTAGAAGCGGAGGGCTTCCTCGAAGTCGTCGGTCTCGATGATCAGACGGAGCTGCTTCGGGCGAGGGGGATGTGTCATGGTCCCCACCCTCACCCCTGACGCGCACGTGAGGGGCAAGCCCCCATCGCACGCGAAGCTCGGCGAGCGCGCCCATCTCCTGTTCGATCTGTCGCCTCTCGCTCGCGAGTCGCGCCTCGGCGGCGTCGAAAACCGCCTGAAGGGCTGCCGCGGACGCGCCCGGTTCGCTTACGGCAGGCAGGAGGGCCGCAATCACGGAGCTGCAGAACCCCGCATCGAAGAGGTCCCGGATGGTGCTGACGACGCGCTCGTCGTCGGGACGGTAGACCCGCTGGCCGGCGGCGGTGCGTCGCGGCTGGAGCAACCCTTGCTCCTCGTAGTACCGAAGCGCCCGCACGGACGCCCCCGTCCTCGCCGACAGCTCTCCGATCCGCATCCGGCAAGTCTGGCAGTCGGCATCCGGAAAGCGGCGCACACGCGGGCGGTCTCCCGTTCGCCGCCCTGGCTTCCGTCCGATCATCCCGGCACCGTCGGGCGCGGCTACCCTGGGGTCATGCCCCTGCCCGCGCTCGTCGAGCCGGTTGCGGCGCTGTCGGAGTCCGAGCGCGCCCGCACCGCACGCCACGCCGTCCTCGCCGGATTCGGTGAGCTCGGTCAACGCCGTCTGGCGGCCGGCCGTGTCGCCGTCATCGGCGTCGGCGGACTCGGATCCCCCGTCGTTCTCGCGTTGGCCGCCGCCGGTGTGGGCGAGCTCGTCGTCATCGACGACGACGAGGTCGAGCTGACGAATCTGCAGCGTCAGGTGCTCCACCGCGTCGGGGACGTGGGGGCTCCGAAGATCGACAGCGCCCGCCGCGCCGCGGAAGACCTGGGCTCGGCCACCGTGGTCACCGGCATCCGTGCGCGCATCGACGAGACGAACGCGGATCAGTTGCTCGCCGACGCGCACCTCGTCATCGACGGCAGCGACACCTTCGCCACCCGAGCGACGGTCGCGGCGGCGTGCGAGCGCCGCGGCATCCCTCTCGTGTGGGGGACCGTGCAGGAGTTCGCGGGCCAGGTGACCGTGTTCTGGTCGGCGCCCCCGAACGGCGTCGCCCCCGTCGTGCTCGCAGATCTGTACCCGCCCGAGACGGTGGGCGAGGTGCCGTCATGCTCGCAGGTCGGCGTCCTCGGGGCCCTGTGCGTACAGGTCGGCGGAGCGCTCGCGATCGAGGCCGTCAAGCTCCTCACGGGGATCGGCGAGCCGCTACTGGGCCGCATCCTGCTCGTCGACGCCCTCGCTGCCCGCGTCCGCGAGGTCCCGCTGCGCCCGAGCGCCCAGAGCATGCGACCGGCGCCCGATCCGCTCCCGGAGATCGCCGAGATCGACATCACGGAGTTCGATGCGCGCCGCGCCGCCGGTGTCGTCGTGCTGGACGTGCGCGAGCCAGAGGAGACCGACCTGGGTACGGTTCCCGGCGCGCAGCTCGTGCCGCTGGCCGTGGTCCTCGAGAACCCCGCCGCACTCGGCGCCGGGCCCTATGCGCTGGTGTGCAAGGCCGGGATGCGGGCGCACCGCGCAGCCCGGGCCCTCGCTGCGGTGGGAGCCGACGTCGTGGTGCTCGCCGGCGGCATGGATGCGTGGAGCAGGGGCCGCGCGTGAGCATCCGCACAGTCGAGGAACAGCTCGCGATCGTGCTCGCCGAGGCGGCGCCCCTGCCCGCTGAGCGGGTCGCCCTGTCGGCCGCGGCCGGCCGCACGACCGCCGCGCCGGTGCACGCCGGTGTCGACATCCCCGTCTTCGAGAATTCCGCGATGGACGGTTTCGCGGTGCGCTTCGCCGATGTCCGAGCCGCCACGGATGCCGAGCCCAGCCGGTTGCGCGTCATCGCCGACCTGCCCGCCGGAACCCCCCTCGACCCCGATCTGCGCCCCGGTGAGGCCGCACGCATCATGACGGGCTCGCCCGTGCCCACCGCTGCCGACACGATCGTGCCGTTCGAGCACACCGCGGGCGGGCTCGATGATTCGCTGGGCGACATCGCCGTGCTCGTCGCCCCACCCGCATCCGGCGCACACGTCCGTCGACGTGCTGCCGACCTCTCCGCCGGCGATGTCGTGATCGGGACCGGCGTCCTGCTCGGTCCGCTTCAGATTGCGGCGGTCGCGGCCGCGGGTGTCGGCGAGGTCGAGGTGACGCGTGTCCCGCGCGTCGCCGTCGTCTCCACCGGCGACGAGCTCGTCACTCCAGGACTGCCCCTGCGGCGCGGACAGATCCCGGAGTCGAACAGCATCCTGTTGGCGGGCCTCGCGGCGGCCGCGGGCGCCGAGGTCGTCCTGCGCGCGAGCGTCGACGACACGGACACGTCGCTGCTCGAGGTCCTTCGCGATGCGCACGTCGCCGGCGCCGACGTCGTGATCACCTCCGGCGGCGTCAGCGCGGGAGCGTACGAGGTCGTCAAGAACGCACTCAGCGGCGACATCGCCTTCCCCAAGGTCGCCATGCAGCCGGGCAAGCCGCAGGGTTTCGGGCGTCTCGCCGCGGGACCCCTCCTGTTCGCTCTACCCGGCAATCCGGTCTCGTCCGCCGTCTCGTTCGAGGTGTTCGTGCGCCCGGCCCTGCTGCGGATGCTCGGTCGGACCGAGCTGCACCGCGACATCATCCGCCTTCCCGCGGCCACCGGCTGGCGCACGCCGCCCGGCCGCCGCCAGTACCTGCCTGCGGCGATCGACCGTTCCGACGCCGCAGCCTGGCGCGTGGGACCTGCGACCGCCGGCGGCTCGGGCTCTCACCTCGCCGGCGGCCTCGCGCACGCCGAGGCCTACGCCGTCGTGCCCGCGGAGGTCGAGGAAGTCCGCGAGGGCGATCTCGTCGATGTCATGCTGATCTCATGAGCTTCACCCACCTGGATGCGGCAGGCCACGCCCGCATGGTCGACGTCACCGCGAAGCAACCGACCGTCCGTTCGGCGACGGCGCGGGGCGTCGTGCGCACCTCTGCCGGCATCGTGGCGGCGTTGCGCGACGGCTCCGTCCCCAAGGGGGACGTCCTCGCCGTCGCCAGGATCGCCGGCATCCAGGCGGCGAAGCGCACCCCGGACCTGCTGCCGCTGGCGCATGTGATCGGGGTGCACGGGGCGGTCGTCGACCTCGTGGTCGTGGACGAGGGTGTCGAGATCGAAGCCACGGTGCGCACAGCCGACCGCACCGGCGTGGAGATGGAAGCACTCACCGCGGTGAGCGTGGCCGCGCTGACGGTCATCGACATGGTCAAGGCGATCGACAAGTCGCCGTCGATCGAGAACGTCCGGATCGTCCGCAAGGAGGGCGGCAAGTCCGGCACCTGGCAGCGCCCGGGCGAGGCATGAGCGACCTCCAGGCGATCATCCTGACCGGTGGCCGCGCCGCACGCCTGGGCGGCGTCCCCAAGGCGCTCGTGCGCCTGGAGGGTGCCACCCTGCTCGAGCGCGCCGTCGACGCCGCCCGCGCCGCGGGCGCCACCGACGTCATCGTCGCCGGTCCCGAAGTGGATCCCGCCCCCGGCCGGGTGCGATGGGTGCGGGAGGACCCGGCTTTCACCGGCCCCGCAGCGGCGCTGCGTGCCGCGATGTCGATCGCCGCGACCGACGCGGCCTGGACTCTCGTGCTCGCGGTCGATCTCATCCGTCCCGCGGATGCCGTCGCCCGCCTGATGGCGGACCGGGATCTGCTCCCCGGCGACACCGACGGCGTCTGCCTCGGCGACGCCTCGTCCCGGCCGCAATGGCTGACGGGTCTCTACCGCACCGCCTCCCTGACACGCGGAGCCGCATCCCTCGACGACGAAGGCAGGGATCACGCGGTGCGCGAGATCATGGCCGACCTCGCGATCGCGGTCGTGCGCGCACCGGACGAGGTCGTGGCCGATATCGACACATGGCAGGATCTGCAGGATGCGGGCGCCGTCGCGCCCCGCGCCGAGAAGGAGGACGACCGATGAGCGAGCACCTTCCGCCGGAGGCCCTGGACGCATGGGCGGCGCAGATCGCCGAACGTCTGGGACTCGCGCCCGAAGACCTGCCGATCTCGGCCGTGCTGGATCTGGCGGGCGTCGTGGCGCGCGGTGTCGCACGCCCCGCGGCGCCGGTGAGCACCTTCGCGGCGGGTTTGGCGGCCGGACGGGCCGGCGGCTCGCCCGACGACGTGCGCCGGGCCATCGCCGAGATCGCCGGTCTCGTGACCGAACGGGAGGCATGATGGCGCACGTCCGTTACTTCGCCGCCGCCGAGGAGCTCGCCGGGCGGGCCGAGGAGCACCGCACGGAGACGACGGTCGGAGAGCTCCGACGCGCCCTGGCCGAGGAGCGCCCTGGTCTCGGCGGCATCCTGCCGCGGTGCGCCGTGCTCGTGGCCGGAGCGCGGCGCGACGACGATGCGCCGCTGGACGCCGACACTCTGGTCGACGTGCTGCCGCCGTTCGCGGGCGGCTGAGCTCAGCCGCCCAGACCCTTCCACGCGGTCGTGCCGTCGGACTCGACCTGGCGCTTCCACACGGGCAGCTCGCGCTTGATCTGCTCGATCACCTCACGGCACACCGTGAAGGCCGTATCGCGGTGCCCGGATGCGACGGCGATGACCACCGCGGCGTCACCGACCTCCAGCCGGCCGATGCGGTGACTGACCGCCACGAGCGCGCCGGTGTCGCCGACGGCGTGCTCGGCGATCCGGTGCAGGAACTGCTCCGCATCCGGGTGGGCCGAGTACTCGAGGGCCACGACCGCGGTCCGCGCGTCCGGGTCGTTGTCGCGGACGCGGCCCACGAACGTGGTGAGCGCGCCCGATGCGGTGTCGTCCACGGCGGCGAGGTGCGCGTCGAGGTCGAGGGGCTCGGCGCTCACGCGGGCGATGACGACGGGCATCAGTGATCTCCTCCGGCGAGCTGGTCGACGACGTGGTCGGCGACGGCGATGATCAGGGGCATCCCCTCCGCGACCGCGGCCGGCTTCCCGGGCAGATTGACGATCAGAGCGCCTCGCGCCGTTCCCGCCAGACCGCGGGTGAGCAGGGCCGCAGGCTTGCTCCGGCCGCCGCGCCGTCGCAGCTCCTCCGCGATGCCGGGCAGCTCCCGCTCGATCACGCGCGCGCTTCCCTCGGGCGTCTGATCCCGGGGGGAGACGCCCGTGCCTCCCGAGGTGACGATCAGCAGGGCTCCCTCGGCGAGCGCCGCCCGCAGGGCGCGCTCGACGCTGTCGGCGCCGTCCGCGACGACGCGAGCCGGCGGGCACTCCCACCCCGCGGCCTGCAGCTGCTCGACGGCGACGGGTCCGGATGCGTCCTCGCGCTCGCCCGCGGCGGACCGATCGGACACGGTGATGACAGCCGCCAGACGCATACCGGTCAGCCTACGACGCGCGTCACAGCTCGCGCGCTTCGGCGGCCGCGATGATGTGCTCGGCCATGCCGCGGAAGACGAAGCCGTGGAACGGCAGCACCGCGAACCAGTACAGCCGGCCGCTGAGTCCCCGCGGGAAGAACACCGCCCGCTGGTCGTAGCGCGAACCGCTCGGCTCGGGCGTCACGGACAACTCGAGCCAGGCGAGGCCCGGCACCTTCATCTCGGCGCGCAGCCGCAGCATCCGTCCGGGCTCCACCGCCTCGACGCGCCAGAAGTCGATCGCGTCCCCGACGGCGACGCGGGTGCGGCTGCGTCGCCCCCGGCGGAGCCCCACCCCGCCCACCGCGCGGTCCATCCACCCGCGCACGGCCCAGAGGATCGGCGTGGAGTACCAGCCGTTCTCTCCCCCGATGCCGGCGACGACGCTCCAGAGATCCTCGGGCGATGCGGTCGTCACGGCACTGCGCGCATCCGTGTACACCGTGCGCCCCGCCCACTCCGGATCGCTCGGCAGCGGGTCGCTGGGAACCCCGGAGACTTCGGCGTCCTGCCAGCTCGTCTCGATGTCGTCGGCATCCACGCGCCCCAGCGCGAACTGCACGGCGCGCCGGTACGACGTGAGGCCGCCCTGCGGCGGCGGGATGAACTCGTCGATCGAACGGTCTTTGATGACGCACTCGTTCTGCAGCGAGGCGATGAGCGGTCGTGCGATCGAACGGGGCACCGGGGTGACGACGTTGACCCAGTGCGAGGCGAGTCCCGGAGTCAGCACGGGCAGGGGGGCGATGGGGCGTTGCGGGAGCCCCGCCTCCACGGCGTAGCCGTTCATCATCTGGCCGTAGCGGGGCGCGTCGGGTCCGCCGATGTCGAACGCGCGATCGACGTCGGGGGCGAGACGCGCCGCCCCCAGCAGGTAGTACAGGACGTCGCGCACGGCGATCGGCTGAACGCGGTTGCGCACCCACTTCGGCGCCGGCATGTACGGCAGCACCTCGGTGAGGTGGCGGATCATCTCGAAGGATGCGGAACCCGAACCGATGACGATGCCCGCCTGGAGCACCGCGGTGGGAACGGGACTGTCGAGGAACACCTCGCCGACCTCGACCCGGCTCGCGAGGTGCGGCGACAGCGGCACGCCCTCGGGATGCAGCGCCCCGAGGTAGACGAGTCGTGAGACGGATGCGGCAGCCGCCGCATCCGCGACCGTGCGAGCGGCGGCGAGGTCGGTGTCCTCGAATCCCTTGCCCTGTCCCATCGAATGCACGAGGTAGTACACGACGTCGACCCCGTCGCAGGCCTCGGCCATGGCGTCGGGGTCGGTGACGGAGCCCTCGACGATCTCCACGTCGCTCCCCCAGGGCAGGGCCCGCACCCGCTCGGCGTCACGGGAGAGCACACGCACCCGGTACCCGGCCGCCAGCAGGCGCGGGGTGAGCCGCCCTCCGATGTACCCCGTGGCGCCCAGCACCAGCACGAGAGGCGTCGAGCCGTCCTCGCGGTTCTGGGCGCGCAGGGCGGGCTCGTGCCCGGTGGGCGAGGAGAGCGTCGTCATGCTGCGAGGGTAAGCCCGCCCACCGCGGCGGGGGCGGCTCTTGACAGGCGCAGCGCAGACGCCGCCTCAGCGGCGCTCGGGTTCCAGCCGGCGCCCGAGGAGCGCGACGCATACCAGCGCGACGCCCACGCCGACGGCGATGCCGCCGATCGCATCGGTGAGCCAGTGCGCGTGCAGGTAGGTACGGCTGAACGCCATGAGCAGCACCCAGGCAGCAGCGACGACGATCGTCCACACCCGCGGCAGCAGCACGACGAGCATCGTCGCCACCGTCGCGGCATTCGCCACATGACCCGAGGGGTACGAGCCGAAGTCGCTCAGCACCGACATGTCGGCGGGGCGCCCCCGCGCGAACACGTTCTTCAGGATCTGCACGACGAGAGCGCTCGCCGCGATGGCGATCACGAGCGTCGCCGCCGACCAGGGACGCCGCGCCAGCATCAGGAGGATCACGCCGACGACCGGCACGACCAGCGACCCGACGAGCGTTCCGCCGGCGACATTGAGGAACAGCGAGAGCTGCGTGAGGAACGGCCAGTCGGCCGCGGCGAGCAGGTCGTTCCAGGCGGTGTCGATGGCGAACGGCGCATCACCGCTCAGCACGATCCACACCCCGATCGCCACCCCGAGCGCGACGAGTCCTCCCCCGATCCACAGGATGCCGCGGCGGGCGGACGCGCTGGGCTGGCTCATCGCGTCAGTCTGGCACGCGCATCCGGGATCCGCGGGGCGGATCGCGATGGTGTATCAGGGCGCGAGCTGGGCGACCGTTCGCGGACGCACGATGAGCCAGAGCGACAGCGCAGCGATCACGCCGCACCCGACCATCACCGATGCCATCGTCGTGGGCGAGATGGGCGCCCCGTGGGACAGCCCGCCCACGAGCGGCGAGATGATGCCCGCGACACCGAAGTTCGTGGCTCCGATGATCGACTGCGCGGTTCCCGCGGCATTGCCGTGCCGGTCGAGCGCGAGCACCTGCACGCACGGGAAGGTGAATCCGCACGTCGTCATGAACAGGAACAGCGGCACGACGGTGCCCCACACTCCGAGGTGCAGTTGATCGCCGACGATGATGGCGGCACCGGTCAGCACGAGAGCCGATGTCGAGAACGCCAGCACCCACTGCGGCCCGAACCGGGCGGCGAGCCGGGATGCGGTCTGCACGCCGATCACGAGGCCCACCGAGTTGGCGGCGAACAGCAGGCCGTACTGCTGCGCGTCGAAGCCGTAACTCTGCTGGAAGAGGAACGAGGACGCCGACAGGTAGGAGAACAGCCCGCTGAAGGTCATGCCGCCGATGATCAGCACGCCCACGAAGACGCGGTCGCTGAACACACTCCGGTAGCGCTGCCAGATCGTCGTCGATCCCCGCTCCTGACGGCGAGCGCGCGGGAGGGTCTCGGGGATGAAGACGAGCGCGGACACCAGCATGACGACGCCGTAGATCGCGAGGACGACGAAGATCCCGCGCCACGGCATGACCTGCAGCAGCCAGGAGCCGACGAGCGGAGCCAGAACCGGTGCCACACCGGAGACGAGGGCGAGCCGCGAGAGCATGACCACGAGCCGCCGTCCGCCGAACAGGTCGCGCACGATCGCGGCCGCGACGACACCGCCGGCCGCGGCGCCCGCGCCCATGAGCACACGGGTCACACCCAGGCTCACGAGATCCGGAGCGAAGGCGGCGGCCGCACTCGCCACGATGTGCAGGCCCGTCACGATCAGCAGCGGGATACGCCGCCCCAGCTTGTCGCTGAGCGGTCCGACGACGAGCTGACCCAGCGCGAATCCGATGGTCGTCCCCGTCAGGGTCAACTGGATCATCGCCGCCGTCGTGTCGAAGTCCGCTTCGAGGATCGGGAACGCCGGCAGGTAGAGATCGATCGTGAACGGGCCGAGCGCGGTGAGCGCGCCCAGCAGCACGATGTACAGCACGCGACGCCACGTCGGCATGGCATCGCCGGGGTGCAGCACGATGGGGGCCGTCGCCGGGTTCGAGCCGAGCGTGCGGATGGCGCCCGTCGCCGGGCGGGGCACGCGCACCGAACCGGTGGCGGTGGTCTCGTTGCGGTCGGGAGCAGGGACGTCAGACACAGGGGTACCAGTTCGCAAGAGAGGGTGGCGCCGAGCGGCGGGCCGAGCTCGAAACGATTCGAGCGGCAGATCGATTCTATCCGAGGTCCTCCGACACCGGCCCGGACGACTTTCCAGCCCTTACAAAATGCGTTCGAATACAATTCATCCGGGCCGCCAGCACGGCCCGTGTCCCGCCCTTCCGTGCCCCCACTCACCCGAGGACGTACATCACATGACCCCGACGCCCGACAAGCGCCAGAGCGGCAATCCCGCGACGCAGGCCAAGATCGCCAGCTCCCAGAAGCAGGAGCGCGAGCAGCGCCGTCAGGAGAAGCTGGCCGAGTACCAGCGCCAGCTCGCCAAGCGTCGGCGCAGCAAGCTCGTGTGGTGGGTCGTCGGCTCGGGTGCAGCGGTCGTCGTCGTCGCCCTCGTGGTCGCCTCGATCGTCTTCACGCCGAAGCCGGTCACCTACGGCGCCCAGGACTCGACGGGTGCGGTCATCGAGGGCGTCGAGACCTTCTCGAACACGACGAATCACGTCGAGGGCCCGGTCGAGTACCCGCAGACCCCACCGGCGGGCGGCGAGCACAACCCGATCTGGCTCAACTGCGGGATCTACACCGAGCCCGTCCCGAACGAGAACGCCGTGCACTCGATGGAGCACGGCGCGGTCTGGGTCACCTACGATCCGGCGCGGGTGGGCGACGACGAGCTCGCGACCCTGAAGAGCTACTTCCCGCAGACGTACACGCTGCTCTCGCCGTACGAGGGCCTCGACTCCCCCATCGTGCTGAGCGCATGGAACGCGCAGCTCAAGCTCGACACGGCGGACGACACCCGCATCCCGGAGTTCTTCGAGGAGTACTGGCGCAGCCAGAACGCGCCCGAGCCGAACGCCGTGTGCAGCGGCGGCGTCGACGCCCCCGGCCGTCAGTGACCCGATGACCGAACGCACGGAGCGCCGACCGGTCCGATGGCTCGCCATCGGGCTGGTCGTGCTCGCCGTGATCGCGGTCGGCTTCGCGATCGGGCGCTTCTCGCTCTTCAGCAACGGGCCCGCCGTGCCCAATGCCGCCGACATCGGCTTCGCCCGCGACATGCAGGTGCACCACGACCAGGCCGTCGAGATGGCGATGATCGCCTACCGCGGCACGGACGATGACATCGTGAAGGCGCTCTCGTACGACATCGCCACGGGTCAGGCGTCGCAGAACGGCTGGATGTTCGAGTGGCTCACCGAGTGGGGCGTGCCGCAGCAGGGCACACTCATGAGCTGGATGGGTGACGCCGACGGTCACGGCTCGCACGGAACCGCAGCCGACGCCGACCCGGCCGAGGTACGCGCCTCCATGGGGATGGCCACCGATGCAGAGCTGGCCGAGCTCCGCGGCGCCACCGGCACGGCGCTGGACTGCCAGTTCCTGACGCTCATGATCCGTCACCACGAGGGCGCCATCCCGATGGCCGATGCCGTGCTCGAGCGCGGCAGCATGCCCCGGGTGCTCCAGGTCGCGGAGACGATGAAGACGAACCAGACGGCGGAGATCGACGCGATGCGCGCCTCGCAGGCGCGGCTGGGCTGCTCGGCCGGCTGAGCCAAGCGGCCGCTAGGGTGGTCGCGTGAACCAGCACCGCGTCCGCCGCCCCGTCGCGGTGACCCTCGCGGTCGTGCTGGTCTCCCTCACCGGGGCGTACAACGTCGTGCTCGGCATCCTCGTGCTGCTGAGCCGCTACGACGTCGCCGCCGACGACGTGCTGGCCGTCTCGCTCATCGGCGCGGGCATCATCCTGTTCGGACTTCTGACACTCGCGGTCGCCTCGGGCATCGCGCGAGGCAGTCGGCTCTCCCGGCTGCTCGTGACCGTCTACATCGGCATCCAGCTCACGCTGCATGTGATCACCATCGTCACCAGCGATACCTGGGACGGCCTGCTCTTCGTGCAGATCGCCCTGCAGATCGCCCTCCTCGTCGTCCTGTGGACGCCGCTGGGCTCGCGCTACTTCCGCTCTCGGGACACCGCGCCGGACCCCTTCGCCCCCTGAGAGCGGGCGAGCGAGGCGCGAACGTACCGCACGTGGAACACACGCACGATCTCGATCGCGCCGATGGCGCCGATCACGAAGAGCGTCAGGGCGTACGCGCCCTCGCGGCCGGGATCGACGAGCTGGAAGAACTCGATCGACAACGGCACCGTGAACAGCGTGATCAGCGCGAGGAACATGACCCCGATCACGATCACTTTGAAGCGGTTGAGCGGGCGCGACAGGATGGACAGGATCCAGATGCCGACGACGGCGAGGATGATGGTCGAGCCCGTGCGCAGCTGGTCCTCCCCGACACCGATCGAACGTGCGACGAGCGCGTAGCCGGTGAGCGTGAGCGCCACGATGAGCCCCGACGGCAGGGCGAAGGCGAGTGAGCGCGGCAGGAAGCCCGGGATGTAGCGCCGGGCGTTCGGCATGAGCGCGAGGAAGAACGCGGGGATGCCGATGGTCAGTCCGTCGGTGATGGACAGCTGGCGCGGCAGGAACGGGAACGACAGGACGAGCGTGCCGAACAGGATGGCCAACGCCGTCGCGTAGGCGGTCTTGGTGAGGAACAGCATCGAGACGCGCTCGATGTTCGCGATGACCTGACGCCCCTCGGCAACGACGTCCGGCAGGTGCGAGAACCTGCCGTCCAGCAGCACGAGGCGTGCGACAGCCTTCGTCGCGGCGGCGCCCGAGTTCATCGCGATGCCCATGTCGGCACTCTTGATGGCGAGCGCGTCGTTGACGCCGTCACCCGTCATCGCGACGGTGTGTCCGCGGCTCTGCAGGGCGAGCACCATCGCCTTCTTCTGCTCCGGGGTGACCCGCCCGAACACGGTGTGCGTCTCGAGGACCTCGGCCAGCGCCTCCTGATCCTCGGGGAGCGTCCGCGCGTCGTATCCCTCGGCGACGTCGAGCCCCACCTCGCGGGCGATGGCCGCGACCGTGCGAGGGTTGTCGCCGGAGATGATGCGCACGCCGACGCCCTGCGCGTGGAAGTACGAGAGCGTCTGCGCCGCATCCGCGCGCACGCGCTCCCGGAACGTGACGACCGCGACGGGGCGGAGCGGGGCCGGGAGCCGTTCCTCCGCCACGTCTCGGTCATCGAGTTCGACCGGCGCCTGCGCCAGTACCAGCGTGCGCAGTCCCCGCGAGGCGAGTCCGGTCACGAGCCCGCCGAGGACGGATGCGGTATCGGTCGCCTCCTCGGGGAACACCATCTCGGGAGCGCCGAGCACCCAGGTCGCCCCCGCCAGCGAGACCGCGCTCCACTTGCGGGCGGACGAGAACCCGATCCGCGCGGTCGGCGGGGTGTCCGGCGCGTTCGGATACGGCTCGCGCAGACACCGCGCCGTCGCGTTGGCATCGGGGGCCGCGCCGTACCACGCGAGCGCGCTCTCCCAATCCCCTGCCGCATCCGGCAGCGGATGCGCCGCGTCGAAGGTGATCTCCCCCTCGGTCAGCGTGCCGGTCTTGTCGAGACAGATGACGTCGACCCTGGCGAGACCCTCCACGGCCGGCAACTCGTTCACGAGCACCTGCTTGGCGGCGAGCTTCGCCGCCCCCACCGCGAAGGCGATGGAGGTCATGAGCACGAGACCCAGCGGGATCATCGCCGTGAGCGAGGCGATGGTGTTGACGACCGCCTGCTCCCAGCGCCCCTCGGAGAAGATCACCGTCCAGCCGCCCGCGACCATGACCTGCGCGTTGAGCACGAGCAGCCCGATCGGTCCGATCCCCCAGCTCACCCACCTCAGCACGCGGTCGATGCTCGTGCGGAGCTCGCTGCGCACCATCGAGAAGCGCTTGGCCTCGGATTGGAAGCGATTGGCGTACGAATCGGCCCCGACCTTGTCGACCCGCGCATCGCCCTCGCCGCCCACGACGATCGACCCCGAAAGCACCTCGTCGCCGGGGCGCTTGTCCACCGCATCCGATTCGCCGGTCAGCATCGACTCGTCGACCTGCAGCGCCACGGAGCGCTCCAGCACCGCATCCGCAGAGATCTGATCGCCCGCACGCAGAACCATCACGTCGCCGAGCACGACCTCCGCCGGCGCGATCTCCACCTCGCGACCCGCTCGTCGCACGCGGGCCCGCGGCGCGTTCAGCAGGGCGAGACGATCGAGGGCGAGCTTGGCACGGAACTCCTGCACCGTGCCGATGATCGCATTGGCGAAGGCGGCGAGGCCGAACAGGGCGTCCTGCCACCGCCCCACCAGCAGCAGCACGAGGAAGCACGCCCCGACGATGCCGTTGAAAAGGGTGAAAACGTTGGCGCGCACGATGTTCCAGACGCTGCGCGACGTGTCGGGATCGACCGAGTTGCCGAGACCCGCGGCGAGACGTCGTGCAGCCTCCTCCGCGTCGAGCCCGGTGTCCGGGTCGGCGATCGACAGTGCCTGCTCGGATGGGCCCGCCCCCTGGTGCATGCGCTCACCCTATCCGCCTGCCGCGTGAACGCAGCAGGGGGCCGCATCCTCGCGGATGCGGCCCCCTGATCTGCGTCTCGCGCGGGGCGTCAGCCCTTCGTCGCGCCGGCCAGCAGCCCGCGCACGAAGAACCGCTGCAGGGCGAAGAACACGATCAACGGGACGATGATCGAGATGAACGTACCGGCCGACTGGAGATACCAGCGGTCGCCCCACGACCCGGACAGCGAGTTCAACGTCTGCGTCAACGGCAGCGATGAGCTCGGCGCGAAGATCGTGGCCACCAGCAGGTCGTTCCACACCCACAGGAACTGGAAGATCGCGAACGACGCGATCGCCGGCATCGCCAGGGGCAGGATCATCCGGAAGAAGATCTGCCCGTGACCGGCGCCGTCGACGCGTGCCGCCTCGATCACCTCGCTCGGGATCTCCGAGATGAAGTTGTGCAGGAGGAAGATCGCCAGCGGCATGGCGAAGATCGCGTGCGCGATCCACACCGTCGCGAAGCTGTGCTCCACCCCGCGCAGCTCGAACCCGGGGAAGACCGCGACACCGTTGATCTCGAGACCGCGCGAGAACAGGCTGAGCAGCGGCACGAGGGCCATCTGGATCGGCACGATCTGCAGCGCGAAGACGAAGATGAACAGGCCGTTCTTGCCCTTGAAGTCGATCCAGGCGAACGCGTACGCCGCCAGCGACGCCAGCGCGATCGGGATGGCGGTCGCGGGGATGGCGATGGCGAGCGAGTTGAGGAACGACTCCCCCAGCGTCAACGCGGTACCACCAGAGGTGAGCGCGTCGAAGTAGTTGTCGAGCGTGAACGCGGGATCGACGAAGACCGTCCACCATCCGCTCGTCTGGGAGTCGGCACCGGGGCGGAACGAGGTGACGAAGAGGCTGAAGGTCGGGATGGTCCAGAAGATCGCGATGATGATCGCGATCAGCGTGGCCGTCTTCGACGTCATCCGCTTCTGCGCCGTCTTCTCGTTGCGGCGCGTGTCGCGCGCGACCTTGCGCGCAGCCTTGGCGTCGAACGCCGGCGTGGTCGGGGCGGCGGCGCTCATCGGATCTCCTTCTGCTTGCGCATCTGACGCGCGTTGTAGATGATCAGCGGCAGCACGAAGAGGAAGAGCACGACGGCCAGCGCCGAGGAGTGCCCGTAGCTCTGGAACCGCTGCTGCTGGTTCACCATCTCGAAGCCCAGCACCGAGGTGTTCGACCGGCCGCCGGTCATGACGGCGACGATGTCGTAGACCTTCAGCGAAGCGATCGTGATGGTCGTGAGCACGACGATCAGCGAGGAACGGATGCCGGGAACGGTCACGTTCGTGAACCGCTGCCAGGCCGACGCACCGTCGAGCTGCGCGGCCTCCAGCTGCTCCGTCGGGATGGCCTTGATGGCGGCGGAGAGGATGACCATCGCGAAGCCGGTCTGGGTCCAGACGAACACGGCCAGCAGCGCGAAGGTGTTGACGAGCGGCTGCGCGTCCAGCCAGCCGACGGGCTGTCCGCCGAACATGGTCACGATCGCGTTGAGCAGACCGATCTGCTCGCCCTGGCGGTAGTCGTAGACGAACTTCCAGATGATGCCGGCGCCGACGAACGAGATCGCGACGGGCATGAACACGAGCACCTTGAGGATCTTCTCTCCGCGCGCACGGTCGATGAACGCGGCGTAGGCGAGGCCGATGATCGTCGACAGCGTCGGGGCGAACAGGGCCCAGATGATCGTGTTGATGACCGACCAGAAGCCCTCGGGGTTCGTGAAGGTCCAGATGTAGTTCTCGAGACCGACGAAGTTGTCGCCCGACTTGTCGAAGAACGACTGGAAGAAGGTCGAGATCGCCGGGTAGATGAGTCCCAGCAGGAGCAGAAGCATCGCCGGCGCCAGGAAGACGACCAGCTGGAACACGTATCCCGCCCCTTCGCGGGATCGATAGTCGGCGAAGAAGAGCAGGGCTCCCACGCCCAGCGCGATGGCGAGGACGTAGACGAGCGCGTTCTGGTAGGGGCGCAGCAGCATGAAGGCGAGCAGCGGAATCGCGAAGCACGCGACGACGCGCAGCCACATGTAGCCGCGACCGCGTCGGGGCGCGAACTCGATGAGCAGCAGCACGAGTCCGACCACGGCGCCGAACACGATCAGCACGATGGGGATCTGAACGATGGGGTTCAGCCCACCGAGCCAGATGAAGAAGCTGTTGAGCGAGAAACCGAGCGAAGTCGGCGGCGCGTCGTCAACCTGTGGGCTCAGCCACAGCAGAAGCGCGGCGATGACGACGAGAGCCGCGGCGGCGATGGCGATGATCGTCGCGATCTTGCGCGCGCGGGGCGATTTCGGAGGCTGGAGCTCGTCATGGAAGACGAGCGGCTCCGTCGTTTTCGTCTGGGACATCTGGGTCCTTGTCCTCCGGGCGGCTGCCCGCGGGCGGGGCCGCGGGGCCGCCCGGCATCAGAGCCGGACGACCCCGCGGTCGCGAGCGAGCCGACGGGATTAGTTGTCGTATCCCGCCTGGATGTCGCTGAGAACCTGGTCGAGCGGACGGCCGTCGATCCAGTTGACCATGCCCTTCCAGAACGAGCCCTGACCCACCGTGGCCGGCATCAGGTCGGAGGCGTCGAAGCGGACGACCGTGGACGGGTCCTGCAGCGTCTTCATGGCGTCGGTCAGGAACTCGCTGGAGGCGAGCGACGGGTCGGCGCCCTTGTTGGCGGAGATGACGCCGCCGAGCTTGACGCGAGCGTCCGCGAACTCCGGGGTCGACATGTACTCCACGACCTTCTGGACGGCCTCGTCATCGCTGAACGCGGTCACGAACTCGCCACCGGCCTCGACGTACTGCTCGCCGTCGGCGGTGATGCCGGGCAGCAGGAACGCGTAGACGTCACCGTCGGGGGCGACGGTGGGCGTGGCGCCCGAGGCGGTCTTGGCCTCGAGGAAGTTCGCCGACAGGAACGACGCCTGGTGCGTCAGAGCGCAACGACCGTCGGCGACCGCAGCCGCGACGTCACCGAAAGCGGTGGAGTTGATGCTCTTGACGTCGCCGTAGCCCGCGTTGACGTAGTCCGGGTTCAGCAAGATCGTGCCGACGGCCTCGAAGGCCTCCTTGATCTGCGGATCGGTGAACTTGACCTCGTTGTCGACCCACTGGTCGTAGACGTCGGCACCGGACTGGCGCAGCACGAGGTCCTCGATCCAGTCCGTGCCCGGCCAACCGGATGCGGCGTCGGACGCGAAGCCCGCGCACCACGGAGCGGCGCCGGTCTTGTCACGGATGGTCTGGGTGAGCGTCAGCAGGTCGTCCCACGTCTTGGGAACCTCGACACCCCACTCCTTGAAGCTGGCGGGCGAGTACCAGACGTAGCCCTTGACGTTGCCGAGCATCGGCGCCGCGTAGAAGGTGCCGTCGAGGCTGCCGTAGTTCTTCCAGTCTGCGGACCAGTACTCGTCGACGTTCTTGGAGACGGCGTCGGAGCCCTCCTTGACCTCACCGGTCTCGATGAGGGACTTGAGCAGACCCGGCTGCGGGACGATCGCGATGTCGGGGGCCGAGCCGCCCGTCACCTTCGTCACGATGTTGCCCTCGAAGCTCTTGTCACCCGTGTAGACGACCTTGATGCCGGTGTCGGCGGTGAACTGCTCGAAGGACTTGTTGAGCGCATCCGCCTCTCCACCGGTGATACCGCCGGCGATCTGGACCGTCGCGCCCTCGACCGAGCCGCCGCCCTGGGACGAACTGGTCTCGGCACAGCCTGCGAGCGCAAGGCCGGCGACTCCCAACAGAGCCATCGGGACGAGCACCCGACGTCGCTGTGACCTGGTCATGTGATTCCTCCTCTTTGAGCACGCAGGAGCATCTTGCCCCGCGTATCGGCTTCACTCAGGAACCGATTCCACGCCACCGTAATCCAATCCCGCATCTGACACAACAGCGAACCATCACAACTCGATAACCTGCTATGGGAGCGCTCCCGCGAGGGCTCAACGGGGCCTTGGGAGCGCTCCCGCGGCTCTTTAGCTATGTGGAACCGGTTCCCTATCGCCGGGGAAATCGCCTACCATGTGGAGCGTCCCCACATCACCCGTCGAGGAAGAGGGTGTTCCCATGAGCGGAATCGCCGACGTCGCGCGTCAGGCCGGTGTTTCCAAGTCCACGGCGTCACGCGCGCTCAGCGGTTCGGGCTACGTCTCCCAGGAGACGAGAGACCGGGTCACTCGTGCGGCCGAGATGCTGGGGTACGTCCCGTCGACCAACGCGCAGAGCCTGTCGACCGGGCGCACCCAGAACATCGGCGTGGTCATGCCCTACGTCAACCGGTGGTTCTTCGCCGAGGTGCTGGAGGGTATCCAGGCCGCGCTTCTCGAGAGAGGGCTGGATCTGACGCTCTACGACGCCAAACCGGGCAGTGACACACGCGAGCGCATCTTCGAGAGCTTCCTGACGCGCAAGCGATTCGACGGCCTGATCGCCGTCGGGCTGGAGCCCGAGGAGGACGAGCTGGACAGCATGCTCGCCCTCGGCAAACCCGTCGTGAGCGTGGTCGGCAACCACGAGCGCACCAGTGTCGTCACCCTCGACGATGCGCTGACCGCCCGGCGCGCTACCGAGCACCTGATCGAGCTCGGACACCGCCGCATCGCCTTCCTCGGTGCGGGCTCGCGCACCCGCTGGCCGCACGTGGAGTCGTCGCGACTCGACGGCTACATGCAGTCGATGGCGGATGCGGGGTTGTCGGAAGAGGCCACCCACACCGAATCGGAGCTGACGCTGCCCGCCGGCTACGACGCCGCGGTCGAATTGCTCAGCGACGCGCGCACACGCCCCACCGCGATCGTCGCCGCCTGTGACGAGGTCGCCATCGGTGCCATCATCGCGGCGAGGCGCCTCG
Organism: Microbacterium sp. SORGH_AS_0862; assembly: GCF_030818795.1. Taxonomy (NCBI): domain Bacteria; kingdom Bacillati; phylum Actinomycetota; class Actinomycetes; order Micrococcales; family Microbacteriaceae; genus Microbacterium; species Microbacterium sp. SORGH_AS_0862. The sequence goes on along the minus strand of NZ_JAUTAY010000001.1, from coordinate 2,373,106 downwards.
GCCTGCACGTTCCCGCGGCGCTGAGCGTGGTCGGCATCGACGACCACGAGTTCGCCGAGATGTTCGCGCTGACCACCTTCCGCCAGGTCCCGCGCGAACAGGGCGAAGCGGCCGTCGAACTGCTCATGCGGCAGATCCAAGACCCGACCCTCGCTCCCGTCATCCAGCGCCTCAAGCCGCGTCTGATCGTGCGCAGCTCCACCGGTCCGCTGCGCTCTGATCGCGCCACGGCCGACGCGACGGTGTGAACGAGGGCGCCGGCGCCGAAGCGCCGACGCCCTCGCGTCATCCGTCGTCGATCAGTTGCGTCGACGCAACGGCACCGCGCGTCCGACGATGCCGAGCGCGAGCAGCAGCGAGGCGGCGAGCAGCGCACCCGCGATCCACTGCGTCTGCGCACCGGTGGCGGCCAGCGAGCCCGATCTGGGCGCGATGGACACCGCCTGCCAGCCGATGACCTGGCCGTTCGCGTCGAGCACGACGAGCCGGTGGTCACCCGTGAGATCGGCCGGCAGGGTCACCGTGACATTGCCCGCCGCATCGACCTGGTGCCATCCACCGAGCTGACGCGGGGTCGAGTACAGCCAGACCGTCACCCAGTCGCCCGCGTACTGCGTGCCGACGTGGATCGTGATCGTGGCTCCGGCGCGCAGCTCGCCCGCGATGACCTTGATGAGGTCCTGCAGCGCGGGCACGAGCTGGCTCGGATCCGCGGGCTGCGGCGTCGTGGTCGGCGGGATGTCGGACGCCACCTTCAGCGGCAGACGGAGTTCCGTACCCGTCTGCGGGGCCTGGAGGACGATCGTGCTGTCGGCCGGCGCATCGGCAGGCACCGTGAAGGCAACCGTCGCCGCTCCGCCCGTGACGGTGACCGGATCGAGGACGGCCGTGCTGCCCTCGATGCTCACCAGCAGGGAGGTCGTCTCCGGGCTTCCGAGCGAGGTGAGGTTCAGCCCGCCCACCTGGAACGAGACCTGCGCGCCCGGCGCGACGGATGCGGGGAGCCCCGTCACCTCGACGCTGCGGGAGGCGTAGCTCGGCGAGACCGGGCTGTTCGCCGTCAGGTACGAGATCCACGCATCCCGGTCGATGAGCCCGGAGTCGCGCGTGTCGGTTCCCTCCGCGAAGGTGCGGAAGTTGTCGCCGCCCTGCAGGAGGAAGTTGAACGAGCCGATCCGGTACTGGCCGGCGGGATCGATCGGCTCGCCGTCGATCCAGACGCCCGTGATGTGGGATCCCTGCGCCGCATCCGCGTCGTAGGTGTAGGTCACGTTCTTCGAGAGACCGAGCGCCAGGTACGGACGTGACGGGATGGAGCCGTCCGCGTTCGTCTGCCACTGTTCCTCGAGCACCTGCGTGAACTGCTCGCCCGTGAGGGTCGTCGTCCAGAGGTTGTTCACGAACGGCAGGACCGCGTTCGCCTCGGCGAACGTGATCACGCCGTCGTCGCCGCGCAGCAGCTCGGCGCGAAGGCCACCGGGGTTCACCACGCCGATCTCGGCGCCGCCGCGAAGCGGATCGGACAGCGTCGCCACGAGCGAGTCGGCGACGAGATTGCCGAGCGTCGACTGCGCTGCGCGGTTGTCACGTGTGCCCCCGGCGTAGACGCCACCCGTGTACGCACCGCCCGTGAAGGCCGTCGTGATGTCCGCCGTGACGCTTCCGACCGGGACACTGCCCTTCTCGGCGGCGTAGGCGAGCGCCGCGTCGACGATCTGCTTGACCGCCGCGACGCGCGGATACTGAGCCGCCAGTTCGGCGTTCAGAGCCGCGCTCTGCGCCGCGTCGTTGGCGGTGGTGCCGTCGTTCTCGATCGCGATGCGCGGCACGTTCCGCTGCGTGTGCGCGAGCACATCTCCCGTTTCCGCATCCACCGTCAGACGCACCTGACCGATGTTCTCGCCGTAGTTGCCCGTCTGCACCACCGGACGCGTGCGGTCCGTGCCCGGGATGGAGGCGTCCCACGCGTACAGCTTGTGGGTGTGACCGGTGAAGATCGCGTCGACCGCGGCCGAGGTGTTGGTGACGATGTCGGCGAACGCCTTGCCGTCCTTCAGCTCCTCCTCCAGCGTCGACTTCTCCGTGACGCCGGCTGCAGCGCCCTCGTGGTACTCGGCGATGATGACGTCCGCCTCACCGTTGGACGGGTCGCCGTCGGTCAGCTGCGCCGCCACTCGGTTCACGGCCTCGACGGGATCACCGAAGTCGACCGTGGCCACCCCGCCGGGCGACACGAGCGTGGGAGTCTCCTCCGTCACGGCGCCGATCACGGCGACCGTCAGCCCCTGCACCTCGAACGTCGCATACTCCTGCAGCGCCGGCGTGGTGGTTCCCTTGTTGTAGACGTTCGCTCCGAGGTACGGGAACGCCGCCTGATCCTTGACACGTCCTTCGAGATCCTCGAGACCCTTGTCGAACTCGTGGTTGCCGACCGCCGAGGCGCTCAGCTCCAGCGCGTTCAAAACGTCCAAGGTCGGCTTGTCGTCGGCCACCGACGAGGCGAACAGGGAGGCTCCGATGTTGTCGCCGTCGGAGAGGAACAGCGTGTTCTCCTCGCCGCCCTCCGCCCGCAACCGCTCGATGGTGCCCGCGAACTTGACCGTGTTGTCGTCGATGCGACCGTGGAAGTCGTTGATGTTCAGCAGGTTCAGCTCGACCGTCGGGCGCCACGTGATGCCCACCACGACCGGGTCGTGGTCGCTGGAGCGGTAGGGCGACACCTCGTAGAAGTTCGTCGCGTTGTAGTTGTACCGGCTGTACTCGAGCGCGATCGACTCCCCCGCGTTGATGTTCCACACGTCGACGCCGGTGACCATCTTGGCGGCGGCAGGCGAGGCGAGCACGTGATCGAGCGAGCCGCTCGCACCGTCGAAGGAGTACGTGTGCTTGCCCGTGCGGGATCCGAGATCGGTGTACCCGGCCGCGTAGAAGACCTGCATGGGGTCTTCCTGCGTGTACGAGTTGAAGTCGCCGAGCAGGAACACGCGGTCGGTCCCGGCAGCCGCCTTCCGCTCGTCGGCGAAGTCAACGAGCGCCTGCGCCTGGCGCATCCGGTCGCCGTTGTAGGCGCCCTGCGGCCCGTTGGCGTTGTCGCCCGTGGCCGGGTTGTCGCGGTCGTCGCCCTTCGACTTGAAGTGGTTCACGATCGCCAGGAAGGCGGCATCCGTCTCACCCTTGGGGGCGAACGCCTGAGCGAGCGGGCGTCGCGCGTTGACGAACGCGGCATCGAGGTCGATGACGGAGTCGCCGACCGGCGATACCGCATCCGCCTTGTAGATGAACGCGGTGCGGATGACGTCCTCACCGGCGGGCACCTGGCTGGGCGAGGGCACGTAGGCCCACTCGTCCGCGCCGAGATCGGCGTTCAGGGCGTCGACGAGGCTCGACAGCGCGGTGTCGCGGTTCTTGCCGAACGCCGCCGAGTTCTCGATCTCCTCGAGCGAGACGACCTCGGTGCCGAGGTTGTTGATCGCGTCGACGATCTTGTCCTGCTGACGCTTCAGGCTGACGTCGGTCGCGGCGCCGCGCGGGCCGTTGTTCGGGCACTGGTTCGCCGTGATGGGGGTGCCGTCTCGATCCGTGTAGACCGACGTGCAGCCCACCTCTGCGGCGGTCGTCGTGAAGTAGTTCAGCACGTTGAAGCTGGCAATCGAGATGTCGCCGCCGACCGCGTCGGGTGCGGATGCTGCGCGCGCCGACCCGATGGTGACGGGCAGCGGGTCGCCGGCCTCGAGCTGCGTGGTCGGCTGAACCTTCCAGGCGCCGTTGCGGTAGTCCAGGATCACCGGCTGCGTGAACGACACCGCGCCGCCCACCGTGACATCGACGTCGGTCAGGTACGGCAGCGGGATCGCCTTGTTCGTCGAACCGCCGAGGAAGTTGATCGACGCGCCGTCGTCGAGCACGACACCGCGCGCGGCGTTGTCGGCGACGGCGTCCGTGTACTCCTGGGTGCCCACACGCGCGACATCCGTCGGTGTGATGAGCGGCTTCTCGCCCGAGGCGAGCCCGATCTCGGCGTACTGGTTCGTCGTGTACGTGTTGCTCACCGTGAACCGGCCCTGGGGAGCGACGAGCATGCTCTCGAACTTCTCGCGGTCCGCCGGCGCGATCGGCCAGGAGAGGGGCACCGGCGTCACCGCCGCGACCTGCTCGTCGATCGTGGTGACCGAGCCCGCCGAGACGTTGAGCTGTGTGAGGGTCTGGGCGTCGCCCGCGACGCTCGAGTACTCGCCGGCCACGCCGGTCACCTCGACGTAGGCGCCCATCGGGGCCTTCGCGGCGAGGGCCGCTCCCGCCTGTCCGGATCCTCCGTAGACGAAGACGGCGTCGGATGCGGCGTGCGAAGCATCCACCGCGCCGCCGGTGCCGGGAGTCTGGATGGTGAAGCCGTTGAAGCCGCCCTCCGCGTAGGCGCCGGTCACGATGCCGCGCGTGGTGACCGTCTGGCCCAGCAGAGGCGTCGCGCCGCCGGTGCCCTGGATCTCGGCGATCGTCCTGGTCGCGGGGGTTCCGGGGTCGGTGCCGGGATCCGGGTCCGTGCCGGGATCGGGGTCGGTGCCCGGGTCGGGGTCGATACCCGAGGTCGCGGATGCCTGCGGCGTGATCTGCGCGGGGTGGCTGAAGTCTCCCGCGTTGTTGTCCGTGTCGACGAAGTTCGTGCGGGCGAGCGAGTTGGGGACGCTGTTCGCACCGGTGACCGGGACCACGCTCGTCTCGAACGTCTTGGATGCACCGTAGCCGAGAAGATCGACGACGTGCTGCTGCCCCACGACGGATCCGGTGGGAAGCGTGAGCGCCTGCGTGGTGTCCGCGAGGTAGAGCGTGCCCGTCGTGCCGGAGGCGTTGAAGCCCTTGTCGAACGACAGGTCCGGGGTGACGGGGAGCGCGGCGCCCACGGCGCCGTTGCCGTTCCATGCGATCAGGTAGTAGTCATCGGGCTCGATGACGCCGCTCAGCGGCTCGGTGACCGAAGGGCCCCCCGTTCCGTCGGCGGAACGGTATTGGAGCGACCAGCCCTCCAGGCTCTGCGCGGTGTCGCCGGCGTTGTACAGCTCGACGAACTTCTTGTTGAACGGAGCGTTGGCACTTCCGCCCTTGAGGTACACCTCGTTGATGACGACATCGGCGGGTTCGGCGGCGACGGCGACGGCGGGCACGAACATGCCCGCGACGACCGCGGTTCCGATCCCGAAGGCGAGCGCTGCGAACGGTCGCCTCGGCTGGGAGGGGGACATGGATCTCCTGAGTTTCTGCTGGGGGACACCAGGAGACTACGAAGAGAGACCCCTTCCGCGGCTTACGAGAAGATGACGGTTCGATGAGATTGCTCTCATCCGAACGTGCTACGCGCGGACGCACGAAGGCCCCGGATGCGGCGAACCGCGTCCGGGGCCTTCGTGAAGAAGGTGAGGACCTTACTTGAGGGTGACCGTCGCGCCGGCCTCTTCGAGAGCGGCCTTCGCCTTGTCGGCGGTCTCCTTGTTGGCGCCTTCGAGAACGGGCTTGGGAGCGCCGTCCACGAGAGCCTTGGCCTCGCCGAGGCCCAGCGAGGTGAGCTCGCGGACCGTCTTGATGACCTGGATCTTCTTGTCGCCGGCAGCCTCGAGGATGACGTCGAAGGAGTCCTTCTCCTCGACCTCTTCCGCGCCACCAGCAGCACCCGCAGCGCCGGCAACGGCGACGGGGGCGGCAGCGGTGACGTCGAACTTCTCCTCGAACGCCTTCACGAACTCGCTGAGCTCGACGAGGGTCAGGCCGGCAAACTGCTCGAGCAGCTCCTCAGTGGTGAGCTTCGCCATGATGTATCTCCTAGATAGGTGGGGGTGTGTGGGAAAGAGCTCGCCGGACGCTTACGCGGCCTCGGCGGTCTCCAGCTTTTCGCGAAGCGCGTCGATGGTGGCAGCAGCCTTGCCCATCGTCGCCTTCATCATGCCCGCGGCCTTCGCCAGCAGAACCTCACGGCTCTCCAGGGAGGCGTACTTGTTGACCTCGTCGGCACTCAGGGCGTTGCCCTCGAAGATGCCGCCCTTGATCACGAGAAGCGGGTTGGCCTTGGCGAAGTCACGCAGAGCCTTGGCAGTGGCGACGAAGTCACCGTGCACGAACGCCACGGCCGAGGGACCCTTGAGGTCCTCGTCCAGCGCCGTGATCCCCGCGTTGTTCGCGGCGATCTTGGTCAGCGTGTTCTTCACCACGGCGTAGCTCGCGTCCTGACGGATGCTGTTGCGCAGCTGCTTCAGCTGGGCAACCGTCAGACCGCGGTACTCGGTCAGCAGAACGGCGGTCGAGTCCTCGAAGTTCTTCGTGAGCTCGGCGACCGATGCATCCTTCTGCGCCATGGTCACTCCTTGATGTGAACGTGACACCCCGCGGTGGCGGAGCGTCGGCCTGGACCACCCGCACATGACAAAAGCTCCGGCGCAAGCGCACGGAGCTCGATTCCCGAAGGAGGAAGTTCAGTGTCACCTGCGCGGGCCCCTGCGTGGCAGAGCTTCGATCGCGTCACGTTTGCACGCACAGCGATGACCGGCGGTCTTTGGCTTGTCACCAAGACTACGCCACATCGCCCGCCGCCCCAAATCCCCCCCCCCCGGACAGCGCAGCCCCCGCCCGGATCATCCGGGCGGGGGCTGCCTCAGTGCCGACGTTCTCTCAGGATCGCCTGCGACGGATGGTCCGCGCCGAGACTCCCGCACCGACCAGGAGCAGGGCGACGAGCGACAGCCCGAGAATCAATCCGCCGTCCTGGCCCGTGCTGGGCAGCGCGCCGATCTGGACCTGTTGCCACCCGATCACGTTGCCCTCCGCATCCTGCACGATGAGTCGATGCGCCCCCGAGACGCCCGCGGGCAGGGTCACCGTGATGTTGCCGAGCTCGTCCACGCGGTACCAGCCCAGCAGCAGCGGGTCGGAGCGCAACCAGACGCTCACCCAGTCGCCGGCGTACTCCTCGCCGACGTGGATCGTGATCGTCTGCCCGGGCTGGAGGGTCGTCCCGCCCTGGATCTGGACCGCATTCTGGGTGGCGGGCGTGAGCGCCGACTCGGGCGCCGGCGTCTCGACCACGCCGCCACCCGTTCCCGGAACAGCCGGGCGCACATCGATCGGCACGCGGATGACGGTCCCCGAATCCGGCGCCTTGAGAGAGACGACCGCCGGCCCGGCGACGTCGCTGGGCGTCGTCAACGACACGTTCGCCACACCGTTCGTGACGGCGATCGGCGCGTAGGCGGCCTGACCGATCGACGGCTCCAGCACCGTGTTGGCGGGGCTCCCGAGCGAGGTCAGGTCGAACCGCGACACCTGGAAGGTGACGGCCTCGCCCGCGACGACGGATGCCGGAAGACCGGACACCTGTGCGCTGCGGGATGAGAAGTCCGGTGCCAGTGCGGGATGCGCCGCCAGGTAGTCGATCCAGGCGTCGCGGTCGACGAGACCCGAGTCGCGCGTCTGGGTCCCCTCCTTGAAGGTGCGGAAGTTGTCACCACCGGTCAGCAGGAAGTTGAACGAGCCCACGCGGTACTCGCGATTCGGGTCGATCGGCTGTCCGTCGATCCACACGCCTGTGATGTGCGAGCCCTGCGCCGCCGCGGCGTCGTAGGTGTAGAACACGTTCTCGGACAGTCCGAGCTGCAGGTACGGCCGCGAGGGGACCTGGCCCTTGTCGTCGAGCTGCCACTGCTCCTCGAGCACCTTCGTGAACTGGGCGCCCGTGAGGGCCGTCGTCCACAGGTTGTTGACGAAGGGCAGGACGGCGTTCGCCTCGGCGTACGTGATGACGCCGTCGGGCGCGTAGTTCAACTCGGCTCGCAACCCGCCCGGGTTGACCACACCGATCTCGGCTCCACCGCGCGCCGGGTCGGTCAGTGCGTCGCGGATGGAGTCGGCGACGAGGTTGCCCAGCGTCGACTGCGCGGCGCGGTCGTCGCGCGCTCCTCCTCGGTACACGCCGTCGACGTAGGAACCACCGCTGAAGGCGGTCGTGATGTCGGCGGCCACCGACCCCACCGGCTGGTTGCCGACGGCAGCGGCATCCGCCAGCGTGGCGTCCACGATCCGCTTCACCTCGGCGACACGGGGATATGCGGCGACCAGGTCGGCATCCGCGGCGGTGGTGCGCGCGGCGTTCTTGACCGTGTAGGACTCCACCGCTCCGGTCACCGGGTCGAGCTGCAGCACGACCTGGCCGATGTTCTCACCGTAGTTTCCGGTCTGAACGATGGGACGTGTGCGATCCGTGCCCGGGATCGGAGCTTCCCACGCGTAGAGCTTGTGGGTGTGGCCGGTGAAGATGGCATCGACCGCCGCGGAGGTGTCCTCGACGATCGAGGCGAATGCTCCCCCGTGCGCGACCTCCTGTTCGAGGGTCGACTTGTCGGGCGTGCCCGCCGACGCACCCTCGTGATACTCCGCGACGATGACGTCCGCCTCTCCGTTGGCCGGGTCGCCGTCGGTCAGCTGCGCGGCCACCCGGTTGACGGCTGCGACAGGGTCACCGAACGTGACTCCCTTGATGCCGTCGGGCGAGACCAGGCTCGGCGTCTCCTCCGTGACGGCGCCGATGACGGCGACCGTCAGCCCGTCGACGGTGAAGGTCGCGTACTCCGGGAGCAGCACCTCCCCCGTCTTCGCGTCGTAGACGTTCGCGCCGAGATAGGTGAAGTCGGCGCTGTCGGCGACACGACCGGTGAGATCGGCGATCCCCTTGTCGAACTCATGGTTGCCGACCGCGGACGCCTTCAGTTCCAGCGCGTTCAGCACCTCGAGGGTCGGCTCGTCCTTGAAGTACGACGAGGCGAACAGGGATGCACCGATGTTGTCACCGTCGGAGAGGAACAGGGTGTTGGCCTCGCCGTACTCCGCGCGCAGCTGCTCGATCGTCCCGGCGAACTTGACCGTGTTCTGGTCGATGCGTCCGTGGAAGTCGTTGATGTTGAGCAGGTTCAGCGCGACGGGGCCGGCGACCTGGAAGACCGCCTGGGCCGAGGTCAGGGTCGAGCCCAGCTGCGGCGCCGTGATCGGGATCGTGATCGCACCGCCGGGGGCCTCCGCGGCCACCTTCACCTCGATGTCGACGGATGCGGTCGCGCCGGGCGCGGTCGTGGGGATCGACCATGTCAGCGTCGAGTCCTGACGTGCGACATCCTTCGGGAGGATCGGGAAGGATGCCTGGGTCAGCAGCTGGGTCGCATCGGCGACGACGGTCGCGCCGGCCAGGTCGACCCGTCCGGTGTTCTCGACCTTGAGCGTCAGCGTCGCCGTGTCGCCCGGAAGGACGGTCTCACCCGCGGGTACGTCGCTCGTGATGCCCGCGGTCCACATCGCGGGCCAGGCCGGCTTGTCCGTGTCGAACAGCCAGTCCTGGAAGAACGCACCCAGCTCGCGCCCGGAGACCTGCTCCGCGAGCGCGATGAAGTCGTCGGTGTCCGCGGAACCGCCGGCGTGCGCCTTCGTCCACGTGGCATATGTCGCGTCGAAGGCGTCGCGGCCGATGGCCGTCATGAGGGCGCCGAGCGTGTACTTTCCGCGGTTGTAGACCTGCCAGTCGTACAGTTCGGCCGGGTCGGTGAAACCGACGGGTGGGCGTCAGCCACCGGGAGGCCGACGCAGAGCTCCAGCTGCCGAACGAGTCGTTCTCCGGGGTGGTCTGGCTGAGGCCGACGCCGTAGCGGTAGTAGGTGGTGAAGAACTCCGCCGCGCCCTCGTTGAGCCAGATGTGCGACCAGTCGGCCGGGGCGACCTCGTTGCCCAGCCACTGGTGGACGAGCTCGTGGATGAGCGTGTTGGCGGAGACGCTCCCGTCGAAGAACGGCCGGTCCTGGGTCTCCAGGGCGTACCCGACGCCGACGCGGTCGACGATGAGGCCGACGCTGTTGCCGGGGTAGGGGCCGAGCTTCGTCTCGAGCCAGTCGATGATCTGCTTGATCTCACCGCGACGCGTGTTGATCGCGTTCTGGACGTTCACGCTGATGGTCGGGTCGACGAAGCTCCACTCGTGCAGCGTGCGGCCGCTCGCGAGGGTGATGTCGCTCTCCAGCACGTTGAAGCGCCCGATCGAGAGGACGGAGAGCTCGGTCGCCATGGGATTGCGCTGCTGCCAGTCCCAGGTGGTGGTCCCCGCCTGGGCGTCGACGGTCTTGCCGATCAGCTCGCCGTTGCTCGCGACGCTCAGCGGGTTGCCGCCGGCGGCGGTGGGCGCCGTCACGCTGATGTCGTAGGTGGCCTTGTCCGCCGGGGCGTTGTTCTGCGGGAACCAGGTCATGGCTCCGATCGGCTGACCCAGGGCCGTCACGCCGTCGGATGTCTTCACCCACCCCTCCGAGGAACCGTCGGCGTCGATGTGCCTGACGGGAGCGCCCGAGTAGGCCACCGCGACCGTGAACGGTCCGCTCACCGCCGTCGCGGGGGTGATGTCGAGCTTGAAGAGAGTGGCGTCCACATCCTGCTCACGGGAGAACTGGGCAGGCACCCCGTTGACCGTCACACTGTCGACGGTCATGCCCTCGAAGTCGAGCGAGAAGGCCGACAGCGGCGCCGGAGCGGTGGCGGCGATCGTCGCGACCGCGCTCACGTCGTCGTTCGCGCGGTACGTGAGGTCCAGGTCGTAGTGGGTGACGTCGTAGCCACCGTTGCCGACGTGGGGGAAGAGCGGGTCACCCGCCGTGCGGGCGCCGACCGTCGGCTCAGCGCCGACGGCGGGAACGGTCGCCACCGCGGAGGCCGCGACGACGGCTCCGACGATGAGCGCTGCGGTGAGGATCCGGCCACGGCGGTGCGGTCGGAGAGCGGAGTCGGACATGGTCCCCCTGGGTCGGCACGGGCGCGAATTCGCGAGGAAGGTGCAACGGCCCGACCCTAGGGTTCAGAGATTTCTTACCGGTTTCCCAGCCGTTCCAAATATCCGCCCCGGCGCCGCCGGCGGCGCATGTCGTTCTCGAAGGCGTCGGCCACCGGGCGTACGCTCGAGAGGTGACCCCCGAACTCGCCGCTCGCATCGTCGCGGACTCCCGCGACCGGGTGGCGTGGATCCGGGCGCGCTCACGCGGCATCACGGCGACGGATGTGGCATCGCTCACGAGTGAGCGGGCGATCGCGAAGGCCGCCGACCAGAAGCTGGGCGGCTCGAGGTTCTCGGGCAACGCCTACACCGATCACGGCCGGCGCCGCGAGCCCGAGATCGCCGCATGGGTCGCCGCGACCCACGGCATCCAGCCCTCGTCGGCGCTGTTCCACGCGGTCGTCGAGAAGCGCCATCTCGCGACTCCCGACGGCATCGCCGTCGATACCGAAGGCCGGGTCACGCTGGCGGAGATCAAGACGACCAACAAGTCGTGGCGGTCGATCCCGCGCGGCTACCTGCGTCAGGTGTGGTGGCAGCAGCACGTGCTCGGCGCCGAGCGCACCCTCGTCGCCTGGGAGCAGCACGACGGCTTCGTCCCCGTCGACGACGAGCCGCGGTGCGCATGGGTCGAGCGCGACGAGGTCGAGATCGGCAAGCTCGTGCGCCTTGCGACCGCCCTCATCGACGAGCTGCACCTGCGCACGACACGCGGTCGCGCGCCCGCGCCCGCCCCGGAGGCTCCGCCGCGTCGCGAGTATCGCGCGCTCGTCTTCAGCGACTGACACGCCGCTCGCTTCCCACATCTCGTCGACCGGGAATAGTTGACGCGTCTCAACGATTGGCCATATAGTTGACCCAACTCAATCGTTGACATATATCAACTTACTGCGCCGATGACGCCGCACCCCACCGAAGGATGCCGCCGTGACCACCACCATCTCCCGACCGACGGACGCGTCGAGCAAGACCTCGCGCCGTCACGTCCTCGAAGCCCTGTCCGGCCTGCTGCTGGGCATGTTCGTGTCGATGCTCGCCTCGACCGTCGTCTCGACCTCGCTCCCCGTGATCATCCACGACCTCTCCGGGGACCAGAGTTCCTTCACGTGGGTCGTCACCGCGACCCTCCTGACCACCGCGATCACGACCCCCATCTGGGGCAAGCTCGCGGACCTCACGAACCGGAAGGTGCTCTACCAGCTGGCCATCGCGATCTTCGTCCTCGCCACGGCGGCCGCCGGGTTCTCGCAGAGCCCCGAGATGCTCATCGCGTTCCGCGCGGTCCAGGGCATCGGCGCCGGCGGCCTGGCCGCACTCAGCCAGGTCATCATGTCGGACATCATCAGCCCGCGTGAGCGCGGGCGCTACATGGGCCTGTTCGGCGCCGTGATGGCGGTCGCGACCGTCGGCGGCCCGCTGCTCGGCGGCGTCATCACGGACGCCTGGGGCTGGCGCTGGAACTTCTTCGTCGCGCTGCCCTTCGCCGTCGCCGCCCTGCTCATCGTCCAGCGCACCCTCCACCTCCCCCAGCGCACGCCGCGCAAGGTGTCGATCGACTACACGGGCATCGTGCTGCTGGCCACCGCCGTCTCCCTCCTGCTCATCTGGGTCACCCTGGCCGGCAAGTCCTTCGACTGGTGGAGCCTGAACACGCTGTTCATGATCGGCGGCGCGGTCCTCGCGACGATCCTGTTCATCGTCGTCGAGCTGCGGGTGCGCGAACCCCTCATCCCTCTGACGCTCTTCCGCAACCGCACCTTCACGCTGGCCGTGATCGCCTCGATCGCCACCGGCATCGCGATGTTCGGCGCGTCCGTGTACCTGAGCCAGTACATGCAGTCGGCTCGCGGGGCCACGCCGACCGAGGCCGGCGTGATGACCATCCCGATGATCGCGGGACTGCTCGTCGCATCCATGGGCGTCGGAGCGCTCATCACCCGGTTCGGTCACTGGAAGCCTTACCTCATCGCGGGCGGCGTGCTGCTGACGGCGGGCTCCGCACTGCTGTCGACGATCCACTACGACACCCCCTTCGTCCTCGTGTCGGTGTACATGTTCCTGTTGGGCGCGGGTGTCGGCATGACCATGCAGAATCTCGTGCTCGTCGTGCAGAACACCTCGCACCCGACCGAGATCGGCGCCGCGAGCTCGGGCGTCACGTTCTTCCGCAGTCTCGGCGGCACGATCGGCGTCTCCGTGATGGGCGCGGCTCTGGCGGCCCGGGTGACCGACCTGCTCACCGACCGGGCGGACGAGGTCCGCACCGCGCTGGCCGGGCTGGGCGAAGCGGGCGCGCAGTGGGCCACTCAGCTGAGCTCGGGCACTCTGCCGCAGGTCTCGGCGATGCCTGAGCCGCTGCGGGTCATCTTCGAGGATGTGTACGCGAACGGCATCTCCCACGCGTTCCTCATCGCGGTGCCCGTGGCCGTGCTGAGCGTGCTGGCGATCGTGTTCCTCCCGAACACCCCGCTGACGCGGATGACCACGACGGAGCGTGCACATGCCTCCGAGGCGGATCTGGCGACGGTGTCGGTGCCGGAGGCTATGGCCACGTTGACCGCGACCGGAGCCATCGCGACCCCGTCGAGCACGCCGGACACGGGCGACGAGCGCAAGTAGAGTGATGACGATGTCCGAGAAGTCGAGCGACGGGGAGCGCACCGAGGCCGTGCGCGCACTCGAGGCCCAGTTCAGCGACCTCATCGGACAGTTTCGACGCGTCATCAGCGAGAACGCGCATCGCGTCAGCCCGGGACTCCTCCCAGGGGCGTACAAGGTGTTCACGACCATCGCGCGCCACGAGACCGTGACGCAGGCGACGTTGGCGGATCACCTGTTGTTGGACAAGGGTCAGCTCAGCCGGACCGTACGTGAACTCGAGGCCCTCGGTCTCATCACCCGCTCCCCTGACCCTGCCGACGGACGCTCGAGCCTGCTCTCACCCACCGAGTACGGGCTCGAACGGCTCGCCGCCGCGCGCGCTCCGCAGGAGGGCGTGCTGGTGCGCGCCCTCGAGAGCTGGGACGTCTCGGACATCGACAATCTGCGCCGCCTGCTCCAAGCGCTCATGGCCGGCATCAACCCCGACACGGTCTCCTGACGGTCAGCAAGAGCCCCCGCACCGACACCGGTGCGGGGGCTCTCTCGTTCTCGAGGGTCAACCGATGTGCACGGCGATCTCGTGGACGCGCGCGATCTTCGCCTCGGTCGTGGACGCGGAGGGGTTCGTCACGACGAGTCTCAGCTGGTCGACGCCGGCGACGCCGACGGCGATCTCACGCGCCCCTTGCGTATTGCCGGTGACGGCCTGGACCGTCTGCCACCCGGCAGCCGTGTGGGCCTGGACCGAGAAGTCCACCAGGACCGTGCCCGTGCTGGTGCCGTAGCCGCTGTACACCCCCACCGAGGCCACATCGAGCGGCTGGGCGAAGGTGAGCGTCGCCGTCGGCGTCGCGTCCCCGACGGCGGAGAGCCAGCGGCCCGCATCCGAGCAGTCGCCGTCGACCACCTTCGCGCCGGGTGTGGACGCACTGTTCTGCGAAGACACCTGCACGCTCGCGCCGATCGCATCGTGGTCCGCGCACGGCGAGGTGTTCGGCGCGCCCGCGAGCCAGTCCTTCACGAACTGCCCCTGGTGCTCGCCGGCGAGGACGTTCCAGTCGTAGTCGAACATCTGCGGCTTCCAGAAGTTGTCGAGGATCCACGCCTGCCACCCGATCCAGGGCCGCGCGTCCATGTACGTGCGGAACGGCACACCCCAGTTCGTGGTCGTTCCCGCGGTGATCGAGTCCGAGAACTCCCCCGGCGGGTTCCAGCCGAACTCGCTGACCACGACCGGCAGCGTCTGGGCTGCAGTACCGAACTTCTGGTCCAGGAGCGCGGTCGTCGGCGCACCCTGATTCGGGTACAGGTGGTACACGTAGGCGGTGTTGTCGTCGACGATGGGATCGGTCAACGCACCATTGAGCATCGTGCTCCACTGCGGGGAGCCCATCAGCAGGAGGGTGTCCGGCGCCGCAGTGCGGATCCCGTCGACGACCGGCTGGATGTAGTCCTTCCAGGTGCTCCAGCTCGCCGGCGAGATCGGCTCGTTGAACACCTCGAACACGACATTCGGGTTCGAGCCGTAGACGGGCGCGATGTAGTCCCAGAACCGTTCGACCGTGGAGCGCGGCACGGCGCCGGCCGCATCCCCGTAGTTCCGCACGAGATGCAGATCGATGATGATGTAGACGCCGCGCTCGACCGCCTGAGCCACGTACGGGGCGATGTACTCGGCGTCGTAGGCGGCGAGATCCGTCGTCGCGCCGATCTCGGTGACCGGCAGGCGGATCACGCGTGAGTTCCAATCCACGGCCACGTCGATCAACTCGGATGTGGGCCGCGCATTGCAGTACTCGCACAGATCGTTCTGCTCGGGGGCGAGCACGGAGACCCCGCGCAGGGCGACGTCCTGGCCGTTCGCATCCACGATGCGATTGCCGTCGACCTGCAGGGCCGGCAGGGCGGCGGCCGCAGGACTCACTGCTGCGCTGTCCGGCCCCGCCGCGGCGTGCGCCGCGAGAGGCACGGACAGCGCGACGGCGGCGAGCGCGGAGGCGACCGCCAGCGGCCAGCGCCGGCGTGCGTGTGAGGAGGATCGGTGCATGGTGTGTTCCCTTTCCTGTTCGTCGCCGGCCTCGTTGCCCACGACGCTTCCGGCCGGAGCCGGGAAGATCTCTCAACCGGTCGGTACGACCGCATCCTGCGACGCGGGCCGGGGCTTCCAGTGATGGGTGCGTACCTCTTCGGGCCAGCGCAGACTGATGCCGAGCGTGTCGCCGAGCAGACGCTGGTAGTCCTCGAGAAGCCGCCGGTCGGCGCGGACCGCCCGCGGCGGCCGGGCCTCTTGCAGACTGAACGCGGCGAGCGCGCCGACGGCCTCGCCGATCGCCCACTCCACGGGGTGCAGCCGGTAGCACCCGTTTGTGATGTGCGTCGTGCCGATGTTCTTGCCCGCCGGCAGCAGGTTGTCGACCCGCACCGGAAGCAGCGCGCCCAGCGGGATCTGGAACGGGTACGACTCGATGTCGACGTAGGTGCGTCCCGCGGTGCTCGGATGCAGATCGATCCGGTAGTGGCCGAGGCCGACACTGTCGGCGAACAGCTCGCTGCCGGCACCCGCGCCGCGCGCCTCGACACCCACGTGCTGTTCCACGATGCGGAACTCGGTGAGCGCCCGTCGCGCCTCACGGATGTACGGCGCTTTCGCATAGCCGTCGGCGGTTCCCGTCACGTCACCGCGCAGTCGCAGCCCGGGGTAGCCGTGACCGCCGTCCTCGCGCGGCGCCTCGGTCTGCATCCAGTACAGGAACGACGCGGACAACTCTCGGCTGGAGGCCAGCGCCCGCTCACGCTGCTTCTCGCCGACACCCAGCAGCGGGGCCTCCCAGTAGTCGATCTGCGGCCAGTTCACGAGAGAGACGTCGGAATCGATCGTGCCGTCGCGGAAGTTCTCCGCCGCCACAACCCGACGGAAGCGCCAGAGATCGAAGGGCACGTCGGGGGTCGGACGCAGCTGGAAGATCGGGCGCGTGCGCACGCGCAACCCGATCGGCTCGACGTCCACCCACGACAGCTGCGGTCCCGGCCAGAACGGATCCACGTGCGTGCGCCAGTGGTCGTAGCGAGCGGGCTTGTCCCCCGTGTGGTCCTCCCCCGGACGGTGCTCGAGGGCGAAGCACCACGAGATCGCCTGCTGGTCCATCGGGTCAGCGGTCTCGGGCGCGTGCAGCTCGCCCGTGTCGTCACGTCCTTCCGCTCCGATGACGTGCTCGACGCCGGCGAGCTCGAGGAGCTCGCCCAGCTCCGTGGCGTCGACGACGATCGGCGCCCGCAGCTCCTTCTCGGTGCCGTCGGCCGCGCGCACCGTGACCGAGCGGATGCGGTCGCCCGCCGTCTCGGCCGCAACGGGTCGATGCTCGAACAGCACCCGCAGCCGCCCCGAGGCCAGCCACGGCGCGACCATCTCCTCGATCACCGCCGCGGCGACCCGCGGCTCGTGGCAGAGCCGACTGACGATCCCCAGTCCCGGGTCCAGCAGCGGGTCCGCCGCGGCCTTCGGCGTCAGCGGGTAGTTGCGGCGGTAGTACGCACGCACCCGCTGCCGGAAGTCGGTGTACCCGGGCGAGGCGTGGGGCCCCTCGATCCACGCGTTCTCGTCGGGCGGCACGGCTTGAGCCGTGAGCTGCCCGCCGAGCCAGTCCGTCTCCTCGGTGAGCAGCACGCGCAGCCCGAGCCGCAGCGCCGTCAGCGCCGCGGCGACGCCGCCGCATCCGCCGCCGATGATGAGCAGCTCCGCATCCCCCCTGCTCATGCGCGACGCTCCGTCCGCGCCTCGGCGACCGTGGCGCCCGCGACGAGTTCGCACCGCACCAGGACGCTCTCCCTGGGGGCGGTCGGATCCTCGACCATGGCGATGAGCCGGTCCACGGCGATGCGGCCGATCTCCTTCCGCGGGATGCGCAGATCGCTCCAGCCCGCACCGGTCGCAGCGGTGTCCTCCAGCACAGCGACCGACACGTCGACCGGGATGGATACGTTCCGCTGTGCGAGACGGGCGCGCAGCGTGTCGGCGATCCGCTCGGACTCGACGACGGCCGCGGTCGCCCGGCCGGTCGCGAGCGCGTCGACGACGACGTCCGGGAGTCCGGAGACCTCGTCGGTGTACCCCGGAGAGTCGTCGCGGAGCTTCAGGTGCTCGACGGCCTCCCGGTACCCGGCACGTCGGTCGTCGTAGGGCTCGCCGTCGATGGAGTCCCTCACGTAGGCGATGCTGCGGTGGCCGTTCGCGTGGAGGCGCTCGACGATCTCCGCGGCGGCGCTCCAGTAGTCGGGCACGATGCAGGGGAACGGAGCGCCCGGCACGTCGCGGCGTCCGATGTGGACGAAGGGATACCCGTCCTGCCAGAGCCGCGCGAGCTCGGCACGATCGGGACTCATGCCGAGCAGGATGCTGCCGTCTGCGATGGTCAGTCGGTTGGTCTCGGCGCGGTAGATACGACGGGTGCCGGAGCCGTCGCCGGTGGAGCTGAACAGCACGAGATCGTGCCCGCTCTCCTCCGCACGCTCCTCGATTCCGAGGAGGAACTCGAAGTAGAACGACTCGCGCGCGTGGGGGAACAACGGCTCGAAGGTGTGCACCCCGAGCAGCTGCGTGCGCTTGCCGCGGAGGTTGCGCGCCACCGGATTGGGCACGTATCCCAGCTGCGCGATCGCGTCCTGCACGCGACGCCGCGTCTCCTCGGGAATCCGGGACGACGACGCGTCGCCGCTGATCACCCGGGAGACGGCGGACTGCGAGACCCCTGCGAGGCGCGCGACATCGGCCTGACGCGCGACGCGCCCGCGAGGGGGGAGCGAGGATTGATCGGTCATGCGGATTCCTCCGTCGGCGTCTGGGGGGTGGGGGCGGTCATCGCGGTGTCGGCGATGAGATCGGCGCGACCGACCTGGTGCAGCCAGCAGTCGGCCCAATGGCCGTCCGGCTGCACCGTGCGCGGCGGCGCCTCGGTGCGACAGCGCTCCATCGCGAACGGACAGCGCGGGTGAAAGCGGCATCCCTCCGGCGGCTCGATCAGACTGGGCGGCTCGCCGAGGTCGTCGGCGGTCCCGAACAGCTCGTCACGGTCGAGGGTCGTGGCACGGTGCGGGTCGGGAGAGGACTCGACGAGCAGCTTCGTGTACGGATGCTGCGGACGGGAGATGACCTCGTCCTTGGGCCCCGCCTCGACCATCTGCCCGGCGTACATGACGACGATGTCGTCGCACAGGTAGCGGGCGCTCGCGATGTCGTGCGTGATGTACAGCATCGCGAGCCCGTCCTCGCGACACAGACGGTTCAGCAGGTTCAGCATCTCGAGCCGGATCGACACGTCGAGCATCGAGATCGGCTCGTCACCCAGCAGCACGCGCGGCTTCACGGCCAGCGCCCGCGCGATCACGACGCGCTGGCGCTGTCCGCCGGAGAGCTCGTGCGGGAACTTGTCCAGGAAATCGCGGGCGGGGCTGAGGCTCACCCGTTCGAGCAGGGCGATCATCTGCTGCTCGCGCTCGGCGCGCGTGGTCGCGCTCTGGTGCAGCCGGAGCGCGCGATCGAGGTTGTGGCGCACGCGGTGGAGCGGGTTGAGCGAGCCGAAAGGGTCCTGGAAGATCAGCTGCACGGCCTTCCGGTAGGCCTTGTCGACGTTTCGCCCGGTCGCCACGGGCCGGCCGTCGAGCAGGATCTCGCCCGACGTCGGCTCGTAGAAGCGGGCGAGCATCCGGGCGAGCGTGGTCTTGCCGCTGCCGCTCTCCCCCACCACCGCAGTGACACGCCCCGGGACGAGGCGGATGCTGGCCCCCTCGACGGCGCGCACGGTCGCGGAGCGGCCCACCGCGCCGGTCACCGTGAAGTGCTTGGAGACATCGATCGCCTCCAGAACAGCCTCGCTCATGCCGGGACCTCCTCATCATGCAGGTGACAGGCGACCTCGCGGTCGCCGCGGGTGAGCGGCAACGGCAGTTCGCGCACGCACCGGTCGAACGCGCGCGGACACCGGGGGGCGAAGGAGCATCCGGCGGGCAGTGCCCGCAGATCCGGGGGCGTGCCGGGGATGCCCTCCAGCCGAGCAGCCGTCGCGTGCAGCGGCGGGAACGAGTCGCGCAGCCCCTTCGTGTAGGGATGCAACGGCGAACGATAGATCTCGGATGCGGCGGCGAGCTCGACAACGCGCCCCGCGTACATCACGGCGATGCGATCCGCGAGCTCGAGCAGCAGCGACAGATCGTGGGTCACGAACACGACCGCGAAGCCGAACTCCCGGCGCAGGCGCAGCACCTGCGCCAGGATCTGCCGCTGCATCACGACATCCACCGCCGTCGTCGGCTCGTCCATCACGATGAGCTCGGGACGGCACGCGAGCGCCAGGGCGATGGTGGCCCGCTGCCGCATGCCGCCGGAGAGCTCGTGCGGATAGCTGCGTACCCGGTCGGCGGAGATGCCGACCAGCGACAACAGATGCCGCGCCTGATCCCAGGCCGCCGCTTTCGAGAGGGAACGGTCGTGGGTGCGCAGCACATCCACGAACTGCGCACCCAGCCTCATGACGGGATTCAACGCATCCATCGCGCTCTGCAGCACGATCGACAGGCGCGTCCAGCGCAGCTCCCGCAGTCTCTTGGGCGTGAGGGTCACGAGGTCGACGGCCTCACCGCCTTCACGCGGGTGGTACATGATGCGCCCGGCGGTCGTCACGGCCGGCGGACGCTGGAGGCGCGTGAGCGCCGTGATCAACGTCGACTTACCCGAACCGGACTCGCCCACGACACCGAGGATCTCGCCACGGCGCAGGGAGAAGGTCACATCGGCGCAGGCGCGGGTGGGAGCGCCGAGGGACGCGTACTCCACACTGAGCTGCTCGACCTCGAGCAGGACGTCGTCATCGCGCTCGGACACGGATGCGGCCTCCGCACGACTCTCGGCGGCGATGGTCATCTCAGGCTCCTTCCACGGCGACCGCGGCACGACGCACGCGCGCGGTGCGTTTTGCGACGAGGCGCGATGCCGAACGCAGCTTGGGGTTGGCGAGCTCGTCCACGCCGAAGTTGATGAGGGCGGCTGCCGTGCCGACCAGCGCGATGCACAGCCCCGGCGGCACGAGCCACCACCAGAGTCCTCGGAGCACGGCGCTCTGCTGCTGGGCGGCCTGGATCATGGTCCCCCAGCTGACCGCGGAGGAGTCGGACACTCCCAGGAAGGCGAGGCCGGCCTCGGCCATGACTCCGCCGATGAGTCCGCCGAGGAACATCGACGCGATCCAGCCGTACAGGTGCGGAAGCACCTCGGTGAAGATGAGGCGGGTGTGGGATTCCCCCATCATCCGCATCGCCTGGACGAAGTCGCGGCTGCTCACGCTCATGGCCTGTGCGCGCAGCGTCCTCGCACCGCCCGCCCAGCCGAAGACGCCGATGATGACGGCGATCATCACGAGACCGGTGCCCTGCAGATAGCCCGCCACCACGAAGATCAGCGGGAGCACGGGCATCACGAGGAAGAGGTTGGTGACGAAGTTGAGGGCCTGGCCGGTGACGCCGCGGAAGTAGCCGGAGGGCACGCCCACGAGGATGGCGAGCAGGGTGCCGATCGCTGCGGAGAGGAAGCCGACGAACATGGAGCCGCGCGCTCCCTCGACGACCTGCGCCAACACGTCCTGGCCGAACTGCGTCGTGCCCAGCAGATGCTGCGGGCTCGGCGGCTGCGAGATCGCCGAGATGTCGTTCGCACGCGCATCCAGCCCGAAGACGTCCAGGAGCAGCTGCCCGAACAACGCCAACAGGACGAAGAAGCCCAGCACGACGACCCCGAAGGTCACCTTGCCGTTCGCGAAGAGGCGGTACTTCACGTCACTTCTCCTCTCGCACGCGCGGGTCGAGCCACGCGTAGACGGAGTCCGCGATGAGATTCGCCAGCAGGACCGTGAGGGTCACGAGGAGGAAGACGCCCTGCATCACGGGATAGTCGCGCTTCTGCAGCGCGGAGAAGAGCAGGTAGCCGATGCCGGGGTAGCTGAACACGATCTCGGTGAGCAGCGCCCCGCCGACCACACCGCCCAGCGCCATCGCGAAGCCGGTGAACTGGGGCAGCATGGCGTTGCGGGCCGCGTAGCGCCAGCGCACGCGGGACGACGACAGGCCCTTCGCCTGCGCGAGGAGGACATAGTCCTCGCCGACAGTGGTGACCGTCATGTTGCGCATGCCCAGCATCCAGCCGCCGAAGGCGGAGAACACGATCGTCGCCGCGGGCAGCGCGCCGTACTGCAGCGCGCTCACGATGAAGGGCAGGTTGAATCCGACCGGAAGGTTCGGATCGTAGCCGCCCGCGAGGGGGAACCAACCGAGGATGAACCCGAAGTACCAGACCGCGAGCAGGGCGATCCAGAAGTACGGCACCGACGACAAGAAGGTGGTGAGCGGCGTGACGATCGAATCGAACCGCGACCCCGCCCGCCATCCAGCCGCGACGCCGAGGGCCGTGCCCAGCAGGAACGCGGCGATCGTCGTCGTTCCCACCAGCAGCAGGGTCCACGGCAACCCCGTGGCCACGAGATCCGCCACCGGAACGGGGAAGTTGACGATCGAGACGCCGAGGTCGAATCGCGACAGCTGCACGAGGTATGCCCCGTACTGCTCGAAGAGGTTCTCCTGCGGGTTGCCGAACAGCCCCTGGATCGATTGCAGCGTGGCCGGCGGCAGGGCCTGCCCGCTCACACGCTCCAGCTGATCGATGATCGCCGCCGACGGATCGCCGGGCATGAGTCGGGGGATGACGAAGTTGAGGGTGATCGCCGCCCACGCCGCGGCGAGGTAGAACCCGAACCGGCGCAGCAGGAAGATGCCGCGGCCGCGTCGCGGCCTTCTCTTGGCCGTCACCTGCGCCACGCTGACCGTGGCAGAGGTGACGGCCCCTGGTGCCAGGCTCATGATGCGGGCGTGAGGGACAGGAGGGTGCGGATGGTGTCGGGCCCGAGGCTCGGGAAGGGAACCGCGTCGAAGTCCTCCGGCGTCGGCCAGCCCTTCCAGTGGGAGGCGTTGACGTCGACGAACCAGTACGAGTTGTACAGCGGCGAGAACGGCACCTCGTCGACGACGATGCGCTGCATCTGCATCCCGAGGTCCTTCATCGTCGCCTCGTCGGCGGCCCGCGTCATCTCGGCGAGCACCTGGTCGGTCTCGGCATCGTTCCAGCGCCCGATGTTGGTCGCCGCGGCCGTACCCAGCGGCTCGGCGTAGCGGCTGTCGAGGAAGCTGTAGACCCCGTACACGCCCGCTCCACCTGTCGTCGCGATCGTCAGATCGAAGTCACCGGTCTTCTGCTGGTCGTAGAGGGTCGCGCCCGGTGCGCCCGCGGGCGTGACGGTGACTCCGAGGACCTTCTTCCAGCTGTTGATCATGATGTCGGCGTAGGCGTTCCACCCGAAGTCCTGATTGAACGAGAGCCGAGGAGTGAACGTCTTGCCGTCCTTGACCAGCGCGCCGTCGACCACCTCGTACCCGCTGGCGGCGAGAGCCTCGACAGCCGCGGACGCGTCGACCTCCTGCACCATCCCCTGATACTCGGGAGCGATCCAGTCGGAGTAGATCTGGTCGACGAGACCGGTGGGACCGGCTTCGGTCCCCGGACGGTTCAGGGTGGCCGTGATGTCCGATCGCGGAATCGACATCGCAAAGGCGCGTCGCACATTGACGTCGTCGAACGGCGCCTGAGCGGTGTTGTACATCATGGAGTAGGCGCCGCCGGTCGCGTACAGCTGGTAGAGGTTGGTCTCCGGGCTCTGAGCGACGAACTCCTCCTCCGCGTTCGGCCATCCGACCGGCGCCCAATCGACGTCACCGCGCAGGAGCTGCGCCTTCACGGTCTCGCCGCTGGTCGCGAGGATCTTCATGTACGCCATGGGAAGCTTCCCGCCCCAGTAGTCGTCGCGCGCCTTGAGCGTGACCTGCTGGGGCGCGAAGGCATCGAGGGTGAACGGGCCCGTGCCCACGGGGTCGGGGTTGGTCCAGGTGGTCAGATCCTGGTCCTTCCAGATGTGTTCGGGCACCATCGGAAGCGAGCTCGAGGCGAACTGGTTCAGCGCCGCGAACGACGGCTCGTCGAAGGAGACCTGCACGGTGTCGTCGTCGACCTTCTCGACCCCTGCGTAGGTGACACCGGCGAGGTTGAGCTCGGGCCGCTCGAGCGGAAGGGAGAGCGAGTAGGCCACGTCGTCCGCCGTGAGCGCCTCGCCGTCGGAGAAGGTGACGTCGTCGCGGATGTCGATCGTGAGTCTGGTGCCGGACTCGTCGAAGTCGAGGGAGTCGGCCAACCAGGGCTCGACCACCGCGCCATTGGCGTAGTCGATGCGCGCGAGCGGCTCGTAGATGAGCTCTGCATTCGGCGCCTTCTCGGTCGCGGGACCGAGGACGTTGTAGTTGCGGACGTAGGTGGTGCCGCCGTCCGACTTGCCGAAGATGATGGTGTCGGCTCTGGTTCCGCCCGCGGAGGTCGTGCCGGCCGTGCAGCCGGCGACGGCGACGAGGGCGGATGCCGCGAGTGCGGCGGCGAGGACTCGTCTGGTGGTGCGCATTCCTGTCTCCTTCGACTGGATGTTCGGGGTGTCCGCGGCGTGGAGCCGCGGTGCTCAGATGCGGGGAGCACGCTGTTGTGCTCCGGGGGCCACCTCGTGTTCATTCGTATGAGCAATCCATCCGAGCGAGGGAAGTGGATGCTTCTACGTATGAGCACGAGGTTATGAAGAAGCCCGGGCGAAGTCAAGAGCCGCCCGGGCTTCGGTGGGTCACTGGTTGCGGAAGGCGTCGTCGAAGGATGCGGTGGGGGTGGGCCAGAGCAGGCTCCGGACGAAGTCGACGGCCTCGGCGGCTCCGTGGAGGCGGTCCATGCCCGCGTCTTCCCATTCGATCGAGATCGGGCCGGTGTAGCCGATGGCCTCCAGGGCGCGGAAGGAGTCCTCCCAGGGCACGTCGCCATGACCGGTGGACACGAAGTCCCACCCCCGACGCGGGTCTCCCCACGGCAGGTGCGAACCCAACACCCCTGCCCGCCCGTTACGGGGCCGCATCCGGGTGTCCTTGCAGTCCACGTGATAGATCCGGTCCTGGAAGTCCCAGATGAAGCCGACCGGGTCGATGTTCTGCCACATCATGTGCGACGGATCCCAGTTGAACCCGAACGCGTCACGGTGATCGATGGCCTCCAACGCCCGCACCGAACTCCAGTAGTCGTACGCGATCTCCCCCGGATGCACCTCGTGCGCGAACCGCACCCCCTCCGAGTCGAACACGTCCAGGATCGGATTCCACCGCGCCGCGAAATCCTCGAACCCCGCCTCGATCACGGATGCGGGAACCGGCGGGAACATCGCCACATACGGCCAGATCGACGACCCGGTGAATCCCACCACCGTGTCCACACCGAGCTTGCGCGCCACCCGCGCCGCCCGCGTCATGTCCTCCGCCGCCCGCCGACGCACCCCCTCCGCATCCCCATCCCCCCACACGTACTCGCGCACGATCGCCTCATGCCGGAAATCGATCGGCGCATCACACACCGCCTGACCCGCCAGATGATTCGAGATCGCGAACACCCGCAACCCGTACCGGTCGAGGACCTCCCGCCGCGACGCGACATACGCATCATCCTCATCCGCACGACGCAGATCCAGATGATCCCCCGACGCCGCGATCTCCAACCCGTCATACCCCCACGACGCCGCAAGACGAGCCACCTCATCGAACGACAGATCCGCCCACTGACCCGTGAACAACGTGACAGGATGCGTGCTGGTCATATCGACTCCTTCACTGCGGCGGAAGATTCCGGTGATGCGGGAACGGGGGCCACATCGACCCAGCGGCGCTCGCGTGCGGATGTGAGGACGGCGGCGGTGATCTCGGCGGCGCGCAGGCCGTCCGCGAACGTGGGCAGTCCGTCGGGCGATGCTCCATCGAGCACCGCGTATGCGTCCGCGACGAAGCCGTTGAACGCATCCTGGTAGCCCATCGGATGGCCCGCCGGGACGAGGGAGAGACCACGGTCGCCGATCGCGCCCGGATCGCGCAGGACGAGCTGCGACCCCTCACGGGAGCCGATCCACAGCTCCTCGGAACGCTCCTGAGCGAACCGTAGGCTCCGCGCTGAGCCGTGGAGCTCGAGCACCAGCCCGTTCTTGCGGCCGGGAGCCAGCTGGCTGACCAGCAGGGTCCCCAGCGCACCGCCTTCGAGCTCCACCACGACGGCGGCGATGTCCTCGTTCTCGACGACGGAGCCCGCGCGGGTGTCGAACACCGTCGAGGTGCGCGCGGACAGCGCCACGATCCGGCGTCCCGTGACGAACTCGAGGAGATCGCACAGGTGGGAGCCGATGTCGGCGAACGCCCGGGAAGCGCCGCCGAGGCTCGCATCCGCGCGCCAGTCGGTGTCGCCCGACTCCAAGAGCCAGTCCTGCAAGTACGCCCCGTCGATCGTGAGGATGCGGCCGACAGCGCCCGTGGCGACGAGTTCGCGGGCCTGACGCACCACCGGGTGATATCGGTACACGAACGGCACGGCCCCCGCGACGCCGGCCTCGGCCGCCGCGGCGACGACTGCCCGCGCGTCCTCGACGGACGTCGCCAGGGGCTTCTCGCAGACGACCTGCTTGCCCGCGGCGAGGGCGGCCAGCGTCTGTTCGGCGTGGTCGCGGTTCGGCGTACACACGTGGACGACGTCGATGTCGTGAGCCGTGACCAGCTCGGCGGCGTGCGCGGCGGGGCGCCCGATCCCGAGCCGGTCCGCGGCCTGAGCCGCCCGTTCGGGTGAGGAGCTGGCGAGCGCGACCAGGCGAGCACCCGCGGCACGGGCGGCGCGGGAGTGGACGGCCGCCATGAAGCCGCCGCCGAGGAATCCGGCCCGCACCGGTGACAGCCGGGTCACAGCGTCACCTGCCGCGGGTCGCGGTCAGCCGGCACGAGCGGCAACGGCTCCACGGAGCTGTCGACCACGACGGGGACGCCGGCGTTGATGGACTCGTCAATCGCCACGAGGGTGTCCAGCACGTGATAGCCCAGCCGACCCGTGGCGATGTGCGCGGTATCGGCACGGATCGCCCGCGCCATGTCCAGGACACCGAGGCCGCGGCCCGCCTCGATGCCGACGGGTTCCACGACCTCCCAGCTCGGCTCGGCGCCGCCGAGGGCACGCCCCACCCGCACCTCGCCCCCGAATGTGTTCGGATCCGGCACGACGAGCGCGCCCTCTGTCCCGTTGATCTCGATGACTCCGCTGCGGGCGAGGACGGCGTCGAAGCTGAAGACGCTGTCGGCCGCGGCGCCGCCCTCGAAGCGGGTCAGCGCCTGCACATGCGTCGGGACCTCGACCGGGAAAGCGGTACCCGCGCGATCGCCGACCCGGATCTCCCGCGTGGCGCGTGACTGGGAGCCCAGCGCCACCACCTGATCGATCGGACCGAGGATGCTCACGAGCGCCGACACGTAGTACGGGCCCATGTCGAAGAGCGGCCCCGCGCCTCGGGCGAAGAGGAACTCGGGGTTGGGGTGGAAGGTGTCGGGACCGATGTACTGCATCGTCGTATGAGCCGACAGCGGGACCCCGATGTCGCCGCGCAGGACGGCGCGTCGCGCCGTCTGCAGACCCGGGCCCAGGATCGTGTCCGGCGCGACGCCGATGCGCAGGTCCGCCGCATCCGCGGCGGCGAGCAGGTCGCGGGCGCTCTCCCGGTCGATACCGATGGGCTTCTCCGACCAGACGTGCTTGCCTGCGGCGATCGCGGCCGCGCTGACCGCGGCGTGCGCGGCGGGGATCGTGAGGTTGACGACGATCTCCACGTCGGGGTGCGCGAGCACGTCCTCCGGCGCGCCGGAGTGCGGGACGCCGTGCCGGGCCGCCTGCGCGGCCGCGCGCGCCGCGTCGAGGTCGCCGATCGCGACGACGCGGACGTCGGGGAACGAGCCCAGGTTCTCGAGGTAGGTGTCGCTGATCATCCCGGCGCCGATGACGCCCACGCCGACGGGCCCTGTGCCGGTCATCGGATGCCTGCCTCGGCGAGGAAGGCGATGCCTGCGGCGAGTCCTTCGAACAGATCGCCGTCGTACTCGTCGAACTCGAGCACGGCGAGTTCGAGAGAGGTGGCCGCCCGAAGCGCTGCCGTCAACGGCACCTTCCCCTGCCCCGCGGGGACCTGCCCCAGGTCACCCTGCGGCGAGTCGGGAAGGAAGGGGTCGACCCCGGTGGCGCCGTCCTTGACGTGAAGCGCGCGAAGACGCCCTCCGAGACGGGTCACGAGGGCGGGCACATCCTGCCGTCCGACGGCGGCCCAGTAGGCGTCGAGCTCCAGCACGACATCCGGCCGCAGAAGCGAGACGAAGAACTCGTAAGCGCTCCGACCGTCGATCGAGTGGTGGAACTCCTGCGAGTGATTGTGGTACCCGACCCGCAGGCCGCGGGATGCGGCCACTGCTGCCGCCTGGTTCAGCCGATCGGCCGTGCGGCGCACTCCATCCTCGTCGCGCCAGTGGTCACCCCCTACCATCGGCTCGAAGACCGTCTGCGCTCCGAGACGGGCAGCCGCGTCGAACACCTCGTCCAGCGTCGCTGCGCCGTCCTCTCCCGCACCCACGAGCGGAGCGTGAACGCTCGGGCTGCGCAGGCCGTGACGCGCGAGGGATTCCGCCAGCGACACTCCCCCGTCCACGATGCCGTAGGCCTCGACGCGCCGCACTCCGAGCCGGGCCAGGTGCGCCAACGTCTCCTCCCGATCGACGGCCAGCGCCTCGCGCAGCGAGTACAGCTGAACGGAAAGCTCGGCTTCGGTCATGGGGATCCTCGATTCTCTGACGCGACGGTGCGCAGGCGGGCGGGCGGCGATGCCCCGCGATGGAGTTGACGAAAACCGACAGTAGTGCCGGTTTTTGGTTTCGTCCAGTCCCGCTAGGGTCATCCCCATGCCCGAACCCTCTTCGCGCGGCTACGCCAGCGGTCGACGCCGTCGCGATCAGGTCGTGTCCGCGGCCTTCACCGCATTCGGCACCGTCGGCTACCGGCAGACGAGCATGAGCCAGATCGCCGCTGATTGCGGCGTCTCCCGCGCCGGGCTCTTCCACCACTTCCCGACGAAGGAGTCGCTCCTCGAGGCCGTCCTCGACGAGCGGGATCGGCGTCACTCGCTGCGCTTCTTCGAAGGTGCGCCAGGCCCGGGCCGAGATGGACTCG
The DNA here is from genome assembly GCF_030818795.1 of Microbacterium sp. SORGH_AS_0862. NCBI lineage: Bacteria > Bacillati > Actinomycetota > Actinomycetes > Micrococcales > Microbacteriaceae > Microbacterium > Microbacterium sp. SORGH_AS_0862. Next base: position 2,344,484 of record NZ_JAUTAY010000001.1, on the reverse strand, counting down.
ACCACTTCGCCCGGCTCGTCGCGCTCACCGGCGCCAATGCCACGACCCCGGGGATCGTGAGCTTGTATGCCGTGCTCTCCGCAGAAGCCACCGACCCGGCCCACCCCGCCCACGCGTACTTCGTACGTCGGTACGAGAACTCACGGCGGCATCTCACGATGGCCTTCGAGGACCTTCGCTCCCGCGGCCTGCTCCGAGACCCTTCCGTCGACGGACTCCGCCTGGCCGAGGAGATCATCGCCATCATGGACGGCCTGCAGATCCAGTGGCTGCTCTCTCCGACGGCCGTCGACATGCCCGGCCGCCTGCGCGAGCGCCTGTCCGAGATCATCCGGGTGGACCTTCCGGATGTGCCGCCGACGCCCGCCGCGGAGGTGTGACGTTCTCCGCACGGTGACACCCGAGTAACGCCCACGAGACATAGTCGCGATTGACTGAGGGCAGTCACCGCATCGCATGGCCGATGCCTTCCGCAGCGAAAGGAGCGGCCGATGATCCCCCGACCGCTGAGACATGACACCCCCTCGCCCGCGCCGATGCGGGCCGAGGACGTCCCGACCCGGATGCGCGCCGTCGTCATCGACTCGACCGGAGCACCGGAGCTCCTCCACGAGACCCAGCTGCCGGTCCCCCAACCCGTGCTCGGCGAGCTGCTCGTGCGGGTGGTCGCCGCCGGAGTGAATCCCATCGACGCGAAGACGCGGGCAGGCCAGGGAGTGAGCGGAGCCATCGCGGCCTACCCCGCGGCGCTGGGCTTCGACTTCAGCGGCGTGGTTGTCGCGTCCCCGTTCGAAGCGCACCCGTTGCCTGCGGGCACGGAGGTCTTCGGGATGGTGCCCTTCCCTCGCACCGGGGGCACCTATGCCGAGTATGTCGTCGTGCCGTCGCAGTCCGTCGCCCGCAAACCCGCATCGCTCTCGCACGTCGAGGCCGCCGGCATCCCGCTCGCCGCCCTCACTGCCTGGGGCGTCGTCGTGGAGACCGCGCACGCCCACGAGGGCCAGCGCGTGCTGATCCACGCCGGGAGCGGCGGCGTGGGCCACTTCGCGGTGCAGCTCGCCGCGTACTTCGGCGCGCACGTGACGGTCACCTCCTCCGCCCGCAACGCCGCGTGGCTCCGTGAGCTCGGCGCATCCGTGGTCATCGACTACGCCACCACGCGGTTCGAGGACGTCGTGGCGGACATGGACGTCGTGATCGATCTCGTCGCCAACACCGAAGACGAGACCGGGACGCGCTCGCTCGGTGTCATCCGGCCCGGCGGCCTGTACATCATGGTGCCCAGCGGCGGCTGGCCGGGTTTCGCTGAGGCGGCGGCGGCGGCCGGGGTGCGCGCCACGGGCTACAAGGTCATCCCGGACGGAGATGTCCTCGCGACCCTCGCGCGACTGCTGGACACCGGATCGATCCAGGTCTACATCGACACCGTCTACGAGCTCGCAGACGCGGCCCAGGCGCACCGGTCGCTGGAGCGCGGTCGCACGCGAGGCAAGTCCGTGCTGCGCATCAGCGAGGCGTGATCCTCAACGCCCTGCTCGCCGTCTCCGCGACCGCATCCGCGACCGCATCCAGCAGCGAAGACGTCAGGTTCCACTGCTGCCAGTACAGCGGAACGTCGACGGGCGAGCCGGGGAGCAGCACGAGCGAGCCGTCGGCGAGGTCCGCCCCCGTCTGGAGGTCGGGCAGCATCCCCCATCCGAGACCGCCGCGCACCGCATCGGCGAAGGCGTGCGAGCCGGGCACGAAGCTGCGGGGCGGGGATGCGGGATCGATGCCCCGCTCCCGCAACCACCTGGTCTGCAGTTCGTCACGGCGGTCATAGTCGACGACCCGGGTGTGCTCCGCCCCCAGACGCTCGAGCTCGCGCGCGACTATCGGCGTCGCCACGGCGCGGTAGCGCATCGCCCCGAGGGGGCGCACCCGGCACCCGGCCACGGGGTCGGCCCGTGACGTCACCGCGGCGACCACGCGCCCCGACGCGAGCAGCTCGGCGGTGAAGTCCTGATCGTCCCGGTGGAGATCGAACACCACGTCGTGCAGTGCGGCCACCCGTGACAGCGCGGCGACGAACCACGTCGACAGAGAATCCGCGTTGACGGCGAGCGACAGACTGACCGCCGCCCGGCTCTCTCCCTCGCCCAGCTCTTGCAGCACATCGTGCGAGAGCAGCGCGTACTGCCGGGCGAGGCGCACGACTCGTTCGCCGTCCGCGGTCGCGCGGGCGGGCTTGGCGCGCACGAGCAGCACGCGGCCCAGCCGTTCCTCGAGCGCACGGATGCGCTGGCTGACCGCCGAGGGTGTGATGTGCAGTCGGCGGGCCGCCGCCTCCATCGTGCCGGTGTCGACCACGGCCGCGAGTGTCGCCGCGAGGTCGGCGGGAAGATCCATCATGAGCACAGCTTATGGCGGTGAAGGAATCCGAACTGGTGCTCATGCTCTACCGACCATAGCGTCGGAGCGTGTTCTCCTCGCTCGCCGCGGGCCTCGACCTCGGGCTTTCGCTCATCGTCGCCATCGGCGCGCAGAACCTGTTCGTGCTGCGCCAGGGCATCCGGCGGGAGCATGTGCTCGCCGTCGCGCTCGTCTGCGCCGCCTCGGATGCGGCGCTGATCGCGGTCGGAGTGTCGGGCCTCGGGCTCGTCGTCGATGCCGTCCCCTGGGCGATCGGCGTCGCGCGATGGGCGGGTGCCGCGTTCCTCCTCGGCTACGCGCTGCTCGCGGCACACCGGGCCTGGCGTCCCGCGACCGCACCATCCGTCGGTGCGACGCCCTCTCCCCCGGTCACGCGCACCTCGCTCACCGCGGCTCTGCTCACGTGCCTCGCGCTGACCTGGCTCAATCCGCACGTGTACCTCGACACGCTGTTCCTGCTCGGGTCCGTCGCGAGCACGCACGGCGACACGCGGTGGTGGTTCGCGGCCGGCGCAATGGCGGCGAGCCTGACATGGTTCTTCTCGCTCGCGTACGGGGCACGGTTCCTCGGGCGATTGTTCGGCTCCCCGGCGGCCTGGCGCATCCTCGACGCGATCATCGCCGTCGTCATGGCCCTGATCGCGATCAGCCTCATCCTCGGAGGCTGATCCGGCGCACGCCCGACGCATCCTGCCACCCGCTCGTCGTTCGCGACAGCCCGCGGCACCGCCGGGCCATCCGCGACACAATGTGCACATGCGTCATGTCCGAGTGATCGTCAGCGGCGCCGTGCAGGGCGTCGGCTTCCGTTATGCCGCCCACGACGCCGCCGCTCGCCTCGGCGTCGCGGGCTGGGTGCGAAACCGTCGGGACGGCACGGTCGAGGCCGAGCTCCACGGCGAAGAAGGACGGGTGGATCGGATGATCGACTGGCTTCGCAAAGGGCCGGCCGCAGCGCATGTCGAGCGTGTGGAGGTCTCGGAGACCACGCCCACAGGACCGCTCAGCTTCGACATCCGCGAAGACGTCTGAGCATGCAGGAAGGGCCCCGTCCGAAGACGGGGCCCTTCCTGTGAGATGTGTCTCAGACCAGCGCGTTGACGTCCAGCGGGATGCCGGGGCCGAACGTGGTCGACACCGCACCCTTCTGGATGTAACGGCCCTTGGAGCTGGACGGCTTCAGGCGGACGATCTCCTCGAGAGCGGCCTTCAGGTTCTCGTCGAGCTGGTCGGCCGAGAACGACGCCTTGCCCACGACGAAGTGCACGTTGGCGTGCTTGTCGACGCGGAACTCGATCTTGCCGCCCTTGATCTCCTCGACGGCCTTGGCCGGGTTCGGGGTGACCGTACCGGTCTTCGGGTTCGGCATGAGGCCGCGGGGACCCAGGACCTTGCCGAGGCGACCGACCTGGCCCATCAGCTCGGGCGTCGAGACGGCGGCGTCGAACGACGTGTAGCCGCCCGCGACCTTCTCGATCAGCTCGGCGCCGCCGACCTCGTCCGCGCCCGCAGCGAGAGCGGCCTCGGCGGCCGGGCCCGTCGCGAAGACGATGACGCGGGCGGTCTTGCCCGTGCCGTGCGGGAGGATGACGGTGCCGCGCACCATCTGGTCCGCCTTGCGGGGGTCGACCGACAGCTTGAGGGCGACCTCGACGGTGGAGTCGAACTTCTTCGACCCGGTCTCCTTCGCGAGGGTCACAGCCTCGGTCGGGGTGTAGAACTTGTCGGCCTCGATCTTCTCGGCGGCCGCGCGGAATGCCTTGGACTTGGTAGCCATGTTCGTTATCTCCCTCAGTCCTCGACCGTGATGCCCATGGAGCGGGCGGTGCCGGCGATGATCAGCGAGGCAGCCTCGATGTCGTTCGCGTTCAGGTCGGGCAGCTTCGTCTCGGCGATCTGGCGCACCTGGTCCTTGGTGAGCTTCGCGACCTTGACGGTGTGGGGGGTCTTCGAACCCTTGGCGACGCCTGCGGCCTTCTTGATGAGCTCCGCGGCGGGCGGGGTCTTCAGGATGAAGGTGAAGCTGCGGTCCTCGTAGACGGTGATCTCCACGGGGATGACGTTGCCGCGCTGCGACTCGGTCGCGGCGTTGTACGCCTTGCAGAACTCCATGATGTTGACGCCATGCTGACCGAGCGCGGGGCCGATCGGCGGCGCCGGGTTGGCTGCACCGGCGTTGATCTGAAGCTTGATCAGGCCGGTCACCTTCTTCTTCGGTGCCATTCTTCTTTCCTTTCATCGAGCGGATGCCGGATGCATCGGCTCTCCCGCATCCCGTCGACGGAAGCGGTTGTCGCAGCGCGCCGGAGCGGCACGCAAACCACAACACTCTACCGCATCACCGGGCGTGTCGCACGACGCTCGGGAGCCGCACGACCACCGCCCCACCGGAGGGGCCCGGCGGGGCGGTGGTCGCGAGTCCCGTCTACTGCAGCGCGCCGAAGATGCGCGGCGACGTGCGAGCGTGCGTGACCTGCTCGTAGCTGTACGCCAGACCGATCAGCGTGCCCTCGGAGAAGTCCCGTCCGAGGAACTCGATGTTCGTCCCGACCGTCTGCCCGCCTTCAGCCGTGCCCGCTGCGCTCATCGGCACGGTCACCGCGGGGAGCCCGGTGTTGGGGCTCAGCCGCATGTAGCTGCTGCTGAACGTGCCGTAGGCGCTCGTGCTCGGGTAGATGATCGCGTCGAGGTCGGCATCGTCCATCATCTGCGTGACGAGTGCCTTGCCCGCGGCGATCTGACGCGTGTGCGATCCCTCGGCGCCGGCCCATGCCTCGTACGTCTGGGGGGTGACGGCGTTGCGGGTCACGTAGGTGCTGCGGTAGCCGGGCACGAAGTTCCCGCTGTCGATGATCGCCTGCAGGCTGCGGGCGGTGACGTTCGGGTTCAGGTACGACGCGATGTACTCGTCGAGGTCGTGCTTGAACTCGTTGGTCGAGCCCGAGTTCTCGCCCGTGACGGCGCTGAACTCGGCGGGCGGGGTGATCGTGACGACGGTAGCCCCCTGCGCGGTGAGCAGGTCACGGGCCGCCGCGAAGCGCGTCGCGGTCTCTCCCGTGCCACTGAGCGAGCCGATCACACCGATCCGCGCGCCCTGCAGAGCGCCCGAGTCGAGGAAGGACGCGTACGACTCCGGCACCTTGCCGACCTGGCGCTGGGTGATGGCGTCGTTCTCATCCACGCCGACGACGGCGTCGAGGGCCAGTGCCGCATCCGTCACGCTGCGCGCGATCGGGCCGCCGGTGTCCTGCGAGAGGGCGAGCGGGATGATGCCGTCGCGGCTCGCGAGACCCACCGTCGGCCGGATGCCGACGAGCTGGTTGTACGAGGAGGGCACACGGATGGAGCCACCCGTGTCGGTCCCGAAGCCGATCCCGGCGAGGTTGGCGGCGATGGCGGCTCCTGTCCCACCCGACGAGCCGCCCGCCGTCTTGGTCGTGTCGTAGGGGCTCGCCACGTAGAGCGAGGTACCGGCCGGCTGGAAGGCGGAGTACTGCGAGCTGAAGCCGTAGGCGAACTCGTCGAGGCTCGCCTTGGCGATGATGATCGCCCCGTCGGCGCGGAGCCCTTCGACCATGTGGGCGTCGCCGGCGGTCTGGTTCTCGTTCCAGCAGCCGCAACCGCCGGTGGTGACCATGTCCTTCGTGTTGTAGTTGTCCTTCACCGCGACCGGCACGCCCAGCAGCATGCTGGTCACCCCGTGCGCGGCGCGCTCGGCATCGGCAGCGGCGGCCGCGGCGAGGGCGGTGCTGCTCGTGGTGATGATCGCGTTCAGGGGACGGGCGGTCTGAGTCGTGACGGCGGGAGCGGCGGGATCCACCGGATAGGTGATGGTCGCGTCGTCGAGCTTCGCGATGCGGTCGAGGTAGGCCTGGGTGAGCTCGACCGACGTGATCACGCCGGCGTTCATCGCCGCCTGCATGTCGACCGTGGAGGCCTCGATCAGCTCGAACGGTCCGTCGTCGTAGATCATGCGCTGCGACAGGGCGGCGAGGTCCGCGATCGTGATCTCACCGTCGGCGTCGGTGTCGATCACGGCGATCTCCGACCATGCCGCGTCGGCTGCCGTCGTGCCGAGGTGGCGCGCAGCGACGGCGAGGTCGTCGGCGTCGACCTGACGGTCACCGGTGAGGTCGAGCTCGGTGTAGTACGGAGCGAGCATCGCGGCGGATGCGGTGGGCTCCGGTTCGGCGAACGCGGGCGCCACGGCCATGACGGCGGTGACGGTACCCAGTACCGCCGCGGCGGCGATCGTGCGGGTGGTGCGGGTGGACATGGACGCTCTCCTGGAGGACGCGAAGGTTGCGGGAACGACGGCGGCGCGAGGGCTCATCGGGTGACCGCCCGGCGGCGGAGGAGCAGCACGACGCCGAGGGCGACGGCGGCGAGAGCGACCACACCGACGACGAGCCACGGTGCGGCGTCGACGCCGGTGGTGGCGAGCGGACCGCTCGAGGCGTCCGCCGGCACAGCCGCAGGCGTCGACGTGCTCGGCGACGGCGTCGTCGACGGCTGGACCACGACGGCGGTGATGACGGTGGTGGCGGGATCGATCGCCGTCACATCGAGCGAGGCGGTGTCGCGCGCCGCGCCGACGAGGTCGGCCGAGACGAGCTCGATCACCGCGTCGCCTGCGGCGAGAGCCGTGAAGGTGAAGGCGACGAGGGGCTGCGCCCCGACGAGCCCGGGCGAGGTGCCGAGTCGGGTGTGCGTCAGGAAGGCGAGACCGCGGTCGGCATCCGCCGTCGCATCGCCGAACCCGCCGCTCGGGAAGGTGGCGCTGCCCTCATCGAAGGCGAGCAGCTCGGCGTCGTAGCCGAGCGCGAGGTCGTAGGCGTAGAGGTCCTCGACGTTCGATGCGGCGATCGTGACGGTGACCGTGTCGCCGACCTCTGCAGCACTGGTGGCGGTGATCGTCACGCCGATCACGGCGGGAGCGGCATGGGCGGCGGGCGCGACGACCAGCGTCGCACCGAGCAGCGCCGCCGCGGCGGCCGTGGCCGCCGCAAGGCGGCGCGGGATGAATCTGGGCATGCGGGAGCGGATCCTTCCTGAGGGCCCGCGACGCGCTCGGGTGCGCTGACGCGGAGGATGTCTGGTGCCCCTGCAGCGTCACAGGCCCGGATTTCCCGCTCGGGCTCGGAGGTGTTTCCACCAGGTAAAAGATGTACCGATCGGTTCACAGCCCCGGATGCTGCGCGCACATGCCCGCCGCCGAACGACGAACGCCCCGCCGGCTGAGCCGGACGGGGCGTTCGAAGAGACCTGTGTGTCAGACCATCTTGGAGACCTGGTCGAACGACAGCTCGACCGGCGTCTCGCGCTCGAAGAGCGAGACGAGGACCGTGAGCTTGCCGCTCTCGGGCTTGATCTCGCTGATCGATCCCGGAAGACCCGCGAACGAGCCCTCCTTGATGGTGATCGTCTCGCCGATCTCGTAGTCGACCTCCGCCGCGATGACACGGGCAGCCGCCGGAGCGGAGCTGCCGCCACCGGACTTCGCCGGAGCGACGTCCTTGATCTCGACGAGGCTCTTGAGCATGTTGAACGCCTCTTCGAAGCGCAGCGGCGTCGGGTTGTGGGCGTTGCCGACGAAGCCCGTGACGCCGGGAGTGTGGCGGACGACCGACCAGGTGTCTTCATTGAGTTCCATGCGCACGAGAACGTAGCCCGGGATGCGCACGCGGGTGACCATCTTGCGCTGGCCGTTCTTGATCTCGACGACGTCCTCCATCGGGACCTCGACCTGGTAGATGTCGTCCTCGACCTCGAGCGTCGACTTGCGCTGCTCGATGTTGGCCTTCACCTTGCGCTCGAAGCCGGCATACGAGTGGATGACGTACCACTTGCCCTCGAGCGAGCGCAGCTCCTGACGGAACGCCTCGTAGGGGTCGGCGTCCGCATCGACCTCTTCCTCGACCTCGTCGACGGCGGCGGCCGCGTCATCGATCTCGGCCACGAACTCGGGGTCGAGAACAGGAGCGTCCGGCTCGCCGTTGATGTCGGGTCCGTCGTAGGGCGTCACTTCGTCGGCCTCCTCGGCTGCGCGCTCTGCTTCTTCTTCGGCGAGCGATTCGGTCAGCACCTCGGCTGCCGCTTCGGCTTCGGCGGCTTCGTCGATCTCCAGAGCGTCGTTCACGATCGCGTCGGCCTCGGGGTCTTCGACATCGGCATCCGCGTCGTAGCCGGTGTCGGAGTCCTCGTCCTCGTCGTCGCCCTCGATGTGCAGCGCGACGTGTTCGGCGGCCTCGACGGAGCGCTCCTCGGCGGCGAGCGTGTTGCCCTCCTGCGCCTCGTCGTCCTCACTGGACTGCTCGGCGGCGGTCGCCCAATCGGCGTCGTCGGTGTATTTCTCAGACACTTACGTACTCTCTCGTTCTGGTCTGCGGGTGGCGACACCCGCGCCTCGCGATGTCAGGCTCCGGGGATTCCGAAGACGACGGTCGTCAGCCAGACGAACACGACATCGAGTCCGTAGACGACCGCCATCATCACGATGACGAAGCCCAGGACGACGCCGGTGAACTTCACCAGCTCCTTGCGCGTCGGGGTGACGACCTTGCGAAGCTCAGCGAAGACCTGGCGGATGAAGATGACGATGCGCAGGAAGAAGTTGGGCTTCTTCTCGCGCGCGGCACCGCCAGCGGCGACGACCTCGCCCTTCGGCTCGTCCTGGACCATGCACCCACCTGAATCGCTTACGTCGTGCCAGCATGCGCTGGCGCGCAGGGCGGACAGGAATCGAACCTGCAACCTGCGGTTTTGGAGACCGCTGCTCTGCCAATTGAGCTACCGCCCTAGAGACCCGGAGGTCTCACGCCCGCACTCCTGCCGTGACCTGATCCGAAGGGATGTGTCGTCCCGATGACGGGCACGGCGAAAGAATGCAGACTTCAACTGCACGCTCAAGTGTACGGCATGGCACACGAGGGCGCGAACGCGCTCACCCCGGGAGGCACGGCGAGAAGACGGCGATGACCACCGCAGGACCGTCGGAGGCGAGGGTCACGGTGACTCCGTCCTCCGAGATCCAGCCCTGTCCTTCCGCTCCGGGATCGGCGTCGGCGAGAGGTCGCCACACGTCGGGATCCAGGCTCTCGCCGAGATCGTCGCGCACGCCCTCCGCCTCGGTGACGTCAGCGGCGACCGCCAGCACCCCGGTCGCCGTCAGCACGACCTGCTCGGTGTCGGCGGGCCGGGAACACGCCTGGGTGCGCGGTGCCGCGGTCTCGAGCGTGCGCAGAACCTGGGGATCCACCGCCGACGCCTGAGCGACGAGATCGTCGAACACCTCGTTCATCCGGCGATCCGCCGCATCCGCATCCACCGACGAGCACGCGGTCAGCGCGAGCACGGCGAGCAACGAGACGGCGGCGAGGCCCGAACGCATCCTCACGGTCGCACCACCTCGAGCACCTCGTAGTCCGCGGCCACGGGCTCCGTGACCTGGACGCCGAGCGACGCGAGATGATCCAGCAGCCACCCGTCGTACCAGCCCTCGACGTCGCACGGCGAGGAGGTGTCGACGTAGTCGGATGCCGGGATGCCGTGGACGTACACGGCACGACAACTCGCGTCGGCCTCCAGCTCGGGGCCGTACTGGTCGTCGGTGACCCCGGCGCGATCGGCTGCGAGGAAGGCCGGGTAGTAGTTCTGGTACTGGTACCAGTGCATGGCCTCGTGCACGAACACGGGCCACACGGACGCTTCCATGCCCGGATCCCACGCGATGAACAGCCAGCCCGGATAACGGGTGGAGTAGCAGCCACCGACGACGATCTCGTACCCCGTGCGCTCGGAGAGGTGGTAGCCGCAGTTCTCGTCCCCGGCGTCGAACGCGACCTGAACACGGTCCGCGCCGATCGACGAGAGGAACGCGCGCCCGTCCGGGTCCGGCCCGGGCATCGCCCGCCCGCCGGGGTTCGGCACGGCCAGCAGCGGCGCGTCGGTTCCCGTCTTCCACTGCTCCACCTGCGCGTGCTCGTCGTCCCAGGCACGACGATCGCTCTCATAGCGGGCCGTCGCCTGCTGGGTGGCGGTCACCTTGTCTGAGGCGGCGGCGAACGTGTCGGCGATCGCCGACTCCTGCTCCGGGCTCAGCACCCGCGACGCGAGCAACCATTCCCGTTGCTGCCAGATGAGCCACGCGCCGCCCGTACCGGCCGCGAGCAGAAGGGTGAGGACGAGGCTCAGCGAGAGGCCGATGATCCAGCCCGCGCCGCGACTGCGGCGTCTCGGCGCAGCGGGCGCGATGGTCTGCGGGAGGACGGGCGGTGATCCGGCCGTCGGCGGGGCCGGATCGAACGTCACGCCATCGCCCCTTCGACGGGATCGGCTGCTCGCCGCTCGAAGGCGCGTCCGGTGGTGACCGAGGGCGTGATGCGCACCAGGACGTCTTTGACGGTCGGCGCCCAGGGCGCCGAGGCGAGGGCTTCGAGAGCCGCGATCTCGTCGGAATGGTCGACGGCCGCCGCGGTCCCCCGCACGACGACGCTCCACGCATCGTGCGCGCTGTGGTCGTCGACCTCGAACAGCACCTCGTCACGGGCGGTGAGCTCGAGCAGCTTGGTGCCCGGCGCGGTGCGGAACAGGATGCTGCGTCCATCGAGCGCGTAGCCGACGGGGAACACGTCGATGCGCTCACCGATGCTGGTCACCAGGCGGCCGACCTCTTGCGTTGCGAGCAGGCGCCACATCGCCTCCTCGTCCAGCACCCGTACCCCGTCCGCCTGCGTCGTGTCGCTCATGAGCCCATCCTGGCCCAACCGGCCCCCGCGCGCACGGGATCGTTCTCTCCCCAGGCGCTCAGGTGCGCTCGCGCTCCCGGAGTACGCTGAATCGGTCGCCGCCCACCACCCGATGGGCGGCGCTGCGACGAGGTTCGAGGAGCGACGGTGAACGAGGTGCCGGCCCCCCAGCAGTTCCAGGTGGATCTTCGCGGGGTGATCGACCTGCTCAGCCGGCACATCTACTCGAGCCCGCGCGTCTTCCTGCGCGAGCTCCTGCAGAACGCCGTCGACGCGATCGCCGCGCGTCGCGCGCTGGACGGCGGCGGCGGCCGCATCCGCATCACTCCGGCAGGGCTGGAAGCAGCCGAGTTCATCATCCGCGACGACGGCATCGGGCTCACCGAGAGCGAGGTCGCCGATCTGCTGGCGACGGTGGGGCGCAGCTCCAAGCGCGACATCTTCGACCTTCCCCGCAGCGACTTCCTCGGTCAGTTCGGGATCGGGATGCTGTCGTGCTTCATGGTGTGCGACACCATCGTGATCCGGTCGCGAAGCGCCGCCGGAGGGCCTGCTGTCGAGTGGGTCGGGCGCTCGGATGGAACCTTCGCCGTGCAGCCTTTCGACGGCGAGATCCCGATCGGCACGAGCGTGCACCTGACCCCCCGCGTCGACAGCGCGGCCCTGCTCACGGGCTCCACCGTGCGCGAGCTCGCCGAGACGTTCGGCCGCTACCTGCCGGTCTCGGTCGTCGTGGACCTGCCCGGCGGCGGCGAGATCACCGTGACCGAGCCCGCCCCCTTCCTCGACGGCGACCCCGAGGCGCGACTGGCGTACGGCCGCGAGCTGATCGGCGTCGAGCCGCTGGACGCGATCGAGCTGACGGTCGCCGCGACCCAGACCCGCGGCATCGCCTACGTGCTGCCCTTCGCTCCACCGCCCTCGGCACGCCAGAGCACACGCGTGTACCTGCGACGGATGCTGTTGGCCGAGCGCGCCGACGACCTGCTCCCCGACTGGGCGTTCTTCGCGCGGGCGGTCATCGACTCGGGCGGGCTGCATCCGACCGCCAGCCGGGAAGCGCTCGTCGACGACGATGCGCTCGAGCAGACCCGCGGCGAGATCGGCGATGCGATCCGGCGCTGGATCCTGGAGCTGGCGTTGCGCGAGCCGGCACGGCTCGCGCAGTTCGTCGCCGTCCACGAGGTCGCCCTGAAATCGCTCGTCCGCCACGACGACGAGCTGGCCCGCTTCATCGTGCGCTGGCTCTCTGTGGAGACCACCGCGGGGCGCGTGCGGATCGAGGAGCTCGTGCGCCGCTCGCCCGAGGTGCGCTACGCCGAGACCGTCGACGAGTTCCGTCAGCTGGCGAGCATCGTGCCGCCGGGAACGCTTCTGGTCGACGGCGGCTACCTCTACGACGCCGAGCTGATCCGCCTGCTGCCCGAGATCTTCCCCGAGGTCACCGTGGAGCGTGTCGAGGTCGGCGCCGAGATGGACCGGCTCGATCTGCCGCCGCTCGACGACCGCAACGCCGCCCTCGATCTCGAGCGCCGCGCTCGCGCGGCCCTCGGCGACGTCGACGTCTCGGTGCGCTCGTTCGAGCGTCGCGAGCTGCCCGGCCTGTTCGTCGCGGATCCGCAGGCGCTCCGGGCGCTCGACCGGGGACGCGCCCGCGGCGCCGCCGGGGCGCTGTGGTCGGGCGTCCTCGACCGCGCCGAGAAGGCCGTCTCCGGAGCGGACGCGGATGTCGCACCGCCCGCCGCCAGGCTGTGCCTGAACTGGGGCAACCCGACCGTCCGCGCCCTCGCCGCGGCCGGCGACACCGCGGTCTTCGACAGCGGCATCCGTCTGCTGCACGTGCAATCGCTGCTCGCCGGCCATCACCCGCTCAGCCCGCGCGATCGCGCCGTGATGAGCACCTCGCTCGCGGAGCTGCTCGACCGAGCGCTCGCCGCCACCCCCGACCCGGAAGGAGCATCATGACCGGCTACGCGACCCGCATCCGATCGCTGTTCGACGAGATCGACCGGACGCCCTGGGGGCCCGGCGAGAGGGCATTGGTCGCCCAGGCGGTGGCACTGGCGCAGGAAAGCGGCGACGAGCGCCTCGAGTACGAGGCGCGGATGCGGCAGACCGCCAGCGCCAACATGGGCGGCGACACGGATCTGATGCTCACCTCGTTCGCGTGGTGCCTGGGTCACCACGACGCCGACCCCGAGCGCTTCCCCGCCGAGCTGGAGCCCGCGGGCGACCTCATGTGGCACTACAAGTGGATGGCCGGCGCCCTCCGGGGCTCCCCCGAGTTCTCGTCCGAGCAGATCACGGCCGTGCTCGATGACATGCAGACCCACTACGAGCGGGCCGGTCACGGAATGAGCGGCGTGCTGATGGCGCGCTTCGAGGACGCGTGGTCGGCGGGACGCATCGACGAGGCCGGCGAGCTGCGGCGTCGTCTCGAGGCGACGCCCCGCGACGAGTACAGCCACTGCGACGCCTGCACCCGCAGCCAGTTCGCGGGGTTCTTCGCGGAGACCGGTGATGAAACGGAGGCGATCCGTCTCGTCGAGGAGCTCGTCGAAGGCGGCTTCACGTGCGGCGAGGAACCCGAGCACGCCCTCGCCCGCTCCCTCATGCCCTACCTGCACGCCGGGCGCCCGGATGAGGCACGGGCCGCGCATCTGCGCAGCTACCGTCTCGCGAAGGACAACGCCGACAACCTCTCGATCGTCGCGAAGAACATCGTCTTCTGCGCCGTCACGGGCAACGAGGCACGCGCACTGGCGCTCGTCGAGCGGCATCTGCCGTGGCTCACCCACGACGGGCTGAACGCCAGTGCGCATCTGGAGGCCCTCGCGGCCTTCGCCGTCGCGCTGGATGCGGTCGCTGCCGCCGGTCACCCCGATGCGGCTGTGCGCGGATCCGACGCCGAGGCGCTCGTCCCCCTGATCGGCGCGCACGACGGCGTCTGGCCGGCTGCCGAGCTCGCCACGAGGATGTGGGCCGCCGCCGAGAGCATCGCCCGGGCCTTCGACGCTCGGAACGCGACCGACGCGCAGACCGTCTGGCTCGCCGGACAGCGCGCGGTCGGCGCCGAGCGCTACGAGGTGCCGATCAGCTCCCACGACTTCGCCGCCCGGTCCTCCGCGCCCGCTCCCCGCACCCCCGCGGAGCGCGTCGAGCGGGCACTGACCCTGCACCAGCTGGGCTCGATCGCCTCCCTCGAGGCGATCGGCGAGGCGCTGGGCGACGCGGACGTCGAGCAGCGGGTTTCGCTCACGCACGGGCTGCTCGCCGTGCTCGTCGCGCTCGATCACCTCGACGAGGCGGAGGCCGCACTGCCGACGAGACTCGCCGCGCTCCGCGCGGCAGGACGCGTCGCACAGGCGGAGCTGGAGGAGGAGCTGGGGCTCCTCCTCTACGGTGCCGAGGCCGACGACGCGCCTGAGACCCTCCGGCGCGCGCTCGACGAGCGGCGCGACGCTCCCGCCGAGGTGCGCGCGGACCTCCTCGCCACGATCGCCTTCCTCCGACTCAAGGACCAGACGGCGACCGAGCCCGACGATCGTCGACGCACCGCGGAGATGTTCGCCGAGGCGGCGGCGCTGTTCGCCGAGGCGGGCGAGGTCGGCCCCTCCCACTCGCAGCGCTGGATGCAGGCGGACATGACGGCGGCGGCCGGCGACCTGCCCGAGGCCATGGCCCTGCTGGAGGCTCTCCTCGCGGAAGACGGCCTCAGCGATGCGCGTCGTGCGCGGGCACTGCTGCTGCGCGCCCGCACCCGCGGCGGGCTGACCGAGTATGCGGCCGGTGCCGCCGACGCCGACGAGGCCGCACGCATCCATCTGCTTGCCGGAGCAGACGACCGGCTCGTGAGCGATGTCTTCTTCCTCGCGGGCGCGCTCCACGAGGATGCGGGCGCCATGGGCGAGGCGGTCTCCCGATACCGTGTCGCCACCGAACGGCGGGAGGCCACGGGCGCCCCCGCGACGGATCTGCGCTTCCGGCTCGGCCGCGCCCTGCTGGGTGCCGGGTTCGGCGAGGAGGCCATCGAGGTGCTCGATCAGGTGCTGCAGGAGGAGACGGCCGCGGAGGAGCCCGCCGGCTCCCGCGCGATCACCGTCGGGCTGCTGACCCGTGCGTTCGAGCAGGCGGGACAGTTCGGCAACGCGCTGGGCGGCTGGGAGTTCGCCGCGCAGCTGCACGAGGAGGCGGACGAGCCCGCTGCGCGTGCGTACGCCCTCAAGGAGCACGGACGTCTGCTCGGTCGCTTCGGCGAGATCGACGACGCGATCGACTCGTTGACGCAGTCCGTGGAGCTCGTGCGCGGGGACGAGGAGCAGGTCGGTCTGCTGGCCGACGGCCTCCACACGCTCGCGCAGGCGCACCAGCAGCGCGGCGACCTCGACCAGGTGTTCGCCCTGCTGGACGAGGCGGTCGAGCTCGGCCGCGCGAACGACGCGGCGTGGTTCGTCGCCGATGTCCTCGACACGCGTGCACGGGCTCTCGCCGCCGCCGAGCGCACCGACGACGCCGTGGCCACCGCACTGCAGGCGGCCGACGGCTTCGTCCAGGCCGGCGACACGACCTCGGCCGGCCGCTCCGAGTTCGTCGCCGCACGCATCCTGATGGGCGCGGAGCGCCCCGCGGATGCGGTCCCCCTCTACCGCGCCGCGCTCGAGCACGCCGGCGACGACGAGGCACTGCGTCAGACCGCCGCCCTCGAGCTCGGTGACGTGTTGGAGAGCCTCGGCCGGCCGGCCGAGGCGGCAGAGATCCGCTCGACGCTCCCGGCATGACGATGGCGGGGGGCGAGATCCTCGCCCCCGCCATCGTTCCGGCTCAGTCGGCGATGCGGATGAGCTTCTTGTTGACGAACTCGTCCGCCGCCAGCAGACCCATCTCGCGGCCGGTACCGGACCGCTTGACGCCACCGAACGGCAACTCGGGGGAATCGGCGAGCACGCAGTTGACGTAGACCATGCCGGCCTCGATCCGATCCGCCACACGCTCCGCCTGTGCGGGGTCCGTCGTGTAGACATAGGAGCCGAGCCCGAAGCTCGTGTCGTTCGCCACCCGCACCGCGTCGTCCTCCCCTGAGACGCGGTAGACCACGCCGGCGGGGCCGAAGAGCTCCTCGCGGTAGACGTCCATCTCGGGCGTGACATCCGTGAGCACGGTGGGCGTGTAGAACGCGCCGTCACGGGTGCCACCGGTCACGAGACGCGCGCCCTGCGCGACGGCGGTGTCGACCTGCGCCTCGAGCCGCTCGGCGGCCGCGAGAGAGGAGAGGGGCCCGAGCAGGGTCTCCTCGGCGAAGGGATCGCCCACGGGCGTCGCGGCCATCGCAGCGGTGAACTTCTCGAGGAAGGCGTCGTACAGCTCGTCGACCACGATGAAGCGCTTGGGCGCGTTGCACGACTGCCCGTTGTTGTCCATGCGCGCCTCGACGGCGGCGGCGACCGTGGCGTCCAGATCCGGGGTGGAGAGCACGATGAACGGGTCGGATCCGCCGAGCTCCAGTGCGACCTTCTTGAGGTTGCGACCGGCGATCTCCGCAACGGCGGCGCCGGCGCGCTCCGAGCCGGTGACCGACACCCCCTGCACCCGCGGGTCGGCGATGACGGCCGCCGCCTGGTCGTTGCTCGCGTAGAGGTTCAGGTACGCGCCGTCCGGCAGACCCGCATCCCGGTAGATCGCCTCGATGGCCGCCGAGGACTCCGGACACTGCGGGGCGTGCTTGAGGAGGATGGTGTTGCCGAGCACCAGGTTCGGGGCCGCGAAGCGGGCGACCTGGTAGTACGGGAAGTTCCACGGCATGATGCCCAGAAGCACCCCGAGGGACGTCGGGCGGATCACGGCAGAGCCCTCGCCGAGGATGTCGATCGGCCGGTCCGCCGTGATCTGCTCGGCGTGGTCGGCGTAGAACTCGGTGATGTCGGCGGCGAAGTCCACTTCGGCCAGCGCCGCGGCCAGGGGCTTGCCCATCTCGCGCACGGCGATGGCTGCGAGCTCGTCACGACGTTCGCGGTGCAGCTCGGCGGCTCGCCGCACGAGAGCGGCCCGTTCGGCGACGGGCATGTCGCGCCAGCGGCGGTAGGCGCGCTCGGACTGGGTGAGCTTCTGCTCGAGTTCCGCATCGCTGAGGGCGGGGTAGGTGGCCAGCTGCTCACCGGTGGCCGGGTTCACGACCGCGTATTCGCTGCTCATTCGTCCTCCTTGGTTGTGGTCTCAGTCTGCCGTCACCGCCGGCGGCGGCGCAGGCTCTCGGGCGCATCCAGGCTCAGCGTGCGCCCGCGGAAGAAGTCGGGGCGCTTGACCGCCTGCCAGATCATGATCACGACGCCCAACAGGATGACGGTGACCCCCAGCACGAACACGAGTCCCAGGCCGAAGATCTGCGAGCCCGATCCGTACTCGGGGTCCATCGAATCGACCAGCGTCGTCACGAACAGCACCGCGAGGATCACCCCTCCCACGAGCGGGAAGAGGAACGTGAAGACGAAGGCGCGCACCGAGTCGAACCACTGCTTACGGAAATACCAGACGCACGCGAAGGCCGTCAGACCGTAGTAGAAGCAGATCATCATCCCGAGCGCGGTGATGGTGTCCCACAGGACGTTCTCGCTGACGAAGCGCATGACGGCGTAGAACACCGAGGCGACGACGGAGGCGACGATCGTCGCGAAACCCGGCGTGAAGAACCGCGGGCTGACCTTTGCGAAACGCTCCGGCAGAGCGCCGTAGTGCCCCATGGCCAGCAGGGTGCGCGCCGGTGACACGAACGTCGACTGCAGTGACGAGGCGGAGCTGGTGAGCACCGCGAGCGACACGAGCGCAGCGAGCGGTCCGAGCACGGGGCCGGACAGGTGGAAGAACACGTTGTCCTGGATGTCGGGGTTGCCGAGGCCGAACTCCCCCGTGCCGACACCGGCGAACATGATGAGCGACACGGCGAGCAGCAGATAGAGCGCGACGATCACCAGCACCGTGATGGTCGCCGCCCGTCCCGGCGTCTTGTCGGGGTCCTTGGTCTCCTCGTTCATGGTGAGGGTGACGTCCCAGCCCCAGAAGATGAAGATCGACAGGGAGAGGCCGGCCGCGAAGGAGCTGAACGAAGAGACGGCGAACGGGTCGAACCACGACCAGTCGAACGGCGTCGCATCGAACCCGTTGCCGTTCACCGTCTCGATGATCGCGGCGACCGCGAAGACGACCAGCACGACGACCTGGAATCCGACCAGCACGTACTGCAGCTTCTGCGTCGTCTGCATGTCGCGGTACGAGACGAAGGTCGCCGCCGCCATGAACGCGAGACACACCAGGACGTTCACCCCCGGTTGCGCCGCGATGTCGGCGATCGAGGGGTTCTGGGTGATCTGGGCGATCAGCAGGAACAGGAAGTCGACGGCGATTCCGGCGAGATTGGAGAGCACGAGGATGGTGGCGGCGACCAGGCCCCACCCGGCCATCCATCCGATCCACGGACCGAAGGCGCGCGTGGCCCACGTGAACGAGGTGCCGGAGTCGGGCATGCGCCGGTTCAGCTCGCGGTAGCCGAACGCCACCAGCAGCATCGGGATGAAGCCGACCAGGATGATCGCCGGTACCTGCACGCCCACCGCCGAGACCGTGGGCCCCAGCGCCGCGGTCAGTGTGTAGGCGGGCGCGATGCAGGAGATGCCGATGACGACGGCGCCGATCAGGCCCACCGTTCCCGCGGACAGCCCCTTCTTGGAGAGTCCGCCGGTTTCGGCGGCCACGGCCTGCGATTCGGGTGCACTCATCATCGACCCCCTTCTGCGTTGCGGGTGCGTGGCACCACGATCATGGGAACGGGCAGCATGTGCAGCATCTTCGCCGCCGTCGAGCCCAGGAACAGACGCCGCGGCTGCGCGAGCCGGCTCGAGCCGACCATCGCGATCTCACCGGGCAGCCATTCGATCTGCGACACCGCATCCTCGATGTCGGCGCCCTGCGCGCTGACGACTTGGGCCACGGCACCTTCGGCGAGCGACGCGCGCGCCTGGGCGAGCACCGTCTCGGCGTGCGTCGCCTCGGTGAGCCGGATGACGCCGGTGTCGACTCCCGCCGGCAGATCGACCGTCGCGAGCGACAGCAGCCGCAGGGGTGCACCGGACGCGGTGGCGAGGCCCGCAGCCTCGGCCAGGAGCACGTCGCCTCCCGGCCGTGTGCCGATCGCGGCGGTGACCCGCTCGATGCCCAGGGATGCGGCGACCTCGCGGGCGCCCTCCGGAGCGAGCACGACGGGGACGTCGGAGGAGTGCACGAGCTCGTTCGCGACGGTGCCGAGACGGTGGCGCCCGCGGAGCCCGCCGTTCGCGGCGCCGACCACGATCATGCCGGCTCCGAACTCGGCGGCGGCGGCGATGAGGCCCTCGGCGAACGACTCGCCGTAGCGCACGTGACGACCGTGGGCGACGGCGTCCTCGAGGGACGCGGAGGCGCGGGCCAGCCACTCCCGCGCCCGCTCCCGGACGAGCCGGTCGTACCCCGCGTCGGGCGGCGTGATGACCGAGCGCTCCCCCGGCAGCACCATCACGATCTCCAGCACCGACCCGATCGCCCCCGCGAGCCGTGCTCCCAGGGCGAGCGCGTCGGCGCCCGCATCCGTCGCGGTGTAGCCGACGACCACCGGCGCGGCCATCAGCGCAGCTCCTCGAGGATCTCGGATGCGGCGCGGTGCCCCATGCGGATCGCGCCGTCGACGTGCTGGTAGCCGGCGCCGGCCATGTCGCTGCAGGCCAGATGGATGGGGCCGACCGCCGTGCGCAGGTCGGCGCCGTAGCGGTGGAGGCCGCCCAGGTCGAAACTCGCCGCGTATGCGCCGCGGGTCCATTCCTCGCTGCCCCAGTCGCTCTCGTAGTAGACGATCGGATTCTTGGCCTCGGGACCGTAGTAGTGCGACAGCGATTCGAGGATGCGCTCCTTGCGCTCGGCGGCGTCGAGACGGAACAGATCGTCGGCGTTGCGGTCGGAGACGAAGCCCACCAGCGTGCCGCGCTCGTCGCCGTGGTTCGTGTTGTCGTAGGCCTCGTGTGAGAGCTCGTACGGGCTGAACGCCGTGCCCGACAGACCCTGCTCCCGCCAGAACGGCCGGTCGTACACGGCGTGCACCTTGATGACGAAGCCCATCGAGATGTGCTGGTGCATCTGCTGCTGCAGCCGGGGCAGCGGCGGCACGAAGGAGATGCGGGGGTACAGCACGGGTGCGAGGGCGAGGATGGCGCGTCGCGCGCGGACCGTGACGGATGCGGCCTCGGCCACGACGCCGCCCTCGTCCCAGGTGAGCGAGCGCACCGGTTGATCCAGCAGGACGTCCTCGCCCAGGCGCTCCGCGAGCAGCAGCGGCACCTGCTGGAGTCCGCCCACGACGCGCTTGTCGAGGATGAAGTCCGCGTCGACGAGGTGCGAGTAACTGCCGGCGCTGGCCGCCATGAGCAGCGACTGCAGGAGGGAGAAGGCGTGCGTCGGCTTGGTGAGCATCGCCGAGCCGGTGGCGAAGGCGAGGTTGCGCACGGCCTCGTCGTCGTCGGTCTGCGAACGCAGCCACCCGTCCCACGAGATGGTGTCCCACTCGGCGGCCTTGGGGTGCGCCCACGGACGGTCGGGATCGACCTCGGCGACCATCGCGTCGAGGTCTGCGGTGATGCGTTCGATCTCGGCGGCCGTGTCGGAAGCCACCGGGAAGACGTCTCCCGTGAACCGCGTCACCGCGCCGTCGGGGCCGACGTAGACGCTGTCGCCCTCGCGATAGCGCGAGAAGGTGGAGAGCCCGAGCTCCGCGACCGTGTCGATGAGCGCCTGCTGGTCGGGCGAGATCCACTGGCCGCCGATCTCGAGCATCGCGCCCTCGATCGTGTCGGTCCACAGACGCCCGCCGACGCGATCGCGCGCCTCGAGCACGGCGACCGACAGACCGGCCTTGCGGAGGTCGTTCGCGGCGGTCAGCCCGGCGGCTCCCGCGCCGATGACGACGACGTCCCTGATGATCTCGGTGGTGCTCATCTCACTCCTTCGTGGTGCTCGGGTGTTGTGTCTCAGACGGCGGCGAGGGATGCGGCGAGGACGTCGAGTCCCTCGCCGAGGAGGTCGTCGTCGATGGAGAGGGGCGGCAGGAAACGGATCACGTTGCCGTAGGTGCCGCAGGTCAGCAGGATCACGCCCTCGGCGATGGCCGCCTTCGCCACGGCGGCCGCGAGCGCCGCATCCGGAGCCCCCGTCTCCGGGTCGACGAACTCCGCCGCGACCATCGCGCCCCGGCCGCGGACGTCGCCGACGCGCGGGTCCGCCTGCTGGAGCGCCTCGAGGCGGGCGGTGAGGATCGCGCCGATCTCGCGTGCTCGTTCGACGAGGCCCTCGTGCTCGTACGCGTCGATCGCCGCGAGCGCGGCGGCGCAGGCGATCGGGTTGCCGCCGTAGGTGCCGCCGAGCCCGCCGGCGTGCGAGGCGTCCATGATCTCCGCCCGACCGGTGACGGCGGCGAGCGGCAGTCCGCCCGCGAGGCCCTTGGCTGTCGTGACGAGGTCTGGCACGATCCCGAACCCGTCGCTCGCGAACATCTCGCCGGTGCGGGCGAAGCCCGTCTGCACCTCGTCCGCGATGAAGACGACGTCGTTCGCGCGGCACCAGTCCACGAGGGCTCTGAGGAACCCGTCCGCCGGGACGATGAAACCGCCCTCGCCCTGGATGGGCTCGATGACGAGGGCCGCGAGGTTGTCGGCGCCGACCTGCTTCTCGATCATCGAGATCGCGCGCGCGGCCGCATCCGCTCCGCCGAGGCCGTCGCGGAAGGGGTACGACAGCGGCGCGCGGTAGATCTCTCCGGCGAAGGGTCCGAAGCCGCTCTTGTAGGGCATCGCCTTCGCGGTGAGGGCCATCGTGAGGTTCGTGCGGCCGTGGTAGCCGTGATCGAAGGCGACGACCGCGGGCTTGCCGGTGTACTTGCGGGCGATCTTGACGGCGTTCTCGACGGCCTCGGCACCGGAGTTGAACAGCGCGGTGCGCTTCTCATGGTCTCCCGGGGTGAGCCGGTTCAACGCCTCGGCGACCGCGACGTACGAGTCGTAGGGCGAGATCATGAAGCAGGTGTGCGTGAACTGGGCCGCCTGCGCCTGCACGGCCGCCACGACGCCGGGATGCGCGTTGCCGACGGAGGTGACCGCGATGCCGGAACCGAGGTCGATGAGCGAGTTGCAGTCGGCGTCGACGACCACGCCGCCGCCCGCGGCCACCGCCTGGATGGGCACCGTGTGACCGACGCCCGCGGGAACCGCTGCGGCCTTCCGCGCGAGGAGCTCCTGCGAGCGCGGGCCGGGGATGGCGGTGACGAGGCGCCGCTCCTGCGGCAGCGAGGGTCCGCCCAGGGGCGTGGTGGTGACGTCGGCGATGCTCATGGCCGCGAGCGTAGGGCGAACGCGGAGCGCGCTGCACTCGCCTGCCCGTACACGTGCACGCACGACATGCGCCACGATGTACAACATGAGTACGTCCCTCGGCGACAGCCCCACCCTCGGCTCCCTCCTCGCCCGGCGGGATCTGGACCTGCGTGCGGCGGGAGAGTTCGACGCCGCCACGCTGGCGGCGCGGGTGCAGGGCGTCCACAGCTCGGACCTCGCCGATCCGACGCCGTTCCTGGCGGAGGGGCTCGTGCTGCTCACGACCGGCACGCAGTTCCTCGGCTCCGACGACGATTCGCCCGACTTCGATGCCTACGTCGCGCGACTCCGAGGCCGCGGCATCACCGCGCTCGGATTCGGCACCGAGGTGGTCCGCGAGGGCATCCCCCGCGGACTGGATGCGGCCTGCCGCGCCTACGGGCTTCCCCTGTTCGAGGTGCCCTATCGCACCCCGTTCATCGCCGTCGCCCGCGCCAACGCGCAGGCCATCGCCGCCGAGGAGTACGCGAGGCGCAGCTGGGCGCTCGCCGCGGGGCGCGCGCTCTCGCTGGCGGCGCTGCGTGCCGACGGGCTCGCAGCGACCCTGGACGAG
Organism: Microbacterium sp. SORGH_AS_0862; assembly: GCF_030818795.1. Classification (NCBI taxonomy): domain Bacteria; kingdom Bacillati; phylum Actinomycetota; class Actinomycetes; order Micrococcales; family Microbacteriaceae; genus Microbacterium; species Microbacterium sp. SORGH_AS_0862. The sequence goes on along the minus strand of NZ_JAUTAY010000001.1, from coordinate 2,321,334 downwards.
CTCGCGCGACAGCTGGGCGGCTGGGTCGGCTTGTTCGATGCCGCCGGAGCCCTGACCCACGAGCATCCGGCAGGGTCTCTGGATGCGGCGACGCGCGACGACCTGCGCGACGAGGTGTCGGCACTGCTTCGCCGCGGAGCCCGGGCGGGATCCTCGCTGCACATCGGCTCGACCCCGTTCCACGTGCAGACCCTCGGCCGCGGCGGACGTCTGCGCGGCGCGATCGCGGTGTCGGCCGAGGTATTCGACCGCGAGGCGCGCGGGGTCGTCACGACGGCCGTCGCGATGGCGGGGCTCGCGCTGGAGCAGCGACAGACCCTCGCCCAGGCAACGACCCTGCTCCGCTCCGGCCTCGCCGAGGCGCTGCTGACCGGCGACGGCGCGCTCGTGCGGCGCGTGTCGAAGCCACTGTGGGGCTCGCTCGGCACGGGGCCGATCGCGATCGGTCTGACGGATGCCGAGGCCGCCCGCCGCGAGGACGTCCTCCAGTGGCTCGAGAGCGCCGTCGCCGCCCGCGGCGGCTCGTTGTTCTTCGGCCGGATCGAGGACGGACTGCTGCTGGCGGCACCCGTGGGCGACGGGGTGTTCGCCGAGCTCGCCGCGAAGCTCGGCCTGCGGGTGGGCGTCTCCGCTCCCGCGACGCTCGACACGGCTCCGGTGGGCCTCGCGCAGGCGCGGGTGGCCCGAGAGCGGGCTTCGGCGGGGTCGCTCGCGGCGTTCGCGGACGTGCGCGGCGGTCTGCTCTCGGTCCTGGACGACGAGCGCGTCGGCGCGATCGCCCGCGCGGAGCTGGAGCCGCTGCTGCGCCACGACGCCGAGCACGCGACCGCCCTCGTGACCACCCTCGACGCGTGGCTCGCAGCGGACACCGCCCACGAGGCCGCCGCCCGGGCGCTCGGCGTGCATCGGCACACCGTGCGGGCTCGTCTCGCGCTCACCGAGCGGGTGCTCGGCGTGGACCTCTCCTCCTTCGCGGTGCGCGCGCAGCTCTGGCTCGCCCTCCGCGCCCTGGACTGAGCGGCCGCATCGCTCGGCGACCCGGGGCCCGGCTCAGCCGCAGCCGCAGCTGGCGCGCACGACGAGCGCCGGTGCGAACACCGCGTCGAAGGGCGAACCGTCCTCGGGCAGCGGGCCGGCCGTTCCCGCGAGGATGCGGGCGGCTGCGCGCCCCATCGCCTCCATCGGCTGACGCACGGTGGTGAGCGCCGGCGTGCTCAGCCGCCCGGCGAGGATCCCGTCGAACCCGGTGACGATGACGTCCTCGGGAACGCGGAAGCCCAGCTCGCGCACCACGTCCATGGCCGCCAGCGCGTTCTGGTCCGTGGAGCACACGAGCGCCCGCGGCATCCGTCCGGCCTCGGCGAGCGTGTGCAGCTGCTCGGCCATCCGATCGGGCCCGCGCACGGTCGCGTCGACCGGTTCGTCCTCCGAGGCGATCCCCGCCTGGAGGAGGCTCTCCCGGTACTGGGCGAAGCGTTCCTCACCGTCCCAGGAGTCCAATCGTCCGACGAACGCGAACGAGCGCACGCCGTGCACCGTGAGCAGGTGCGTCATCACCTCGCGCATCCCCTGCGTGTTGTCGACGCGCACGCGATGATGCCCGTCGGCAGCGGGCGCTGCGGAGAAGAGCACGATCGGTATGGACGAGGAGAACCGCGACAGCACAGCCGCCGATCCCTCCGACGGGAAGATCGCAAGCCCGTCCACACGCCCCGCCGTGTCCGCCACCGACACATCGCTGTCGGAGCCGCTGCTGAGCATGACGGGCCTGCCCATCACCCAGCACTCCAGCGCGAATCCGCGCTGGACCTCGTCGACGTACAGCGGGAACGCCCTCGGATCGGCCAGCAGCTCGTCGTCGGTCTCCGCCCAGGGAATGATCCGCGGGCCCTCGAGATCGGGGCTGTGCAGATCGCGCAGCGCCCGCGCCCGCGCCGCCGGCTCGTGGGCCCGCTCGAGCATCAGGTCGAACGCGTGCAGGCCCAGGATGCCGGTGCGCCCGCGCGCGAGCCCTCGCGCCGAAGCGCTCGGCGCGTAGCCGAGCCGCCTCGCGGCCTCCAGCACGCGCTCGCGCGTCGCCTCGCTGAGCTGCTCGGGGCGGCGGAAGGCGAACGAGACGGAGGCGATGGACACACCCGCCTCCTGGGCCACGTCGTAGACGGTCGTGCGGCGCGTCCGCGGGCGTTCACTCACGCGTGCGACATCCTTCCCTGCGACAGAGGCCGTGCGTGCTCTAGGCGAGTCGCAGCCCGTGACGCACCGGGAACAGCGGATCCCCGGTATCCGACGGTACATCCTCCCTCGACGCCCGCACGGCGTCCATCGAGCGCGGCAGCTCGACCGGCAGCCGTCCCTCGGGCCGCACCCGCCCGGTCAGCGCGTCGATCACCGCGCGGGGAGAGCTGCCGTAGTCGACGACGATGGCCGCCGCATCCGCCACGAACGGGGTGAGGATCGCGGGGCGGTCGATCGTGACCACGAGAACCAGCGGGCACTGGCGCGCGATCTGCTGGAGGCGGTAGACGAGCCCCGGCGGGAAGTCGAGCGAGCCCTGATGGAACCACGCCTCCAGGAACAGATCGTCGCGCGCATCGAACGGCGCCTTGATCCGAACGATCGCGAGATCGGCGGATGCGGGGTCGGCGACGGTCGTTCCGAGCTCGGCGACATCCGCGTCGGCGAACCCCTCGACGTACAGCGCCTGTACCGGCCGCAGCGGGAGCGTCGCGTCCTCGGCGCCCTCGCGGTTCAGCAGCACGGTCAGCGAGCGGGCCTGCGCGCGCTCGCCGGCGGCGCGGAAGTCCGCGTTGCCCACGATCCGTTCGGCCGCGTCCACGTCGACGTACGGATCGTCGAACAGGCCGAGGGCGAACTTGACCCGGAGCAGGCGACGCGCGGACTCGTCGATGCGCTGCTCGCTCACGCGACCCGAGCGCACGAGCTCCAGCAGCAGTTCGACGCACTCCTCGCCACCGAACTGGTCGGCGCCCGCATCCAGGATCTTCGCCATCCGCTCGACCGGGGTGAGCGTCTCGACTCCCCACGCCCGGGCCGGCAGCACCTGGTCGCCGACGTGGTTGTCGTTCACGAGCTCCCAGTCGGTCACGACGACACCGTCGTAGCCGAGCTCGCCGCGCAGCAGGTCGGTGACGATCTGCCGGTTGTAGCCGAACCCCACCTCCTCGATCGACTCTCCGCCGCGCTCGAGGCCCACCGGCATCCCGTAGTACGGCATCATCCCGGCCGTTCCGCGCCGGATCGCCTCGCGGAACGGCTCGAGGTGGTACTCGAACATGCCGCCCGGGTAGACCTGCTCCCGGCCATACGGGAAGTGGGCGTCCTCGCCGTCCTTCTGCGGGCCGCCTCCCGGGAAGTGCTTGGTCGTGCAGGCGACGCTGTCCGGACCCAGCCGATCGCCCTGAAAGCCCTGCAGGTAGGCGGCGGTGAACTCGGCCACGCGCTCTGCGTCCTGACCCAGCGTCTGCGCCTGACGCCCCCACCGCGGCTCGGTCGCCAGATCGATCTGCGGGTGCAGCGCCGCCCGGATGCCGACGGCCACGTACTCCTGCCGTGCGATGTCGGCGAAGGCGCGCACCGTGTCGACGTCGTCGATGGCTGCGAGACCCAGTCCCTCCGGCCATTGCGAGAACGGGCCGGCCGAGAAGGCCACCCCCGTGTTCTCCACGAACGCGTGGCGCGGATCGGTGCTGATCGTCACGGGAATGCCGTGCGGCGTCTTCTCCGCGAGCGACTGGAGGGCGTTGTTCCACGTGGCCGCCTGCCGCGCGGTGCGGATGGCGTGCACGTTGAAGTGGTTCATGTGCTTGTCGCGCACGACGGTCGTGGTCGGCGATTTGGAGATGCGTCCCGGTTGCTCGAGGAGCTCGCCGTCCTCGCCGACCTCGATGACCGTCTGGAACATGAGTCCGCACTTCTCCTCGAGGCTCAGCCGCTCGAGCAGGTCCTCCGTGCGCTCCTCGGGCGACAGGCGCGGATCCTCGTAGGGATCCATCACGCCGTTGCCGTTCAGGTCGCGGTAGCGGGTGCCGTCGGGGGCGGTCGAGAAGGTCGCGGACATGGGGGCCTTTCTGGGGTGCGTGTCGACGGCGCTCACTTGAGCCCCGTCGTCGCGACGCCCTGGATGAAGTAGCGCTGCAGGAACACGAACAGGAGGATGATCGGGGCGATCACCAGCACGGAGCCCGCGAGCAGCAGGCCGTAGTCGGTCGCGTTCTGCCCCGTCGCGTAGAGCGAGATGGCGACGGGAAGGGTGTACATGTCCTCGCTTTGGGCGGCCACGAGCGGCCACAGGAAGTTGTTCCACGATGCGAGGAAGGTGAGGATGCCGAGCGTCGCCAGCGGCGGTCCGCACAGCGGCATCACGACACGGGCGAAGATGCGCAGCTCTCCCGCACCGTCGATGCGCGCGGCTTCGAGCAGTTCGTCGGGGATGCCGAGCATGAACTGCCGCATGAGGAACACGCCCAACGGGGTCGTGACGAACGGCAGGATCAGCGCGGCATAGCTGCTGGTGAGACCGAAGGAGGACACCATCACGAACAGCGGCACGAAGGTCACGATGCCCGGCACCATGAGCGTGATGAGCACGACGGCGAACAGCACCCTCTTGCCGGGGAAGTCCATCTTCGCCAGCGCGTAGCCGACCATGGAGCAGAACACGAGGTTGCCGAGGACGGTCAGCAGCGCCACGACGATGCTGTTCGTGAAGAACCGGCCGATGTCGAGGGGCCCGAACCACTGGGCGAAGTTCTCCCAGGTGATCTGCTGCGGGAGCCAGGTGGGCGGGCGCTGCAGGATCTCGCCCTGTGTCTTGACGGAACCGAGCAGCATCCACACGAACGGCAGGACCCACACGATGAGGCCCGCGACCAGCACGGTGTAGGTGAGGGCACGGCCGGTGAGCGCGCGACGGGCGCGACGGGAGGCCATCGTCGTCGAGGTCATGATCTCCTCCTTCAATCCTTCGAGCGCAGCAGCCGGAACTGCACGAGGCTCACGAGCGCGATCGCGAGGAACAGGATGTAGCTCGCAGCGGATGCGGTGCCGTACTCGCCGAAGCCGAACTGTTTGAACGTGTAGTAGGCGACCGACAGGGTCGAGTCGAGCGGTCCGCCCTGCGTCATCACGAAGGCTTCCTCGAAGAACTGCAGGAAGCCGACCGAGATGAGAACGGCGCCCAGCAGGAGGGTCGGACGCAGCAGCAGCAGGGTGATCGCGGTGAGGCGGCGCCAGGCGGAGGCCCCGTCCATGACCGCCGCCTCCTTGACGTCGGTCGGGATGGCCTGGAGGCCCGCGAGGAAGATCACCATGAGCGTTCCGACGTTGCGCCAGACGGCCATCGCGATGAGCGAGGGGAGGGCCCAGGTGGTGTCGTTGAGCCAGTCGGGACCCTGGATGCCGACGACGGCGAGCGCCGCGTTCAGCAGACCCTCGGGCTGCAGGATGTATCGCCACACGACCGAGACGGCGACGATGCTCGTGACAACAGGCGCGTAGAAGCCCACCCGGAGGAACGCGACGATCCGACCACCGCCGGAGTTCAGCGCCAGGGCCAGCGCGAGCGCCACGGCCATGGTCACCGGGATGCCGATCACGACGAAGGTCGCGGTGACACCCGCCGACTTGAGGAAGGTGGGGTCTCCCAGCACGGCCAGGTACTGGTCGAGACCGACGAAGTTCACCGCGAAAGGCGAGCGGATGTCCTGCGCGCGGAAGTCGGTGAACGACATCGCGAACGAGCCGACGATCGGCACGACCATGAAAGCGGCGAAGACGAGGACGAACGGCGAGCGCGAAGCCCCACGCGATCAGGCCCTGACGCCTGCGACGGCTCGACCGGCGGCCACCGCCGGCGCGACCGGAGCCGGCCAGGCCCGCTCCGGTCGCGGCCAGTGATGTCTGCGTCATGGGATCAGCCCAGCCCCACGGCGTCGGCCTTGCTCTGAAGCTCCTTCATCGCGTCTGCCGGGCTCATGGTTCCCAGCCGTATCTTCTCGAGCACGGCGTCTCCCGCCGCGGCCACCTTCACCCAGGTCGTCGTCGCCGGGACGGACTTCGCGGTCTCGAGCTGCGTGCCGAAGGCTGCGAGCGTCGGCTGCGAGGCGAGCGCGTCGTCCTGCCACGCCGCCTGGACGGCGGGAAGGTCACCGGTCTGGTCGTACCAGCGGGCCTGCGTCTCGGGATCGCTCAGCCACTGGGCGAGCTTCCATGCGGAGTGCGCGTTGTCGGAGTCGTCGAAGACGACGAGGTTCGAGCCGCCGCTGAACGATGTCGAGGACTCCTTCGTCGGGAGCACGGCCGTCGTGAACTTTGAGGAGAAGTCCGCACCGCCGAGCTTCTCGAGCGAGCCGATCATGAAGGGGCCGTCGATGAGCATCGGGGTGCGGCCGGCGACGAAGTCCGCCTCCTGCGCCCCCGACGAACGGTCTGCCGACGGATTCGCGAGTCCGTCCGTGAAGAAGCTCTGGTAATACTCGTACGCCTCGACCATCTCCGGGGTGTCGAGTGTCCATGCCGACCCGTCCTCGAGGGAGGCGCCGTTGGACCAGGGCATCCAGAGCGTGCCCTGGAAGGAGTCGTTTCCGGCGGGCAGGCGGATGCCGTACTCCGCTCCCGCCTTGGACTTCATGTCGGCGGCCATCTGGCTGAGCTCGTCCCACGTCGTGGGAGCGCTCGTCCAACCGGCCTGCTCGGCCATGTCGGTGCGGTAGTAGAGCACACGCGTGTCGACGTACCACGGCACGCCCGCCGCGCGATCTCCGACCTTGTTGGACTCGACCGCGCCCGGGAAGGAACCCGAGGTGTCGAGATCGGTGGGGACGGTCTGGAAGGCATCGGCGAAATCGGCCATCCAGGTCGAGCCCATCATCGCGATGTCGGGGGTGTTGCCGCTCGCGATCGCGGTCTGGAACTTGCTGTACGCGGAGTCCCACGGGATCGCGGTGACATCGACCTCGACACCCGGATTCGCCTCTTCGAACGTCTTGACGAAGTCGGGAAGCGCCTCGCCCTCGGCGCCCATCGCCCACATCGTGATCTTGCCCGTCGCGGGCTCGTTCCCGATGGTCGAGGCTTCCTGTGACGTCGTTCCCGCATCATCCGCCCGGCCGCATCCCGCCAGGCTGAGGGCGGCGACGGCGAGCAGCGCAGCGGCGCCGAGCCGAACATGTTTCATGGTTCCTCCTTGAACGAGACACACCTGATGGCGTCGTCACTACGGTACTTAAGCGCTTAAATTGTAGCAACCCCCCATCGATGGAGGCGTGGACATGACCTCAGAGCGGCCGCAGGTAGCCGCGGACGAACTCGTCGAAGAGCGCCCGCATGTCGACCTCTTCGTCGAGCAGGAACTGCTGCTGCAGCCCGTCCATCACGGCGCTGATGATCCGGCCGGCCCTGGCGGGATCGACATCGGAGCGGATCTCCCCCGCGGCCTGCCCCGCTGCGATGATCCGCTCGGCGGATGCGGCCGAGTCGCGATAGCGGTCGACGAACTCCCCGTGCGCGGGGTGGGCGGGATCGATCGCGTCCGCGGCCACCGTCGTGTACAGCGCGGAGAGGCCGCGCGGCGCGCTCTGGTTGTAGGCGACCACATCCGCGCTCTGTTCGATGAGCCTGTGCTCGGCCGGATCCCCGACCGCCGCTCGGATGCGCTCGTCGCGCTGGCGGAGGACCTCGACGAAGAGCTCCTCCTTGCTGGAGAAGTGATGCAACAGCCCCGCGGGAGTCATCCCCACGCCCCGGGCGATCGCCCGCAGGGAACCCGCGTCGAACCCGCTGCGGGCGAACACGACGAGGGCCTCCTCGACGATCTGCTGACGACGGACCTGACCCTTCGCATAGCTGCCACGCTTGCCGCGCGACGGGGAGGAGGCGGCCTCCTCCCCGTTCGCCTCGTCGGGTGTGCTCACCGCATCCCTCTCGTCATCGACCGTCCGGATCGCCCCAGCTCGAGCCGAACACCTGCGCCTGCATCGCGGGGCGCAGCCTGTTCTCCATGCCGCGGTCCACGACGTAGTCCTTGAGGCTATCGCCGGTCAGCTCATTGCCGATGGCGGCCATGATCATCGACTGATCCAGCGACAGATAGCGCTCGGCGATCGTGCCGCTGTGCACCGCGACCGCGTCGTAGAAGCCGCCGGGGCCGTACGCGCCGAGGTCGTCCTCGATGCCCGAGAGGTTCTTGAGGGCGCCCTCACGGTCGTAGGGCAGCGCGAGGAAGCTCGCGTGCGGAGTCACCACTCCGTCACCGAACTGCGGATCGGGGTTGGTGCCCACCGAGCAGCCGGGCCGGTCGATGTCGACGTCCGTCTTCTCGCGATCGGAGGTGTAGCCGTCCGAGCGCATCCCCGCGAGGTCGACGCCGTATTCGGCATAGCCGCCGAACGGATCACTGGCGGGCGAGAAGCCCCAGTAGCCGTAGCCGGCGTCCTGCCCGTGCCGCTCCTGAACAGCGACCGTGATCGGATGGTTCAGCCCCCACGAGCTCTCTCCCCATTCGGCCTCGGGGATCAGCAGATCGGGCATGAGCGCCTCGAACATGCTGCCTCCCCAGCTGGGGACGAAGCTCAGCCCGTCGTAGGAGTAGACCCCCTCCCAGACATCGAAGCCGTCGTAGGTGCGCGTGGTACCGGTGGGCAGCTGCTCCTGCCAGGCCCAGTCGCAGCCCGGCGGCATCGTGCGGTGCGTGCCGTACAGCGCGGTCGGCGGGATCTGCCCGTTCGCGATGCCCAGGTAGGTCGCGATGCGGCTCTCGCTCACGGTCGTGTCGTAGTGGTGGCACGTGTAGTACGCGGTCTCGCCCGAGCCGTTGTACATGGGCGCTTCGACACTGCAGCCCGTGGGCGGGGAGTCCCAGAACCCGCCGCGGTTCGTGCCGGCAGGCAGCCCCGCCGCACCCGCCGGATCGAAGAAGGCACCGAAGTCCATCGACCGGTACAGAGCGTTCGCCTGACGGGCCAGGCTCGGATCCGCTTCTCGCACGATGCGGAGGGATGCGGCCAGCCAGCCGTTGTCGACCGTCGACAGGAACGGCTCGACGGGATCGCCCGAGTCGGGCCAGGTCGTGAGCTTGGCACCGGTCGCCGGGTCGTACCAGTTGTAGAACATCCCACTGGCGTCGTTGCGCTCCAGCCGGTCGAGCGTCTCGAGGGTCGTCCGCATCCTCTCGCGCGCCTCCCGCCGGTCGATCAGCCCGATGTCGCGGGCGGTCACCGTCGACCACAGGTAGCCGCCGATGTTCGTCGGCGAGGTGTAGGCGCCCGCCGTCTGCAGCGCGCCGTCGATGTTGTCCGACGGGAGGCCGGTGTCCGGATCCGTCATCGCGACCAGCGATGCCCACGTGTCGGCGGCATAACGCTCCAACGTGCGGGTCTCGCTGTCGTCGTGGCCATGGCCGTTGCCCGTGGGCACCGCATCCGCCAGCGCGGGCGTCGCGGTCGTCACCGCCAGCACCGCAGCGGATGCAGCAGCCAGCACGAAACGGGTCGTCTTTCTCATCGTCGCTCTCCTCGTCGAAAGCGGCTCCGGGGGGAACCGAGTCCCAAAACCCTTACATGTGATCGGTTTTCGTTCAAGACCCCGAGCGCGGGGCGGCCTCATCCGCCGAACGAGCACCCGTTCACTCGGCGGGGTCCGCCAGGTTCTCCGAGAGGATCTCGAGCACCTGAGCGCGGATGCGGGGCGACCGCTCCCCCAGCTCGGCCGCGACGGCATCCACGAGCACCTCGCCGAAGACGGCGTGCACGGCGCGAGAGGTGTGCTCCAGCTCGTCGCGGAATGTCGCACCCGCGGGCGCCAGGACGAGGGAGAGGTCGGCGATCTCGGCCAGTGTCGAGGCGACGAACGAGGTGATGAGAAGAACGCCGGCGCCGGCGGCGTCGGCCGCGCGCGCGGCCCGCACACTCGCCTCGTTCGCCCCCGAGCCGCTGATCACGAGACAGACGTCGTCGCTCGTGAGCTGGCGTGCGGAGATCTGCTGCGCGATCGGGTCCGCGACGATCTCCGCGGGACGTCCGACCGCGGTCAGCCGCATCGCGAGATCGCTCGCGAGCGGCGACGACAGACCGTTGGCGACGACCAGCACCCGACGCGCGCGGGCGACGCGCGACACCGCGGCGGCGACCGCATCCTCGGTCAGGAGTCCGGCCGATCCGACGAGCGCCTGCGCCGCCCGGTCCATCGCGGTGCGCATGCGGCCAAGGACGCCCACGCCGTGATCGGTCGCCGCGTCCGGCTGCGCACCGAGCTCCGCGGCGAGCGCGACCCGCAGCTGGGGGTATCCGCGGTAGCCGAGGCGCTGACACGCCCGCACGACGGAGGAGCGCGCGACGCCCGCCCGGTCGGCGAGCTGCTGTGCGGTCAGCTCCACGACGACCTCCGGTTCCGACACGATGAGGTCGGCGACTCTTCTCTCGGTCGGTTGCAGGACGTTGCGCAGCGCGGCGATGCGCACGGTCGTGGCAGCGTCAGCGGACACGCGCACCCTCCATGATCCTGCGGCGGACCGCACCGCTGATGGCGTCGATCGTCATCGTCACCGCGATGACCACGATCAGCAGCATCCCCACCGTCGACCACTCACGGTACTGGGTGTAGGTGGTCAGCATGTCGCCGATTCCGCCCACGCCGATCAGGCCCAGCACGGCGGACGAGCGGACGTTGATCTCGAACCGGTAGAGCCAGAACGACAGGAACGCCGGGGTCGCCTGCGGCCACGCACCCCACCGCAGCACCTGCAGGGTGCTCCCGCCGGCGGCACGCGCCGCCTCGATCGGCCCTTGCGGCACCGCCTCGACCGCCTCGTATCCCCACTTGCCGAGCGTGCCGACGCCGTTGACCGCGAGAGCGAGAGCACCGGTGAGCGGCGTGAGCCCCGTCATGGACAGGATGATGATGGCGAAGATGATCTCCGGGACCGCACGGATGACGGAGAAGACGAGGCGAAGCGCGGAGCGCAGCCACGCCGGCCCGAAACCGCGGGAGGCCATCAGGCTCAGCGGCGTCGCGACGATCACGCCGAGCACGGTGCCCACCCAGGCCATCTCGACGCTGCGCCAGGTCTGCCAGAGCGCCTCGGGCAGTTTCGACCAGTCCGGGGCCGAGAACATGAGCCAGATGTAGCGCACGATCGCGGCGGGAAGCTCCCCCAGCCGCGACCACGTGATGTCGACCGACCAGAAGGCGGCGACGACGATCATCGTCACGGCGGCGCCGACCACGAGCGCGAGAGGTCGACGCGGTCGCTCAGGCAGCGCGAACGCGGGCGCGGTGCGCGCCGGCGAGGTGTCGACCGCGCTCATACGAGCCTCCGGCGGACGGCGGCGCTCAGGGCGTCGAGGAGGACGACGAGCACGAGGATCTCCAGGATGATGAGCGAGAGCTGGTCGTAGCGGTAATAGGTGCGCACCGCGTCGATGAGCAGGCCGAGCCCTCCGGCACCGACGAGTCCCAGCACCGACGAGGCGCGCACGTTGAGCTCGAACACGTAGAGAGTCTGGGCGACGAACGCCGGCCAGGTGTCCGGCAGCGCGAGGGTGCGGTTGATCTGCAGCTGGGTACCGCCGGCCGCACGGCCCGCCTCGATCGGGCCCGCATCCATCGCGTCGATCGACTCCGAGACGAGCTTGACGATGATCCCGACGTTGAAGAGCACGAGCGCGAGGATGCCGGGAAGCGCACCGACGCCGACCATCGCCACGAGCACCGCGGCCGACAGCAGGTCGGGAACGGCGCGCACGACGTTCAGCACGGTGCGCACGGCACCCCGGAGCCACGGCTGCGGGTTGGGTCGGGCGGGCGGCGAGGAAGCTGAGCGGGAGCGAGACGACGGCGCCGACGGCGGTGCCGATGACCGCCATCTGCAGCGTCTCCAGGAGCGGTCCGACGGTGCGCGGGAAGAACGACCAGTCGGGCTGGAGCAGCCCCAGGACCTTGCTCGCGCCGTGCTGCCAGTTGCGTGCGATGCCGCTGAGGTCGAAGTCGATCCCGACCACGGGCAGGCACATGAACACCGTGACCGCGGCGACGACGGCGGCGATCGCCCAGCCGCGCCACCGGCCACCGGGTCTGGGCGGCAGCTCGAGCGACGACGCGCTCACGAGCCCAGCCGATCCTCGGCCGTGACCGACCGACCGTAGATCTGGGCGAAGTCGGCGTCCGTGGCGTCGGCGGCTGCGCCGTCGTAGACGAGTTCACCCGCCCGCATCCCGATCAGCCGGGTGCCGTACTGACGGGCGAGATCGAGGAGGTGGAGGTTCACGAGCACCGTGATGCCGAGCTCACGGTTGATGCGGCGGAGGTCTCCCATCACCCCGTGCGCCGTGGGCGGGTCGAGGCTCGCGACGGGCTCGTCGGCGAGCACGATCCGCGGCTGCTGCGCGAGGGCGCGGGCGATCGCGACGCGCTGCTGCTGGCCGCCCGAGAGCGCCGAGGCGCGCTCGTAGACCTTCGCGAGGATGCCGACGCGCTCCAGCGCCTCGTAGGCGAGCTGCTTGTCGGCCGGCGTGTAGGCGCCGAGGAGCGTGCGCCAGGTGGGGGTGTGCGTGAGTCGCCCGACCAGCACGTTGTTCAGGACGCTGGTGCGCCCGGCGAGGTTGAACCCCTGGAACACCATGCCGATGCCGCCGCGCAGACGCCGGAGCGTGCGGGGCCTCGCGCCCGCGAGCTCGGTGTCGCCGACCGTCAGCGAACCCGCGGAGAGGGGCACGAGCCCGTTGATCGTGCGGATGAGGGTGGACTTGCCGGAGCCGGAGAGTCCCACGACCGCGACCATCTCGCCGGCGGCGATATCGAGGCTCACACCCCGCAGGCCCATCGTGCCGTTCGGGTAGCGCACCCGAACGTCGCGCAGGCGGATGGGCCAGGAGGCCGGGGCCGCAGCCCCAGCCTCTCGACCGACGGTCGTCGTCACTGCAGACCCAACTGCTGCGCCGCACGGGCGACCACGTCGAGCGACGAGGGGTCGGCGGGCGCGAGCTTGGTGATCGAGTAGATGCTCTGCAGCACCTTCGAGCCCTCGTCGGAGCTGGAGTACTCCTCGAGCGCGTCGGTGATCTTCTGCTGCAGCTCCGGCGACAGGTCGGAGGTGAGCGCGACGCCGTCGTTGGGGATCTCGTCCGTCATCGCGAAGACGACGACCTTCTGACCCACATCCGGGACGTCCTTCTTCACGATCGTGCGCGCGTCCCAGAAGCTGAAGCCGACCTCGGCGTCGCCGTTGTAGACCGCGAGCACCGAGGCGTCGTTCGCGGTGACCGGCAGCTTCTCGATGTCGCTGTCGGTGTTGATGCCGGCTTCCTGCAGCGCCAGCACGGGATAGATGTAGCCGGCGGGAGAGCCGGGTCCGAGCATCGCGACCTTGGCACCCTTGACCTTGGTGATGGAGTCCAGGCCCGCCGGGCCCTTCATCGCGTCGGCGCCGTTGCAGAAGAGCATCCCGTCGCGTTCGACGGGAGTGTCCTCGCAGTACTTGTCCGGGTTGTTCGTCATGAACTGCGCCGGGTAGGTGATGTTGCCGTTGCGCTCGGTCTGGAGCACGACCTTGGCGCCGTACTTGTCGCTGGCCTGCCAGAGCTGGAGAGAGGGCAGGAAGCCGATCTGGGCCTGGCCCGCACCCATGGCCTCGACCGCCGCCTGGTAGTCCTTCGCGACGACGCCCGTGACCGGGATGCCGAGCTTCTCGGTGAGCATGTCGGTCAGGGGCTTCGCGGTGTCGACGAGGCCGTTCTGGTCCTGCGAGGGGACCAGCGCCAGCACGAGGGAGTCGGGGTCCGCCGCGGCGCCGCTCGTTCCCGGATCGGCCGAGCCGGCACAACCGGCCAGGAGCAGGGATGCGGCCGCCACGACGGCGGCTGCGGCGCCGAGGCGCAGGCGGGTGATGTTCATGTGGTGTCCTTCGGATCGGGGTGGTGTGCGGGTCGGTGAGGTCAGGCGACGCGGGCGGCGAGCGCCCAGCGGGAGATGTCGTCGAGGAGGTCGTCCAGGCGCGCGGCGCGGTAGGTGGGCCGGGCCTCGGGAGCTGCGGATGCGCCCACGAGCGCCGTGGCGTGGCCGCGGGCGTGGACGGGGGCGAGGTCGTTGCGCCAGATGTCGCCGATGCTCAGGACGGGCCGGGCGGGATCGAGCTCGTCGAGGAGCATCTCCAGGCCGGCGGGCTTCGCCGCATCCGTGACGATCCGGTCGAAACGTCCCGCGAGCCCCAGCGCCTCGAGCGCTTCGGTGAGGCGCACATCGGGCGCGTTCGTGAGGAGGATCCGCTCCGCGTCGACCTCGTCGAGCAGTCGCGCCAGACCCGCGGGGGTGCCGATCGGCGCGGCGGACGTGGCCAGCATCCCTCGGCTCGCCCGGTAGCCGAACGCGAGGTGCGTCTCGTCGGCGCCGGCGCGCAGGGCGAGGATGCGGACGAGGTCGTAGCCGTCGACGGCACCCTCCGCGTTCGGGTCCTCGAGCCCCCGCCGCACCTCGGTGACGAAACTCTCCGGCAGACGGCCGGCGACGGCCACGGATGCGGCATAGGCCAGCACCGGCCCGTCGCCGAGGGCGACGGTACCGTCGAAGTCGAAGATGAGAACAGGACGTGGCACGGGGCTCCTTCAGATGGACGCTTCGTCCATGGTGAAGGAGGATTGTGGACGCAATGACCACGCCCGATGAACAGCCGGTTAAATCATCGACCGACCGCGTGGATACGGCGGCCCGCCGCGCGACGGAGGATCCCGTCGCGGCGCTCGCACTCCTGCCCGGCATCGCCGCATCCATTCGGCAGGACGCGGCGGACGGCATGTTCGACGCGTGGGAGCTCTCCACCGCCGTGGACGAGAACACCGGGGAGCCGGTCGTCCCCGAGGCTCTGTTCCACCACCTCCACACCACGGCGGGTCTGACTGCCACCTGGCCCGTCGGCAACGCGGGGCTCGTGCACGTCTACGGCTATCTCTTCTCCCTCGCCGACACGCCGTACGGGCTCAAGCGCGAGCGGTGGCTGGATGCGGAACTGGCCACCGCCTACGGCGAGCGCACGCTCTTCCACGCCGAGGCCCTGCGCGGCCACGCCGTCTCCGTCACGCCGCTCGCGCGCATCACGGACGCCGCCCGCACCCTGCTGGCCGAGCACACGGTGCGCGAGGAGCGGATCGGACCGGTGCGCGCGCGGATCGCCATCGGGCGGCGCGCCGCATCCGGCCCCTTCGCCCTCGCCTACGCGATCGATCGCGGTGAGGGCGAGCGCCTCGTGACGACGTTCCCGGTCTCCTCCCCCGACCAGACGCTCGCCGCGATCGACGCCGAGCCGCCCCGGCTGCGCTGGAACGCCGTCGAGTGAGCGCCCGACGCACTCAACTCGGCGAGTGCGCCTCGAGGAACTCGTAGACCTCCGTGGTGTCGACGCCGGGGAAGGCTCCGGTGGGCAGGGTCGCGAGCAGGGTGCGGGGCGTTCGGACGTTCGGCCAGGAGTTCTCACGCCAGGCGCTCTCGAGCTCGGCCGGCGCGCGCCGGCAGCACACCTCGACCGAGTGTCGTGAGACCCCGCGGTTGGCGGTGTCGCGTCCCAGGAACCACTTCGTGTCCTCGAAGCGCACGCCGACGCTGACCGAGTGCGCCCCCTCGCTCGAGTACTCGACGCGGGCGGTGCACCAGTACGTGCCGTTGCCCGTGTCGGTGTACTGGTAGTAGGGGTTGAAGCGGTCGTCGACGTCGAAGACCACGCGACTGGTCCACCGCCGACAGCACATCTGCCCTTCGATCGCGCCGAGCCTGTCGGCCGGGAAGTTCACGTCGTCGTTCTCGTACGCCTTCGTGATGGTGCCCGACTCGTGCACCTTGAGGAAGTGCACCGGGATGCCGAGGTGCACCGTCGCGAGGTTCGTGAAGCGGTGGGCGGCGGTCTCGTAGGAGACCGAGTAGAGATCGCGCAGATCCTCGATCGAAATCGCCCTGTCGCCCTTGGCATCGGTGAGCACCGGCACGACGTGCGATTCGGGGACGAGCAGGGCGCCCGTGAGGTAGTTGGTCTCGACCCGCTGGCGCAGGAACTCGGCGTAGCTCGTGGGTTCCCGGTGCCCGAGGATGCGGCTCGAGAGCGCCTGCAGCACGGCTGTGCGCGCGTCGCCCTTCGCGGCGACCCGGCTGGAGAGGTAGAGGCGTCCGTGCTTGAGGTCGGCGACGCTGCGTGTGGTCTGCGGCAGATCGGGCACGTAGTGCAGAGTGAAACCCAGGTGCGCCGCGATGTCGCTCGCCGAACGCTGCGTGAGCGGCCCGCCGGGATGCGCCACCGCATCCAGGATCGCCCGCGCTTCGGTCTCGAGGTCGGCGAAGTAGTTGCTCTGCTCGCGCATCAGATCGCGCAACTCGACGTTCGCGCGCCGGGCCTCCTCGGGCGTCGCGGAGCGCTCGTCGCGCAGTCGATCGATCTCGCCGTGCAGAGCCAGCATCGCCCGCAGCGCCTCGTCCGGCACCGACTTGCCGATGCGGAACGCGTCGATGCCGAGTGCCTGGAAGGTCTGTCCCTTCATCGCCCGCTGCAGCGCGATCTCCATAGCGGCGCGCTCGTCGAGCGGCTCGGCCTCCAGCAGCGCGTCGACCGTCGTCCCGAGCGCTTTCGCGATCGCTCGCAGCAGCGTGAGACGGGGCTCGCGCTTGCCGTTCTCGATCATGGACAGCTGGCTCGGCGCGCGATCCACGGCGGCGGCGAGCGCGTCGAGCGTCATGCCCTGCGCCGTGCGCAGTTGGCGGATGCGGCGCCCGATCGTCAGGGCGTCGGCGTCGTCGGTCATCGGATCTTCTTCGATCGTCATGGATCGGGATTGTGTCACAAGAACAGAAGAACGAGCAATCTTCTCCCGGAAAACCTCGGTTGCGCTCCGAGATCTTCACTCACAGTGGTCACACGCCTCGGGACGACGACCGTCCCTCAGATCACAGGAGACCGACATGACCAGCACCGCCCCCTTCACCCAGGGCCCGCTGCGCGCGGGTGACATGACGCAGACCGCCGCCGAGCTGCAGGAGATCTGGGACACGGATCCCCGCTGGGACGGCGTCGAGCGCACCTACTCGGCCGAGGACGTCGTTCGCCTGCGCGGCTCGGTGCGCGAGGAGAACACGCTCGCCCGCCGCGGCGCGGAGAACCTCTGGAACCTGCTGCACACGGAGGACTACATCCGTGCGCTCGGCGCCTACACCGGCGGACAGGCCGTGCAGCAGGTGCGCGCGGGCCTGAAGGCGATCTACCTGTCCGGATGGCAGGTCGCCGCCGACGGCAACCTCGCCGGTCAGACCTACCCCGACCAGAGCCTCTACCCCGCCAACTCGGTGCCCGCCGTCGTGCGCCGCATCAACAACGCGCTCATCCGCCAGGACCAGATCGAGCACGCCGAGGGCGAGATCACGCAGGACTGGCTCGCCCCCATCGTCGCCGACGCCGAAGCCGGTTTCGGCGGCCCGCTCAACGCCTACGAGCTCGCGCAGTCGCTCATCCAGGCCGGCGCCGCCGGCATCCACTGGGAGGACCAGCTCGCGAGCGAGAAGAAGTGCGGTCACCTCGGCGGCAAGGTGCTCGTTCCCACGCAGCAGCACATCCGCACCCTCAACGCCGCGCGTCTGGCGGCGGATGTGGCGGGCGTGCCGACGGTCATCATCGCCCGCACCGATGCCCTCGCCGCAGACCTCCTCACGAGCGACGTCGACCCGCGCGACCAGGGGTTCACCACCGGCGAGCGCACCTCCGAGGGCTTCTACCGGGTGCGTCCCGGCATCGACGCGGTCATCAGCCGCGGCCTCGCCTTCGCGCCGTACGCCGACCTCATCTGGGTCGAGACCGGCGAGCCCGACATCGAGCTCGCCCGGGCGTTCGCCGCCGCCATCCACGAGCGTTACCCCGGCAAGCTCCTCGCCTACAACTGCTCGCCCAGCTTCAACTGGAAGCGACACCTGAGCGACGAGCAGATCGCGACGTTCCAACAGGACCTCGCAGACCTCGGCTACAAGTTCCAGTTCATCACCCTGGCCGGATTCCACGCCGTCAACTACGCCATGTTCGACCTCGCCGCCGGCTACGCGGAGCGCGCCATGAGCGCCTACGTCGAGCTGCAGGAGGCCGAGTTCGCCGCTGAGGAGCGCGGCTACACCGCCACCCGCCACCAGCGCGAGGCGGGCACCGGCTACTTCGACCACGTCTCGACCGCGCTCAACCCCGACAGCGCGACTCTGGCACTGGCCGGCTCCACCGAGACCGCCCAGTTCCACTGACCCTTTCTTCCGTTTCCTCCCCGCCTTCGAAAGGCAGAGCCATGACCCCCACTGCGACGGGCCTCGCGCCCGAGAGCACCCGCATCCGCGGCGACGAACGCCACCCCGGCACCGGCCCCATCGCCACCGGAGCCCACACCCCCGCCATCGAGGTGCGCGGCCCGCTCCGCGAGCGGTACGACGAGATCCTCACCCCGGATGCCCTCGGCTTCCTGGCAGAGCTGCACGACCGCTTCGCCGGGCGCCGGCACGACCGGCTCGCCGACCGGATGCGGCGCCGGTACGAGATCGGCAACGGGCACGACCCCCGTTTCCGCGACGACACGGCCCGCATCCGCGATGACGCGTCCTGGCGCGTCGCCGGCGCCGGGCCCGGCCTCGAGGACCGCCGGGTGGAGATCACCGGCCCGACCGATCCGAAGATGACGATCAACGCCCTCAACTCCGGCGCGAAGGTGTGGCTGGCCGATCAGGAGGATGCCACGAGCCCCACCTGGCGCAACGTCATCGAGGGGCAGCTGTCGCTCTTCGACGCGATCCGCGGCCGGCTGTCCTTCACGAGCGCCGAGGGCAAGCGCTACGAGGTCACGGCCGCCGAGACCCCGACGATCGTGATGCGCCCGCGCGGCTGGCACCTCGTCGAGGAGCACCTCGGGTTCACCGATCGCTCGGGGCGCACGCTCGCCGCATCCGGCTCGCTCGTGGACTTCGGCCTCTACGCGTTCCACAACGCGCATCGGCTGATCGAGAACGGCGCCGGGCCCTACTTCTACATCGCGAAGCTCGAGTCGAGCGAGGAGGCGAAGCTGTGGGACGACGTCTTCAGCTTCACCGAGCGACGGTTGGGTCTCGCACACGGCACGATCCGCGCGACCGTGCTGATCGAGACGCTGCCCGCTGCGTTCGAGATGGAGGAGATCCTCTACGAACTGCGCGACCACTGCGCGGGGCTCAACGCCGGACGCTGGGACTACATCTTCTCGATCATCAAGAACTACCGCGGCCGCGGGGCGCGTTTCGTGCTCCCCGACCGCAGCGAGGTCACGATGACGGTGCCGTTCATGCGGGCCTACACCGAGCTGTTGGTGAAGACGTGCCACAAGCGCGGAGCCTTCGCCATCGGCGGCATGAGCGCCTTCATCCCGAACCGGCGTGACCCCGAGGTCACCGAGCGCGCCTTCGAGAAGGTCGCCGCCGACAAGAAGCGCGAGGCCGGCGACGGCTTCGACGGCACGTGGGTCGCGCATCCGGACCTGATCCCCGTGGCCCGTGCGGAGTTCGACGCCGTGCTCGGCGACCGCCCGAACCAGCTGGACCGTCAGCGTGACGACGTCGAGGTGACGGCCGCACAGCTCATCGACGTGCACATCGGCCGACCCATCACGGCGGCGGGCGTGCACGGGAACGTCTCGGTCGCCATCCGCTACATGGAGGCGTGGCTGCGCGGACTCGGCGCCGTCGCGATCGACAACCTGATGGAGGATGCGGCGACCGCCGAGATCAGCCGCTCTCAGGTCTGGCAGTGGATCCACCAGGACCGCTCGACTGAGGACGGCACCCGCATCACCCGCGACTACATCGAGGGTCTGATCGCGCAGGTGCTCGGCGAGGTGGAGCGGCGCGACGGCGACCGGTTCGACGACGCGGCCGAGGTGTTCCGCGACGTCGCCCTGGGCGCGGAGTTCCCGTCGTTCCTGACGCTCGGCGCGTACTCCCGGTTCCTCGTGGAACGCTGATCACTCCGGGATCCCCGGTCGCTCCGCTCTGCGCGGGACGACCGGGGATCCCGCGTGCTCACGCCCGAACTCCTGCAAAAGACGACCGAACCGCCGTCGGCGGCACCGAACCGGCGGATCTGCAGGAGTTCGGGCGTCGACAGCACCCGCACCGCTCGCGGGGGCGCCACGGAAGTCAGGGCGCAAGGAGGTCGAGCAGCTCGTCCGGGGCGACCGCGGCCCGCAGATCCGGACCCACGAGACGCCCGCATCCGTCGAGTTCCACGGTCGCCGTCGGGCCTCCCGGTGCCATCGGCAGCGGATGCAGGACCACCGTCGATGTGGCCTCCGCCTCGCACGTCCCCGCGGGACCCGCCTCACCGATGAGGGCGAGCGCTCGCGCGGCGCTCTCCCGATCGAGGTCGTCGACACCCGCGTACGGGAGCACTCCCTGGATGCTCACCACGGCCCCGTCGGCGGGAAGCGACGCCGGGGCGTATCGACAGACCCGCATCCCGGTCACCTCGTCGGCGGAGGGGAGCGGTGGCAGCGGCACGGGGACGGCCGTCGCGCCGACCTCCGGCAGGGCCCGATCGTGGTCGATGTCCACACCCGGAAGCGTCTGGGCCAGCACCAGGAGACTCGCCGTCGATGCGCAGCCCGCGGCCGTCGCCTCGGCGGACTCGATGAGGCTGCCGCGCTGGAACCGCTCCTCGACGAGACTGAGCCGCGACACGGCGGCCTCGATGCGCTCCAGGACGTCGAGTCGCGGCTGGGCGCAGCCGTCCGACGGATACGGCACCCGGATGAATCGGCCGTCGGCACCCTCGAGCCACAGCTCCGGACCGATCCACATCGACGCCGGGCAGACGAAGCCGGGTGCCGCATTCGGCTCGGCGAGGGCCGCGAGCAGCTCGCTCAGATCACCCTCGAACCGTTCGACGCGGGAGCCGGCCCAGACGCCCTCGGCATCGGCCTCGGTGCTGAACCCGTCGCAGCGGTGCAGCGCGACGGGTTCGAAGCCGTCGGGCACGGCGCCTGCGACCACATCCGGATCCACTCCGCCGAACCCGTCGCCGCAGCGGAGGTCGTCGATGGGCACCGCGTCGCCGCGCGGCTCGCCCGACACGAACGGGAGCGCACCCGCGCACCCGGTCAGCGTCGCCGCCAGCAGCACCGCGATGAAGGCCCCCGTCTTCCGCATCCCTCCACGCTACGGATGCGGCACGCCGCCCCGCGCAACGAAGCGCTAACGATCCGCGCACCGTACTCCTGCAGATCGCCCCGATCAGCCGGCCGCCCCGCGGCGAACGCCCGTTCTGCAGGAGTTCGGGCTCAGTCGCGTGACGCGCGCCCTGCGGCGAACCCGTCCGCGTAGCCGACCTGGCGCCCCATCGCGATCGCCTCGTCGGTGCCGAGACGGAACATGTCGTGCTCGCCCGTGCGGGGCAGGGTGCGTGCGCCGGGGGTGTCGACCTCATCTGTGACGTAGCGCGACAGCCCGCGCACCACCGCCACGGGACGCCCCGTCGCCTTGCCCTTGACGAGATCCCCCGCCGACGCGATCTCGTCGGCGACGACGGGCACCGTCACCACGAGCGGCCGTCCCTGCGCGTCTGTCCCGCCGCGCAGATCGTCGACGACCCGCATCCCCGCCGCTCCGATCGCGACGTCGGTCTGCCCGATACGCCATGCGCGTCCGAGGGTGTCGCTCACGACGATGCCCAGTCGCACCCCGAAGCGCTCCCGCAGCGCGGCGCACAGCGCGCGAGCCGACGCATCCGGGTCGACCGGCAGCAGCAGGATCGTCCCCTCGGGGGTGTTCGAGGCATCGACGCCGGCCGCGGCACCCACGACGCCGAGCCTGTTCTCCACGATCCGGGTCGTGCCGCGCACCGCGACGACCCGCACGGTCTCCGCGGTGATCGCGTCCTCACGATCGGATGCGGCCTGCTGCCGCCCCTCCGCCTTCGACACGATCTTGGATGTCACGACGAGGATGTCGCCGTCGACGACGCCATCCGCATCCGCCGCCAGCGCGTCGCCGATGATCGCGGCGAGGTCGTCGCCCGCGTTCACCTCGGCGATGCCGTCGAGGGCCCAGACTTGCATGCGGGGTGCGCTCACCCGATCATGTTTCCACACCCGGCGGGGCCTTCGGCCCTGCTGCGGCGGGCGCTCCCCCGGTAGGCTCGGGGTGTGACCGAACGCGCTCCCGTCTCCCGCAAACTCTCCGCCATCGCCGAATCCGCGACCCTCAAGGTCGATGCGAAGGCGAAGTCGCTGCAGGCAGCCGGACGCCCCGTCATCTCCTACGCCGCCGGCGAGCCCGACTTCCCGACGCCGCAGTTCATCGTGGATGCGGCCGCCGAGGCGCTGAAGGACCCGGCGAACTTCCGCTACACGCCCGCCGTGGGTCTTCCCGCGCTGCGCGAGGCGATCGCCGCGAAGACGCTGCGCGACTCCGGCCTCGAGGTCTCACCCTCGCAGATCATCGTGACCAACGGCGGCAAACAGTCCGTCTACCAGGCGTTCCAGGCCGTCGTGAACCCGGGCGACGAGGTGCTGCTGCCGGCGCCGTACTGGACGACCTACCCCGAGACCATCCGCCTCGCCGACGGCGTGCCCGTCGAGGTGTTCGCCGGCGCCGACCAGGACTACAAGGTCACCGTCGACCAGCTCGAGGCGGCGCGCACCGAGCGCACCACCGTGCTCGTGTTCGTCTCGCCGTCCAACCCCACCGGCAGCGTCTACACGCCGGAGGAGACGCGCGCGATCGGCGAGTGGGCTCTCGCGCACGGCATCTGGGTCATCACCGACGAGATCTACCAGAACCTCGTCTACGAGGGAGTGCGGGCCGTGTCCATCGTCGAGGCCGTACCGGCACTCGCCGGTCAGACGATCCTCGTCAACGGCGTCGCGAAGACGTACGCGATGACCGGGTGGCGTGTGGGCTGGATGGTGGGCCCCACCGACGCGATCAAGGTCGCCGCCAACCTGCAGTCGCACCTGTCGAGCAACGTGAACAACATCGCGCAGCGCGCCGCCCTCGCAGCCCTCACGGGCCCGCAGGACGAAGCCGAGACGATGCGGGTCGCGTTCGACCGTCGCCGCCGCCTCATCGTCGACGAGCTGTCGAAGATCGACGGCGTCACGGTTCCGAACCCGCTCGGCGCGTTCTACGTCTACCCCGACGTCCAGGGGCTGCTGGGCCGCGAATGGGAGGGCGTCACCCCGACGACGACTCTCGAGCTCGCGGACCTCATCCTGGAGAAGGCCGAGGTCGCCGTCGTCCCGGGCGAGGCGTTCGGACCGTCCGGCTATCTGCGCCTCTCGTACGCGCTGGGGGACGACGCCCTGCTCGAGGGCGTGCGACGCTTGCAGCGCCTGTTCGCCTGACGCGGGGCCCGCGTCCTCAGCTTCCTCCGAGGGCATCCGTAAGATCTGCGATCAGACCCCGAGCCGCCTCTCGGCTGGATGCAGTCGTCTCGGCCTCGGCGGAGACCAATCGAGTGAGCACCCACCGGGCGCCCATGAGCGCTTCCGACCCCGTGCTCGCGTACCGCGTGACGTCGTCGAGCTCGTCGGCCCAGCCGAGCACTCCTTCGACCCGCAGCCGTCCGGCGAAGGCGCTCAGCTGTCCCCAGAGATCGTCAGCCATCCGTCGTGTCCCTCGGGCGCGGTGCACCAGAGGGGGCTCCCGGCACCTCGATCGTGATCCGGGAGCCCTCCTCGATGACGCCGTGACCCTTGTCGGGCGTGGGAGCGGGAATCGGGATCTCCTGCTCGGCCTCCCACACGAGCCGCGCCTCGTGCGCGGACGGGTGGAACAGCTCGTCGAATCCGAGCAGTCCGCCCGACGAGCCCGCATCCGCGCCGTCCGATCGCTGGCGGCGGTGGGTGGAGATGCTCACGAGCACGAAGAGCAGGGGGATGCTCAGCACGAGGACGATGGTCCCCCACCCCAGCACGTCGCTCATCTCGATGCGTCAGTGCTGGTACGTGCCGTGGATGATGGCGCGGCCGAGGGTCTTGAACGCCAGGTTGAACGAGACCACGGCGGGTGAGGCGTCCGCATCCACTCCGAGCGTCGGCTCGGACACGGCGTGTACGACGAAGTAGTACCGATGGACCTGGTCGCCCTCGGGCGGCGCGGCGCCCATGAAGCCCGCCTGTCCGCCGTCGTTGCGGACGTGGAAGGCGCCTGCGGGAAGCTCGGCCGCTGCGGCTCCGGTCTCGAGCGAGGTGACGGATGCGGGCACGTCGACGAGCACCCAGTGCCAGAAGCCGCTGGGGGTCGGGGCGTCGGGGTCGAAGCAGGTGATGACGTAGGACTGCGTCCCCTCGGGAGCGCCCGACCAGGACAGCTGCGGCGAGGTGTTGCCGAGGGCGGCGACCTGGTCGTCCTTCAGCGGTGCGCCGTCGGTGACGTCGTCGCTGGTGACGGTGAACGAGGCCACCGCGGGAAGAAGCGGATAAGGGTCCGGCGTCTGGGGGCGGGTGAGATCGGTCATGGCACCGAGCCTACGCACGAGTCCTCCGAGCGGACAGGGAGTTGCGGGCTCCCGTCGACCGGATCTGCGGGCCGCCGACCACCGACAACCGCTACACAATTGCGCATCCGCCACAGAGAAGAACTGTCGCGGATGCGGAAACCTGCCGCATCCGCGCAAGGGCGACGCAACTCGGGCACATGACGGCGACCGGGCCCGCCGCGAGCTACGCGCGGGAGCCCTCGGCGCAGAGGGCGTCGCCGGTGGCGCTGCGGTAGTACAGCACGGCGCGTCCGTAGCGGGCGCGGTTGAGCAGACCCGCTCGCGCCATCACCCGCAGGTGCTGGTTGACGGCAGAGGTCGACACCCCGAGTCGCAGCGCCAGATCGGTCGAGGATGCGGGCTCCCCGAGCTCGGTCAGCAGCACCGCGCGCGTGCGGCCGAGCAGGTCGGTGACGGCCGCCGCATCCGGTCCGACGGCCGTGGACCACATCGCGCCCTGCCCCCGCGCGGGGTACATCACGGTCGGCGGCAGCTCGTCGTCGATCGGGGTCGACACGCGTGCCGTGAAGATCGACGGCACGAGTGTCAGGCCGTCGCCGAGGACGGGACGATGACGCACCGTCGGGTTCCACAGCCGTACATCCAGGTGCCGGCCGTCGTAGCGCACCGCATCCGAGAGCCCGTTCAGCACGGCCCCGATGCCCGCCTGGGCGACGATGCGTCCGCGATAGGCGATGTCGGCTTGCATGACGGCGTGCATGCGCGCCCAGTGCGGGGCGAAGCAGAGATCCCACGCCGTCGCGAGCGCACGCTGCAGGCGTGCAACGACGACGTCGTGGCGCCCGTGGAAGACCCGAGGCACGCTCCCATGCACCTTCTCGAGGTCCGCGTACAGATGCGCCCGGCTGATGCGGCCGAGGTCGGCGAGCTCGTCCTCCAGAGAGGTCAGCGGCGAGGAGGGCCGCGGGTTCACGAAGTCCGCGACCCATCGCCTGTCGTTGACGAGCGACAGCAGCATCTCCTCGTCGAGCAGCGACCGCACCCCGGCGATCCGCTGCACCCACGGGCGCTGCAGCGGAAACCACTCCGGCTCGTACAGGGCGCGCAGAGCCAGGCCGAGCTCGGACAGCGGCGAGACGCCGAAGCGGACGGCGGACACATCCGCCGCTTCCATCTCGTACCGAATCATGAAGCCATAATCTACATCGATTGCACGAGGGCGCAGCCGCTGCGGGAATGGGACGGTGACGAGCACCACCCCCACCCTTCCCCTGCGCACCCTCATCTCCGACGACCAGACGCTGCGACGCCTGCTCACGATCACGCTCGTCGATACCCTCGGCCGGGGCGCCTTCTTCACGCTCACGACCCTCTACCTGACCCTCATCGTCGGAGTTCCCGCCCTGTCCGTGGGCATCGGCCTGACCATCGCCGGCGCCGTCGGCGTCGTGAGCTCGCTCGTCTTCGGGCACCTGGCCGACGGTTTCAGCGCCCGCCGGATGCTGCTCTGGCTGCACGTGCTCCAGGGTGCAGCCCTCATGGGCTATGTCCTGGTGCACGATCTGGCGACCCTCGTGATCGCCGCGTCTCTCGTGACGCTCGCACAGCAGGGCAACGGAAGCGTGCGCTCCGCCGTCGTGGGCCGCGCGTTCCTCGGCGAGGACCGTGTCCGCATCCGCGCGATGATGCGCACCGTCACCAACGTCGGCATCGGCGTCGGGACCGCCGTCGCCGCGATCCCCCTGGCGCTGGGCACGGCCTTCGCCTTCCAGATCACGATGTCGATCGCGGGCGCCCTGTTCCTCGTGTCCGCGGTGCTGGTCGCGGGTCTGTCCGCCGAGCGGGTCGACGTAGGGCGCACGTCGCGCGGCGAGACGGATGCGGACGCCGCGACGCAGAAGGGCCCGAGCCCCTACCGCGATGCGCGCTTCCTGTGGTTGACGGGACTCATGGGCGTCTTCGGCATCCAGTTCGGGCTGTTCGAGGTCGGCGTGCCGCTGTGGGTCGTCGCGCACACGATCGCCCCCGACGTGCTCGTGAGCCCGCTCCTGCTCGTGAACACGATCGTCGTCGTGCTGCTGCAGGTGCGCATGAGCCGTGGCACCGGCACCTTCGCGGGGGCCGGGCGGGCCATGCGCAACGCGGGCGTCCTGATGGTTCTCGCCTGCGCACTGTGGGCGGGGGCCGGCTGGGTCGGCGGCGACGGGTGGGGGCCGATCGCGCTCGCCGGCGTGATCCTCCTCGCGGCTGTTCTCGTGCACTCGCTCGCCGAGATCACCTCGAGCGCCGCCGGCTGGAGCCTGAGCTTCGACCTGGCCCCACAGGAGCGGATGGGCAGCTACCAGGGCGTCTACGGCACCGGCTACGCGCTCGGGGCGATGATCGCGCCCGCCGTCGTGACGATGGCGGCGATCAATCTCGGCACGGTCGGATGGGCGATCCTGGCGGTGATGTTCGGCGCGGCCGCCGCGGGCGTCGTGATCATCGCGCGCCGCGCCGCGCGCGATGATGCCGCCGCGATCGGCTAGAGCTCGACGCCGACGAGCACGGGCTCGGGCTGGAGGATCAGGCCGAACTCCTGCTGCACCCGCTGCTGGATGAAGCGCGCGAGCTCGGCGACCTCGCCCGCCGTCGCCCCGCCGCGGTTCGTCAGCGCGAGCGCGTGCTTGCTCGACACCGCGGCGCGCGAGCGGCCGATGCGGAAGCCCTTGCCGATCCCCGCGTGCTCGATGAGCCACGCGGCGCTGACCTTCACGTCGATCGAGCGCACGGGAGCCGGGGGGACGTACCCGTCGAACTGGTCGAGCGGGATGACGCGCACGGGCTCGATCTCAGGCTCGAGCGGCCACCTCGGGCACTCCGCCGGGAGGGTGCGCGCGAACTCCTGCGACACCACGGCGTTCTGGAAGAACGAGCCCGCGGAGCGCGTGTCGGCGTCATCCGCATCGAGCACCATGCCCTTGCTGCGGCGGGTGGCGAGCACGGTGTCGCGCACCTCGGCGAGCGAGACGACCGCATCCGCCTCGAGACCCAGCGCCCGACGCAGCTGCTCGCCGCGCACGGGCGCCGCTCCGTGGCCCACCTGCTGCAGTTCCAGGGTGACCGAGAGGATCACGGCCCGACGGGCGGCGACGGATCCGTAGTGGTGCTTGAGCACCGAGGTGCGGAAGCCGAGGTTCAGTTCGGTGGCAGGTACCGTCGACACCTCGCCGGTGGACTCGTCGATGAGCTCCACCTCGACCAGCGTCTGCGAGATGTCCTGCCCGTACGCCCCGACGTTCTGCACGGGCGCCGCGCCCACGGTGCCGGGGATGCCGCTCATCGCCTCGATGCCGGCGAGCCCCGCCGTCACGGTGTCGGCGACCAGCGCGTCCCAGTCGTGTCCGGCCTGCACGCGCAGACGCGCGAAGCCCTCGCGGGGCGAGGGCAGCCGCTCGATGCCCCGGGTCAGCACACGCACCACGGTGCCGTCGAACGGCTCGTCGCCGACCAGGAGGTTCGACCCGCCGCCGAGCACGAACCAGTCGTCGCCGTCGGCCCAGACCTCGCGCAGCGCGGCGATCAGCTCGTCGCGAGACCGCGCCTCGCGCATCCGCGCAGGGGCGGCACCCGTGGCCAGCGTGGTCAGCTGCGCGAGCGGCAGCGGTTCTACGGCGGTCATGCCTCGCGGGCCACCCGCACCTGCGCCTTGCCCAGCACGGTCGTGTCGGCGTGGGTCACCGTCAGGTCGATGCGCAGCGTCTCGTCGTCGATCTGGCCGACGGTGGCGACGACGCGCACGTCGGCTCCGGTCTCGGCATCGACGACGACGGGTCGCGTGAAGCGCACGCCGTACTCGCGGATGCGGCCGGCATCTCCGAGCCAGGGCACGATCGTCTCGACCGACAGCCCCATGGTGAGCATGCCGTGGGCGAGGACGCCGGGCAGGCCGACGCGGGCGGCGACGTCGTCGCGGAAGTGGATGGGGTTGAAGTCGCCCGATGCGCCCGCGTACCGCACGAGCGACTCGCGCGTCAGGTGCACGTCGCGCTCGGCGACGACCTGGCCGATCTCGTACGCGGTCATTCCTCGCCTCCGATCAGCAGGATGGATGTGGCGGTCACGACGTGTGCGCCCGCCGCATCCGTCACCTCGGCCTCGCTCGTGACCATGGCGCCCTTGCCCACGGCGCGCACGCCCGTCACGCGCAGCTGCGCGGTGAGCTCGTCGCCGGCGACGATGGGCCGCGAGTAGCGGAAGCGCTGCTCGGCGTGGATCGTGCGCTCGAGGGCGATCCCCGAGTCGGGCTCTGCGAGCAGCTGCTGCAGGGTGAGGTCCTGGATCACCATCGCCAAGGTCGGCGGCGCGACGACATCGGCGTAGCCGAGCGCCCGGGCAGCAGCCGGGTCGGTGTGCTGGGGATCGGTGGCGAAGACGGCACGGGCGAACTCGCGCACCTTCTCACGACCGACGAGGTACGGCGGTGTCGGCTCGAAGGCGCGCTCGACGAGGGTGGGATTCACGGGCACAGCCCCATCCTACCGAGGGGCCCGAGTCGGGCCGCCGTCAGAAATCGCTCAGCGCTTGCGGCCGCGGACGGCCTTGATCGCCATCTGCGTGCCGATGAAGACGAGGAACGCGGCGAACAGGATGTTGGCGACGAAGGGATCGAGCAACGTCGCGATCCACGCACCGACCGCCGTGGTCGTGCAGGCGGCGACGCCGACGAGCGCGGCCGCGAGGAGGTCGACGTTCTTGCGACGGAGGTTGCCGATCGTTCCCGACAGGGCGGTGGGGATCATGAACAGCAGCGACGTACCCTTGGCCTCCAGGTCGCTCGCACCGAACAGCAGTACGAGCACCGGAACGACGATCACCCCTCCGCCGACGCCGATGAGGCCGGCCATGATCCCCGTGAAGACCCCGACGACGACCAGGGCGATGCTGGACAAGATCGTCACCTCGATCTCCGCGTCGCGGGAGGGGATGACGAAGAACAGGCTTGCGATCACGACGACGATGAAGGCGACGAAGCCCCACCGCAGCGCCGTCTGCGAGATCTTCGGCAGCAGCCAGGTGCCGATCTGAGCGCCCACGACGGCGCCGACAGCCAGCAGGACCGCCGGCACCCACGCGACCGAGCCGTGCACCGCATAGGAGATGACGCCGACGGCGGCGGTCGGCACGATCGCGGCGAGCGAGGTTCCCGCGGCGAGACGCTGGTCGAACTTCAGGAACAGGACCAGTAGCGGAACGATCACGGTGCCGCCGCCCACGCCGAACAGTCCCGACAGGAGACCTGCCAGCAGCCCTGTCGCGATGCAGGTGAGGATGAAGGCGGGAGTGCGTGGCGCAAGCACGCGTGCGGGGGCGTCGGTCACCGGGAGAGCCTACCGCCGCCCCCGAGACGTCACTGCACCGACCACCCTCCGTCGGACGCGAGGATCACCCCATTGATGTTGGCAGCGTCGTCCGAGAGCAGGAAGGTGATGGATGCGGCGAGCTGTTCCGCCGTGGCCACGGTCGGGATGAGCTGCTCGAAGGGCGACACCCGGGCGCGCCCGCTCTCGGAGAGGTGCGGCGGCAGCGCGATCCCGGTGGCGACCGCTCCTGGCGCTACGGCGTTCACCCGGATCCCCGCGGGGCCGTACATGAATGCGGCGGACTTGGTGAGCCCGACCACGGCGTGCTTCGAGACCGTGTACGCGTTCCCCGCGGCGTTGCCGCGCAGGCCCGCCTCGGAGGCGACGTTCACGATGGCGCCGCCTCCGGCCGCGGTCATCGCGGGGATCACCGCACGGGACAGCTTGAACGTGCCCGTGACGTTGACGGACATGACGCGCTCCCACACCGCATCCGTCGTCTCACCCAGCGGCGAGAAGTCGTCCATGATCCCGGCGACGTTCGCGAGTGCGTCGATCCGCTCTCCGGCGGCGGCGACGATCCGGTCGACGGCCCCCTGGTCGGTGATGTCGCCGGCGACCGCCACGAGCTTCTCCCCGCCGTGCGCCGCCACCAGCTCGTCCAGGCGATCGGAGGAGATGTCGACGGCGATGACGCGGCCGTCCTCTCGGAGCACGCGCGACGCCACGGCGCGTCCGATCCCGGATGCGGCTCCCGTGACGATCACGGTGCGACCGGCGAAGCGGCCCGCGACCACGCGCTCGACCCACGGCGCAGGGCCCGTCTGCTCGGGCATCGTGCCGCCGTTCGCCTGACGGACGAGATCGTCGACCACGGACTGCGGCAGCTGCCCCTGGCTCAGCGCGACGAGCTGTTGGAGCGGCTGGGATCGGACGGGGCCCAGCGCGTCCTCCGTCGTGCCCGATGCGGCGAGCAGCCCGCGGATGAGGTCGCCCCCGACGGGGTGATCCAGCCATTGCGCGATCGTGCTGTTCGCGGTCAACACCACACTCTCCGACATTGCAGAGCCCTTCTCTCGAGCGGGCCGTCGCCGTTCGACGGACAAATCCCGCACGGGAAATACTACGCTCGTCAGGACCGATGCGCCCGAGAAGATCGAGGAGACGGAGCCGACGTGACGCCAGAATCCCCCTCCCGTCGAGGACGCGGTGAACGCGCAGGACTGGACCGCGCCGCGATCCTCGACACGGCGCGGGCGCTGCCGTCGGAGCAGCTCACGATGCAGGGTGTCGCCGACGCGCTCGGGGTCGACCGCAAGGCGCTCCATCACTACGTGCACGGGCGTGAGGGCCTGCTGGAGCTGCTCGCCGAGGACGTGTTCCTGACCCGCATCGCGGCGCTCGAGATCCCCTCGGATGCGCCGTGGCCGCAGGCCTGTCGCACCTTCGCCGAGGGGATGCGGCAGTCGCTGGTGGCCTCGGGCGCCCTCGTCGAGCACTTCCGCACCCTGTCGCGGGCGACCCTCGCCGCGGTCCGGCCCGCCGAGGTCGTGCTGGAACGGCTGCTCGAGGGCGGGCTCGACGAGGTCACCGCCGGGCGCACTCTCCTGCTGCTGACGACCGTCGCGACGGGCTTCGCCCGGGAGGAGGTCGCGGCCGCGGGGGCGGGCGGACATCCGCAGGTCGCGCAGTTCCGCGGAATGCTCCGCGAGACGGGCGCCACGGATCTCAGCCTGCTGCGCCGGCTCGACGCGAGCGGTTTCGACGCCTACGGCGACGCGCAGTTCGCCTTCGACGTCGATGCCGTCATCGCCGCCGTTGCGGCACGCCTCGCCAAGTCTCGCCCCGTCGAGTGAGCACCCGTTCATCGAGCGAGCACACGATCTGATGCTCGCTCGCCGCGACGCGCGGAGTCTCGGCAGGCCGACCTGCGGCTACTCGCGACCGGGGTCGACCGGCGTGAAGCCGGCGAGACCGCCGCGCTTGAGCAGCCCCGCGACCGCGAGCGAACCGGCGACAGCGAGGAACATCGGCAGTAGCAGAGAGAAACCCGTGTCGGTGAACTCGATGATCAGGGCGATCGCGGTGAACGGCGCGCGCATGTTCGCGGCGAGGAAGGCGGCCGCGGCGACGACGGCGAGTCCCGTGCCGCTCGCCCCGGGCCAGAGCAGGGCCCATCCCGCCGCCGCTGCCGCTCCCAGTGCGGCACCGATCGCGACCGAGGGCTGCAGCGTTCCGCCGATGGCGCCCGCGCCGAGGGAGAGCGTCGTCGCGACGTACTTCAGCACGGCGAGGACGAGCAGGAACACGACCGGCTCGCTCAGCTCGAAGCCGGCGGTCGCCAGGGCGCGCCCGTTTCCGAGGATGAGCGGGAAGAACATCCCGACGGCGCCGACGGCGGCGAACACGATCGGGAGCACGACGAGCAGCTTCCAGCCGGTGGGCCGGAAGGCGCTCAGGCGCTTGGTCGCCGCCACGAAGCTGGTCGCGACGACTCCCATCAGCGGTCCGATGACGAGAGCCGCGACGAGCAGAGACGCGTTGACCTCGATCGATCCCAGGTCGTAGAGCGACTGGTCGCCCACGAGCGGCCGCGCGACCAGCGTGGCGATCGCGCTGACCGCGAGCGCGGTCACGGCGGCGGCGATCGAGAACTCGCCGAGGAGGATCTCCACCGAGAACACCGCGCCGCCCAGCGGCACGTTGTAGACGGCCGCGAGACCCGCGCCCGCGGCCGAAGCGATCAGGATGCGACGCCAGCGCGGCGTCAGGCGGAACCAACCGACGACCTTCGACGACGCCATTGCGGCGAGCTCTCGCGGGGCGACCTCCTTGCCGATCGAGGCGCCCAGCGCGACCGAGACGACCTGCAGGACCGTGTCGACGAGGGTCTCCAGCACCGGCATCCGTCGCCCTGAGACGCCCTGCTCGACGCTCGCCACGGGACGCCCGAAACGGCGGATGAGGTACCAGCCGACGGCCGCGATGACGCCGGCCGCGCTGACCGTGACCAGCGGCAGCCAGAACTCGGATGGTGCGGCGAGACCGTCGAGGAAGGGGCCTCGGCCCTCGCCCCAGACGAGGTGCTCGATCGAGTGGACGATCCAGACCAACAGGAGCACGGCGAGGCCCGTACCGACACCCGCGAGGAGGGTCGCCGCGCCGATCCGCGTGAGGTGACCGACGGCGGGGCGCAGCCGCGTCGCGCTCACCGCAGCGTGCGCCGGGAGCTGATCTGGCCGGTGTCGAACCCCATGAGGTGCAGGCCGCCATGGAAGCGCGCGTGCTCGATCTTGATGCAGCGATCCATGACGACGGTCAGCCCCTTGCTCTCACCGTAGCGGGCCGCATCCTCGTTCCAGATCCCGAGCTGCACCCAGACGGTGGGCGCGCCGACCGCGAGGGCGTCGTCGATGACCGAGGGGATGTCGTCGGCGCGGCGGAAGACGTCGACGATGTCGGGCACCTCCGGCAGCGAGGCGAGATCGGGGTAGGCGGGCTGACCGAGGATCTCGGTGGCGTTCGGGTTCACGAAGTACACCCGGTAGTCGCCGGACTGCAGGAGGTACGTGCCGACGAAGTAGCTCGAGCGCGCCGGATTCGCGGAGGCGCCGACGATCGCGATGCTCTTCGCGGCGCGAAGGATCGCGAGGCGTTCCTTCGCACCCGGCCCCTCCCACGTGCGCTGCGAGCGCAGCAGCTTGGCGAGGGGCGAGCTGGCGGGCAGGGCGCACGTCAGCCCGTTCGGCAGGCGGGTCTCGACGGTCTCCTCGGCGGCGGTCACGTCGTTCATCATGCCTCCTGCGCGGCGGCGAGGGCCTGGTCGAGGTCGTAGATGATGTCGTCGACGTCCTCGATGCCGACGCTGATGCGCACGAGCCCCGGCAGCACGCCGCCGTCGATGAGCTGCTGCTCGGTGAGCTGCGCGTGGGTCGTGGATGCGGGGTGGATGACGAGCGTCTTCGCGTCGCCGATGTTGGCGAGGTGGCTGGCGAGATCGACCGACTCGATGAACGTGCGACCGGCCGCGCGACCGCCCTTGACCCCGAAGCTGAAGACGGCGCCGGGGCCCTCCGGAAGATACTTCTTGGCCCGGTCGTGGTGGATGTGGCCGGGAAGCCCCGCCCAGGTGACGTACTCGACGCGCGGGTCGGCATCGAGCCATTCGGCCACGGCACGCGCGTTCTCGACGTGCGCCTTCATGCGGTACGGCAGCGTCTCGACGCCCTGGGCGAGCAGGAAGGCCGAGTGCGGCGCGAGCGCCGGGCCGATGTCGCGCAGCTGTTCGGCGCGCAGGCGGGTGAGGAAGGCGTACTCGCCGAAGTTTCCGGACCACTCGAGTCCGCCGTAGCTCGGCACCGGCTCGGTGAAGAGGGGGAAGCGCTCGCTCGACCAGTCGAAGCGGCCCGACTCGACGACGACCCCGCCCAGAGAGGTGCCGTGACCGCCGAGGAACTTGGTGGCGGAGTGCACGACGATGTCGGCGCCCCACTCGATCGGACGACACAGGTAGGGCGTGGCGACCGTCGAGTCGATCACGAGCGGGACACCGGCGGCGTGGGCGACCGCTGCGAGGCCCTCGATGTCGGCGACCTCGCCGGAGGGGTTGGCCACCGTCTCCGCGAACACCGCCTTGGTGCGGTCGGTGATGGCGGCGGCGTAATCGGCGGGGTCCGCCGAGGCCACGAACGTGGTCTCCACGCCGAATCGGCGCAGCGTCACGTCGAGCTGGGTGATGGAGCCGCCGTAGAGGTTGGCGCTGGCCACGATGTGGTCGCCCGCCCCCGCCAGCGAGGCGAACGTGATGAACTGCGCCGAGAGTCCGCTGGAGGTGGCCACGGCGCCGAGGCCCTGCTCGAGCGAGGCGATTCGCTCCTCGAACGACGCCGTCGTCGGGTTCGCCAGACGGCTGTAGATGTTGCCGTACTTCTGCAGCGCGAAGCGCGCGGCCGCATCCTCCGTGTCGTCGAAGACGAACGCCGAGGACTGGTAGATCGGCAGCGCACGGGCGCCGGTGACGGCGTCGGGGATGTTGCCGGCGTGGATGGCGCGCGTGCGGAAGCCGTATTCGCGGTCGGCCATGAGGGCCCTTTCGAAGGGGGATGCGGGTTTCCCGCAGCCTACCGGCCGCTCGGCGCCGCCCCGATTCGTGTGTCGGCGTGCGTCGGCGCACACGCGCCGGTCGCTATCGTCGGTGACATGGAGGACTGGACCGAGCAGGCAGCCGAGGCGCTGGACAGGCTGACCGAATCGGGGCTCGGCTCACCCTGGATCGGCACCGCCCGCATCCTGTCGGCGACCGCGCCGTCTTCTCGGCGGCGTCACCAGAGCTGCACGGTCGAGGTGGCCCTCGCCGCCGAGGGCTTCCAAGGCGCGACGGCGTCGGTCGAGGTCGTGATCGACACCCGGTACTGGCCGGAGCCCGGCACGGTGCTGCCGGCGCGGTTCTCCCGCGCGCTCCCCCGCACGATCGACGTGGACTGGGAACGGCTGCGCTCAGCGCGGTGACAGCGACGGCGTCTCCGGGATGCCGAACACGTGCCCCAGGGCGCTCCGCGCAGCCCACCATCCGCCGAGTCCGTGCACACCCGGGCCGGGCGAGGTCGACGCCGAGCACAGGTAGACCCCCGGAAGCGGCGTGCGCCAGGGGTCGCGGCGCAGCACCGGGCGTTTGAGCAGCTGCGCGACGTCGGGGCTGCCCGCAGCGATGTCGCCGCCGGGGTAGTTCGGATTGTGGCGGGCGAGGTCGACGGCGGTGCGCGAACGAGCGGCCAGGATCGTGTCGCGGAATCCGGGTGCGAACCGTTCGATCTGGGCGACGACGGCCTCCTCCCGGTCGGCGTCGCTGCCGGCGGGCACGTGGGTGTAGGCCCACAGGGTGTGCCCGCCGTCGGGGGCGCGCGTGCGGTCGAAGAGCGAGGGCTGCGAGATGAGCACGTAGGGGCGCTCCGGCATCCGCCCGTGCACGACGTCGTTCTCGGCGGCGGCGATCTCGCCCCGCGTGCCGCCCAGGTGCACCGTGCCGGCCTGCGCCACCGCGGGATCGGCCCAGGGGACGGGCGCGGACAACGCGAAGTCGACCTTGGCGACGGCGGCTCCGTAACGGAACCGGCCCAGCGCCTGCCGGTACGAGGGCGGCAGGTCGTCGCCGGCGATGCGCAGAAGCGCCGCGGGGGTGACATCCAGCAGCACCGCGCGAGCCGGAGGCAGTTCCGCGAGCGAGCGAACCTCGTGATCGCGCACGACCTCGACTCCGTGGTCGCGCAGATCCGCCACCATCGCGTCGACGATCGCCTGGCTGCCGCCGATCGGGATCGGCCAGCCGCGCGCGTGCGCGTAGGCGCCCAGTGCGAGCCCGGCCCCGGATGCGGCGAGGCTCGGCTGCGGCAGGATCGAGTGCGAGGCCACGCCGGTGACGAGGGCGGGCGCTGCATCTTCGCGGAACCTCCGCCCCCAGAGCGGCGACCCCTGATCGAGTACGCGCACGCCGAATCGCGCGGCGAACACAGGGTCGGCCGGGAAGCGCAGCAGCGGGCCGCCGGTCAGCTCGGCCAGCTGGCGCGTGTTCTCGGCCAAGGGACGCATGAGCCGCGCGTAGGCCGCACCGTCGCGCCCCAGCTCCTCACTCGTGCGGTCGAGGTCCCGGTACGCGAGCGCTGCACGCCCGCCGTCGAGCGGATGCGCGAACGAGACCTCGGGAACCACGAACTCGACGCGTTCGGTGAGCCCGAAGGCCTGGAAGAACGCGGACTCGAAGGCGAGCGGATGCACGGCCGAGCACACGTCGTGGAGGAACCCGGGCAGCGTCAGACCGGCCGAGGACGCGCCGCCGCCGAGGGTCGCGGCGCGCTCGTAGACCCGGACGACGAGTCCGGCCCTGGCGAGGGTCACGGCGGCTGCGAGTCCATTCGGCCCCGATCCGACCACGATGACGTCGAGATCGCTCACCCTTCGATCATCCCCCTCTCGCGGCGCGACCCTCCGCCAGGAAGGCCAATCGCTGCAGCGTCTCGGCGTTGCGCAGGTGCAGCGGCGGGTTCATGATCCACCGCGGTATCCACGCTCCGGGGCCGGCGACCGCGTCCTCCGTGATGCGCACCACGCATCCGTCCTCGCTCGATCGCACCTCGATCACGACGCGTGCCTCCCCCATCGGCCAGCCGCGCGCACGGAGCACGATCCGCCGCGGCGCATCGTACTCGCGCACCTGGGTGGTGTCGTCGATCAGCACCGGCCAGACCCCGAACGAGTGGTGCAGCTGCGCCCCCTCAGCCGGCCAGGAATCGTCGACCGACCGCATCCGTGAGGCCCCCACCACCCACGAGGGGTACAGCCAGCCGTCCGCCATCACGGCGAAGACATCTTCGGGCGTGCAAGACATGCGACGGACATTGCGTGACATGGGCGGCCTCCGATCGTCGTTGCGTCACGCTAAGCACGTCGGCTGCGAGCTCCGCCGGGGTTGCCCTCCGCGGCTGCGGCCGCTATCCGCCTCACCCTGTGGCACGCTGGAGAGATGCGGATCGCAGTGACGGGATCATCGGGGAAGCTCGGACGCGTGGTCGTTCGCGAATTGGCCGCGGCCGGACACGAGGTCATCGGTCTCGATGTCGTCGGCGAGCGCGGTCCCGGCTTCGTGCAGGTCGATCTGACGGATTACGGCCAGGTGGTCGACGCGCTCGGATCGGTCAACGATCAGCACGACGGCGTCGACGCGCTCGTGCATCTGGCCGCGATTCCCGCACCGGGTCTGCGCGCGGACGTCGCCGTCTTCCACAACAACATGACGGTGTCCTTCAACGTGCTGCACGCCGCGACCCGGCTCGGCATCCACCGGATCGTCACCGCGTCGAGCGAGACCGTTCAAGGGCTCCCCTTCGACGTCCCGCCGCCCTACATCCCCGTCGACGAGGACTACCCCGCGCGGCCGGAGTCGGTGTACTCGCTCGTCAAGCACCTCGAGGAGCGGATGGCGATCGAGCTGGTGCGATGGCATCCGGAGCTGTCGATCACGGCGCTGCGCTTCTCGAACGTCATGGTTCCCGAGGACTACGCCGAGTTCCCTTCCTTCGACGGTGACGCACGGGCGCGCAAGTGGAACCTGTGGAGTTACATCGACGCCCGCGACGGCGCGCAGGCCGTTCTCCGCGCGCTCGAGACGGCTCCGACAGGTTTCGACCACTTCCTCATCGCCGCGGCCGACACGGTCATGTCGCGTCCGAACGCCGAGCTGGTCGCCGAGGTCTTCCCCGGCGTCGAGGTGCGAGGCGAGATCGGCGCGAACGACAGCCTGTTCTCCACCGCGAAGGCGCAGCGCCTGCTCGGCTACGCGCCGCAGCATTCCTGGCGCGATCACGCCTGAGGTTCAGGACTCCGGGTGCACCGGCTTGCTCATCTGCACCGCCGTCACGCCGAAGCCGAGCGACTCGTACAGCCGGCGGGCGCGCTCGTTGAAGCCGAAGACGTTGAGCGCGAGCTCCCGCGCACCCCGCTCGGCGACGTACCGCTCGGCCAGGAGCATTGCCGCTCGCCCGTAGCCGCACCCTCGATACGGCTCGTCGATCTCGATGTCCCACACCCACCACACGCCCTCGTTCCCGCGCGGATGCGGGCCCAGCCACGTCACCCCGACGGTGCGGCCCGCCGCCTCGACGTGGAGCACATCGTGTCCCGCGGCGGGAAGCCCGCCCGGGAAGAGCTCCGTGTAGGACTCGGCGGCGATGCGCTCGGCGGTGGCGCGGTCATCGCCGGCGCGCACGCGCTCCTCGGTGTACGCGCGATGCTGAACGGCGATCCACGCGGGGAACTCGTCGTCCGAGAAGCGCCGGAAGGTGACGTCGACCATGCCTCCATCATCGCCGCCTTGCGCGTTCCTTCGTAGGGTGGGCGGATGGTCGACCGCCCCGAACCCCACTGGACCGCGATCGGTCGTTCCCTCGCGCACGTCGGACGCGTGACTCTGGTCGACCACACCGTCCTCCTCCCGGACGGCTCCCAGACCTCCTTCGAGGTCGACGAGAGCGTGCCGTACTCCGTCGCTGCTCTCGTCGTCGACGGAGACGATGTCCTGATCTCTCGGCAGTACCGCTACCCCATCGGCCGCTGGATCTACGACCTTCCCGGAGGCGGTGGCCGCGCGGACGAGACTCTCTCGCAGCGGCGCGGCGCGAACTCGAAGAGGAACTCGGCATCGTGCCCGACGATCTTCGGCATCTGCACACGTTCTTCATGAACCCCGGCCGCGCCGCGTGGCCGACTCACCTGTTCATCTCCACATCCGGGTTCGCCTGGACACGACCCGACGCGTCAGACCCCGCCGAGCAGGTGAGGCTGGCACGGATGCCGCTCGCGGAGCTGGATGCGCTGATCTCTCAAGGTGTCATCGTCGACCCGCCGCTCATCGTCGTGCGAGCGCTCGCGGCGGCGACCGGCCATCTGCCCCCGCTGCGAGCCGCCGGAACGCGGTGACAGGCGGCGCCCACACCCGTCTCGAGCACCGTCACGATGTCGGAGGCCCTCCCTATTGTGAAGGTATGTCCAGCGACGCGCCCCTCTTCGAAGAGGATCCCGACGCGTCGTTCGCGCGCGACGTCGAGAGGGCGCCTGTCGAGCCCGAAGACGCGGTCGATCGTGTCGTCGAGGTCTCCGCGATGCTGTCCGTCTTCGCCGCCGAGCAGGTGTGGGCGATCGCCGAGATGCGCACCGATGCGCACGCGGAGGCTAAGCGCGCCGGTCGGCACGATCGGGGCATCGTGGAGCGCTCGCTGCGCCTCGAGCTCGCGCAGGCGATCGGGGCCACCGAAGCAGCGGCCGACCGCCTCATCGCCCACGCCGTGGCGCTCGTCGAGCGGTACCCCGAGACCCTCGCCGCGCTGAGCCGTGCGCAGATCACCCAGCGACACGCCGAGGCTCTCGTCGACGCCGTCGATCGCGCCGAGCCATGGCTGCGCGAAGAGTTGGCCCCGCTCGCGCTCGAGCTCGCGGTGCGCCTGCCCATCGGTGTCTTCCGGCACGCCGTGCGCCGTCTCGTCGACGACGCCCGGGCCGCCACGCTGGCGGAGCGGCAGCGTGAGGCGCTCGACACACGCCGGGTCGCGGTCGACGACGACCGCGACGGAATGGCGTGGCTCACCGTGTATCTGCCGGCCGTCGAGGCGAGGGCGATCTTCGACCGCCTCACACGCACCGCCGCAGCCCTCATCGCCGCAGAGCCGGCCGCATCCGAAAGCCCGGAAAGCTCCGTGGGCGACGAGACGAACCGGCAGCGCACACTCGATCAGGCACGCGCAGACGTCGCAGCCGACCTCTTGATCGACGGCGAGGTGCCGCAGCACGGCGCGCAGGCGCGCGGCATCCGCGCGACCGTCGCGGTGACCGTGCCCGCGCTCACCCTCCTCGGCGCGAGCGAGGTCGCAGCCGTCGTCGACGGCGTCGGCCCCATCCCCCTCGCCAAGGCTCGCGAGCTGTGCGGCGGCGCCGACGGATGGATGCGTGTCCTCACACATCCCGAAACGGGTCTCGTCCTGTCGGTCGGGCGCACGCAGTACCGACCGCCGGCGAGCCTGCGACGGCTCGCACGGTGGCGCAGCGCCCGGTGCAGCGCTCCGGGGTGCATGGTTCCGGCGAACCGGTGCGAGATCGACCACACCATCGCCTGGGAGCACGGCGGTTCGACCGGCGCCGACAACCTCACCCCGCTGTGCAAGGGGCATCACACCGTCAAGCACCACGGCGGGTGGAAGGTGCGGCAGTTCGCGGATGCGTCCACCGAGTGGACGAGCCCGACGGGCCGCATCTACACCGTCGTCCCGGAGCGGCGCACACCCACGTTCGTTCCGGACGCGTCACCGCCGGGCGACCCGCCGTTCTGAGCATTCCCGCTCGAACGGCTCTTGTCGCTCACAGCGGCAGGCCGGCCGCCAGCCTGCGCCCGTAGTCTGCGATCCACCGTCCCACCGGGAGCCGCGTCGCGTCGTAGGCACGAAGCGCCTCAGTGGCACCCCGCTCGGCGAGCAGGTCCGCCAGTGCCAGCGCATCGGCCGCTGCCTTCGCCGCCCCCCTCGCAGTGTGCGGTCGCACGACCACGGCTGCATCGCCGAGCAGGGCGACCCGGCCGGCGGTCATCCGCGGCGGGACGTAGTCGTAGATGGCTTGCAGGAAGGGATGCGGCTCCGCAGCCACCGCATCGGCGAACGGTGGCGGGAGCAGCCGCTGCGCGTCATCCACCAGGCTCTCGCGCAGACCGACCGGAAGCTCGCCCGGTGCGAGCGAGGCCGCGTCGCGGCGCCTTCCCGATGCGGCCAGGACGTCGCTCAACGCATCGCGGGTCAGGGTGCGGTACCAGACCCAGTTGTAGCGCCGCAGGCCCGGCTCGATCTCGCCGCGCGGCCCGGGCACGAGGTAGCCGAGAGCGTGTCCACCGCGCCCCGTGAAGAACGCGAACCGTCCGGCCAACACGTCGGCGGCCTCCGACGGCAGCGCCGTCTCCGGAAGGAGCCCGCGCCAGGTGACGTAGCCGCTGTACGCGTTCGTCTTCTGCTCGGGCGCCACGAATCCCCGCACCGCCGAATGCAGCCCGTCCGCCCCGACCACGACATCGA
Organism: Microbacterium sp. SORGH_AS_0862; assembly: GCF_030818795.1. Lineage (NCBI taxonomy): Bacteria > Bacillati > Actinomycetota > Actinomycetes > Micrococcales > Microbacteriaceae > Microbacterium > Microbacterium sp. SORGH_AS_0862. Next base: position 2,279,917 of record NZ_JAUTAY010000001.1, on the reverse strand, counting down.
ACTCGCGTCGGCCTCTCGAGCCCAGATCGAGATATGCACCGCCGGGCGACCCCCCTCCCCCCCCCCCCCCCCCGCCCGCGACGCGCATCCCCGTGAGGTACGCCGCGTCCGCGAGCGTGGAGCGCAGGGCGTCGTAGAGCACGTCCCACGACAGCAGCGTCTGCGGCGTGGGGTCGCGGGAGACGATCCGTCCCGCGCGATCGAGGACGATGCGTTCGGAGGTCACGGTGCCGCGCGCCGCATCCGGGCGTCCCGCCGCGTCGAGGAGCGCGAGGAGTTCATCCTGCGCGACGAGCCCCGCACCCCGGCCCGAGAGCCCGCTCGCCGAGCGCTCGAAGACGGTGACGTCGTGCCCGGCCCGTGTGAGCAGCGCCGCCGCGCCGAGCCCGCCGAGCGATCCGCCCGCGATGCCGATCCGCAGTCGCTCGGCCATCTGCGCCGTCCTTCCCGACACCCGTGAGACGAGGTGTGTGCGACGACGATAGGAACGGATCCGGCCGCACTGCTCCGACAGGTGTCGAGGCCTCCTCCACGCGGATCGTCCGGTGCGGATGGCATGCTCGGATCATGGGACGCGGCGACGGCGGCCGCATCCGACCACGGAAGAGGTCCGCATGCTCGAGACGCGTCTGCCCTACAATGCCTGGCAGCCCACGAAGGAGACTGTGCACCGGTTCGTGCAGCTGGTCGGCAAACTGCGGCTCGCGCGCAGCGTGCGGCGCAACCACTGGTGGAACGTGCCGTTCCACCTCACCGGCTCCGGGATCACAACGCGTCCGATGGGTGCGGACCCGACCTTCGCGGTCGACTTCGACTTCATCGATCACCGCCTGAAAGTGGTCACGAGCGACGGCGTCCGCACGTCGTTCTCGTTGCCGGGACTCTCCGTCGCGGACTTCCACGCGCACGTCGTCCGCGCCCTCGAGGGTGCCGGCGTCGACGCCGCGCCGATCGTCGACGCGACGCCGTTCGACCTGCCCGACGCGACCCGCCCGTTCCGCGACGACACCGAGCACGACGCGTACGACCCCGCATCCGTCACGGCCTACTGGCGACTGCTCTCGGATGCCGGACTCGTGCTCGAAGAGTTCTGCGGCCGTTTCAGCGGCAAGACGAGTCCCGTGCATCACTTCTGGCACACGCTCGACATCGCCGCGACGCGCTTCTCCGACACGGTCGTGCCGCACACCGATCAGGCCGACAGCGTCACTCGTGAGGCCTATTCCCGGGAGGTCGTCTCGTCGGGGTTCTGGTTCGGAGACGCGAGAGTGCCGGAGCCCGCGTTCTACTCCTACACGTCGCCGGAGCCGGCGGGCATCGCGCAGCGCCCGCTCCCCGAGGGGGCGCTCTGGCTGGATCGAGGCACCTCCCATCTCGCCGTCTACCCGCTCGCGTGCGCCCAGGAGACGGGTGACCCGCGCACGGCGGCGCTCGACTTCTTCGAGTCCGCGTATCGAGCCGGGGCGGAGCTCGCCGGATGGGACATCGCGCGCTACGCCTGCATCGACGGCGTGACCGACCCGCTGCGCGCCGACGTCCGCGGCTGAGTACGCACCACCTCTCCCGCACCGTATACGGCAGGATGGTGCCTGCGCGCGAGGGATGGGGGCCCGACATGACGACGCACGACGACCCGACCGATCAACTGGTCCCGTTCGCCGACCTGCTCGACGCCGGTGCGGACGACCCGCCGCCCGTCGATCCCCGGGTGCGCCGACGGCGGCGCTGGATCGTGGCGACCGTGCTGCTGATCCTCGTGGCACTCCCTCTCGCGGCGGGCGGCGGCTACACGATCTGGGCACTGAACGCGCCCCTGCCCGCTCCGGCGATGACGGCCGAGAAGCCGTCGGTGTCCGCACCCGGAGCGGCCGGCATCGCGATGCCGACGGAGGGCGCGTCGGCGCTGAGCGTGTCTGGCGCAGACGCCTACCTCGGCGCGGGCGCCGGCGGCATCTGGACCTCGAGCGGCGGCGATGAGGCGCGCCCGCTGGCGAGCATCAGCAAGCTCATCACGGCGCTCGTCGTGCTCGACGCATCACCGCTCGGCGGGCCGGACGACCCCGGGCCCACGATCACGTTCTCGAAGGCCGACCACGACCTGTACGACGAGTACTACGTGCAGGGAGCGACGATCCTCGCCATGCCGACCGGCAGTTCGATGTCGCTGCGCGACGCGCTGACGGCGATGCTGCTTCCCTCCGCGAGCAACTACGCGGACGCCGTCTCCACCTGGGCGTTCGGCTCGCGGAGCGGATTCGTCGGAGCAGCACGCACCTGGCTCGATGCGCACGGGATGACCGGCACCACGATCGTGGAGCCCACCGGGATCAGTGCGCGCAACACCGCCACGCCCGCTGACCTCATCACCCTCGGCAAGCTGGCCGCATCCGAGCCGACCATCGCCGCGATCGCCGCGATGCCGTCGGCGTCGCTGGGCGATCTCGGCACAGTGAGCAACACGAACAACCTCTTGGGCGTCGACGGGATCACCGGCCTCAAGACCGGGAACCTCGGACCCGACAACTACAACCTGCTGTACACCTCGACGCTGGATGTGGGAATCGGCGAGCCGTTGCACGTCACCGGCGTCGTGCTCGGGGTGTACTCCCGCAGCACGGTGGACAGCGTCGTGCGTGCGCAGCTGAAGAGCATCCGTGACGGGTTCCACGCGGTGCAGCTCGCCGAGGAGGGGCAGCAGATCGGCTCCCTCTCGACCCGCTGGGGTTCACGTGCGGCCCTGGTCGTCGCCTCGGCCCCCAGCATCCTGACCTGGTCGGACACCGCGATCACGGTCGACATGGACGTCTCGGAGCCCACGACGTACACCGACGGCGAGGTCGTCGGCACCCTCACCTGGACCGCGGGGCCGAACACCACGACGGCCGACGTCGTCGTGTCGGGCGTCATCGAGCCGCCCACAGAGTGGTGGCGGCTCACGCATCCCGGCCAGCTCGGCGGCGACGAGGGCGTTTCTGCCCAATGAGCGCCGCGGCCTACTCAACCACGGAGGAGGTGAGGGACGTGCCGATCACCGAGAGGAGTTGCAGACGCTCGGCCGACGGGGAACCGGGGACGGCGGTGTACACCAACAACGAGTGGCCGCTCTCGGGGTCGAGGAGGGTCTGACACGTCAGGTCGAGCTCTCCGACCTCGGGATGCACGAAGCGCTTGAGCTCTGTCGGACGCTCGCCGACGATCTGCGCGTCCCACAGCACCCGGAACTCCTCGCTCTCCCCTCGTAGCGCCTCCGCCATGGCGGCCGCGCGTGACGACGGGCCGTGCTTGCCGACCAGTTCGCGCAGACCAGAGGCGAAGAGCCGCGACAGCCGGGCGTGGTCGGCCGGGGCGTAGCGATCGCGGCCGTGCGGGTCCGCGAACCAGCGGTAACCGATGCTGCGCGACGGACCGGTGCGCGAGACGAGGTCGCCGACGAGCGCGACGCCGAGCGGCGTCTGCCGCAGCGTCTCACCGAGCTCGGTGACGATCTCTGCGGGGGTGTCGGTGAGACGGTCGAAGATGCGCAGCATGCCCGGGCTGATGTGCTCCGTGGAAACACCCCGCGCGGGCGCCGGGTGCCCCGACAGCCGGAACAGGTGGTCCCGCTCGTCGAGGGACAGGTGCAGACCCTGGGCGATCGCGGCGATCATCTGCTCCGACGGCTGCGGCCCGCGCTCCTGCTCGATGCGCGAGTAGTAGTCGGTCGACATGAACGCGAGCGCGGCGACCTCCTCGCGGCGAAGGCCGCCGGTGCGGCGCCGCGGACCGCGGGGCAGGCCGACATCCTCGGGCTTCAGCGCCTCGCGGCGGTGCCGGAGGAACTCGGCGAGGCCGGCGCGGTCGTGGGGCATGCTTCGTTTCTACCCGCACCGGACCGCCCGATCCACGGATCGTCTGTCCCTGGATGCCGGCGGATCGCCCCCGGACAGTGGGAACATGCCTCGACAGATCACTCTCGACATCCCGAACCTCACCGGAAAGCGCGCCCTCCTCACGGGCGGCAGCGACGGCATGGGTCTGCGCATCGCCACCCGCCTCGCCGCAGCCGGCGCTGAACTGATCCTCCCGGTACGCAACCGCACGAAGGGCGAGGCGGCGGTCGCCGCCATCCGCGACGCCGCCCCGAACGCGACCATCACCCTGCACGACCTCGACCTCTCGTCGCTCGCGTCGGTCGCCGGGCTCGCCGAGACCCTGACCGCGGCGGGCGCCCCGATCCACGTGCTCATCAACAACGCGGGCGTCATGACACCGCCCGACCGGCAGACCACGGCCGACGGCTTCGAACTGCAGTGGGGCACCAACCACCTCGGTCACGTCGCCCTGACCGCCCGGCTGCTGCCGCTGCTGAGGGCGGGCAAAGCCCGGATCACCTCGCAGCTGAGCATCGCCGCGGCGAGCGGGAAGATCAATTGGGACGACCTCAACGCAGAGCGCTCGTACGACGGGATGAGGGCCTACCGCCAGTCGAAGATCGCCTTCGGACTCTGGGCGCTGGAGCTGCAGAAGCGCAGCGTCGCGGCCGGCTGGGGTATCACGAGCAACATCTCGCACCCGGGCGTCGCCCCGACGAATCTGCTCGCCGCCCGTCCCGAGATCGGGCGGGCCGAGGCCCTGTCCGGCCGGCGCGGCATCGAACGGATGACGCGGCTCGGGCTGACGGGCACGGTCGAGTCCGCGGGGTTGCCGGCGCTGATGGCGGCGACCATGGGCGAGCCGGGGAGGTTCTACGGCCCGACCGGGTTCGGCCGCGTCGGCGGCAAGCCCGGTGAGCAGTCGCTCTACAAGCCGCTGCGCAACGCCGAGGAAGGGGTGCGGGTGTTCGACACCTCCGCAGACCTCGTCGGGGTCTCCTTCTCGCTGGTCGACTAGGCCCGCCGGCGCCTGTCGGAGCCGGCCCTCGGGGACGAGGCCACGACCTCGCGGAGCGCGTCCACGATCCGCGTCGCCCGGTGATCGTCGACGGCCTCCATCCAGTTCGTGACGAACGAGAAGCCGACCCTGCTGTCGAGATCGGCGAACGCGACCTGCCCGCCCGCGCCGTCGTGGCCGAAGCTCGACGGTCCGAGGTACCGCCGCGCCTCGGAGTCGAGCTGGAACCCGGCGCCCCAGCGCGGCCACGGCGCCGGCGCGTCGAAGAACGGCGGTCCCGCCGTGCGCTCGCGCGTGGCCGCGATGACGGTGTCGTCGTCGAGCAGCCGCACCCCGTCGGTCTCGGACACGGTCGCCGACCACATCGCTGCGACGGCGCGCGCCGTGGCGACGACCCCGGCCCCGGGGATGACGGCGGCCTGCACCGCCGGCGTGTTGAAGCCCGCCGCCTCGCCCACGAGAGTCGGCGGCAGAGCGCCGCCGAGGGTCATGGCACGATCGCCCCAGTCGACCGCTCCGGGTGCGCGCCGAGCAGCCTGCTGTGCCACGAGGCCTTGGAGGGAGGCACCGACGAACAGGTGCGCGGCCGAGCCGGCGCGCTCGGGCGGCAACCCGAGCCACGCGTCCGCACCGAGCAGATCGGCCATCTCGCGGAACGCCGCGGCCGGGGCGAGCCCGCTCGCCCGACGCACGATCTCGCCCGAGATCCAGCCGTGCGTGAGCGCGTGGTACGCCCACGCCTCCCCCGGTGTCCAGAGGGGTTCCTGCGCCGCGAGCAGCGCGGCGACACGGTCGAAGTCGAGCACGTCCTCGGTCGTCAGATCGACGCTCAGCGCCGGCACCCCCGCGCGGTGCGCCAGCGCGTCGCCGACCGTCACCGCATCCTTGCCGTGCTGGCCGAACTCCGGCCACAGTGCGGCCAGGGGGCCGTCCAGATCGACCCGCCCGGATGCGGCGAGCCGGGCGACGAGGATCGACATCAGACCCTTGGAGCAGGAGAAGATCACCGACGGGGTCTCGCGCTCCCACGGACGGTCGGTGCGCGCGTCCGCGGAACCGGCCCAGAGATCGATGACGCTTCGGCCGTCGACGCGGATCGCCAGAGCTCCCCCCATCCGCGGAAGCCCCTCGAACGCCGCCGCGAAGGCGTCGCCGACCGCCTCGAAGCCGGGGGCGATGTGGCCGTTGATCTCGATCATGCTGCGCTCTCCTCGACGATGAGACGGTCGTTCTCCCAGCGCACCGGAAGCGGATCCGACAGCGCGCCCACGAAGACGCCGTCCGTGCCGACGTTCTCGAACGCGAGCATCACATCGCGCCCGGTCGCATCCTGCGTGATGCGACCGCTGTAGAGCTTCTCGCTCGCGACGAGCACGGCCCGGTCCACGGGGTAGGGCCCGAGCGGATCGTCGAGGGCCACCGCCCAGATCCCGCCCCGCGCACCGGTCCGCGTCCCGGCGAGGTGCGCGGAATCGCACGAGAAGATGAGCGCCCATCGGCCGTCGATCTGCACCAGCTGAGGGACTTCGAGGTGCGCGAAACCCGCACCGGGGACGCTGAGCGGCGGACGCACCTCCCAGCGCGAGAGGTCGTCCGAGCGGGCGTGGCCGATCACCCCGGCGTCGCGGTCGCCATGGCCCGCGGCGCGCGCGGTGACGAGCATGTGCCACTCGTCTCCGGCGGGGTCGGCGAAGACCCACGGATCGCGCCATGCCTGTTCGTGCCAAGTGCCGTCATCCAGCGTCTCGTACCACCGCGGGTCTGCGGCGACGACGACCGACGCATCCTTCGCCCAGTTGCCCGGCTCCGATGCGGATGCGGCCAGCACCGTCTCCACGTTCGTGTGCGCCGCGGAGTCGAGGAACCGCGAGCCCGTGTAGAACATCCGCCAGATCTGCGCGTCGCGGACGACGCTGCCCGTCCACGTGGCCGTCGCATCCGGCGCCGCCCCGCCCGACGGCCGCAGCACCGTGCCGTGGACGGTCCACGTCCGCAGGTCGGTGGAGGTGGCGTGACCGACCGTCGCATTGCGGTGGCGCAGATCGGGATCTCCGAGCGAGGTCGGCGCCTGCAGGAAGTACATGTGGTGGGTGTCGCCGTCGCGGGCGAACCAGAAGTCCCAGACCCAGTGGTCGGGCAGCGTGAACGTCACAGAGTTCTCCTCATGAATGGGGAAGGGGAAGGGTCGCTCAGCCCTTGACGGCGCCTTGCACGAGCGCACGGATGAACTGCCGCTGGAAGATGAGGAAGAGCACGACCGCGGGCGTGATGATGATCAACGCCCCCGCATTCAGCAGCGGGATGCTGAGCGAGTACTGCCCCTGGAAGAAGGTCAGCGCACCCGCGACCGTCCGCTGCAGCGGGTCGGCGATGAGCACGACCGGAAGCAGGAACTGGTTCCACGTCCAGATGAAAAGCAGGATCGCCAGAGCGGAGAGCGCGGGCATCGCGAGCGGGAGCTGGATGCTGCGGAACTCACGCCAGAGCGACGCCCCGTCCACGCGGGCCGCCTCGGAGAGCTCCCTGGGCACGTTGATGAAGTGGGCGCGCATCCAGAACACACCGAACGGCATGTACAGCCCGATGAGCGGGAAGATCACCGCCCACGGGGTGTTCACGGTGCCGAGCGACTGCGCCTGGTAGTAGAGCGGGATGATGAGGGCCTCGAACGGGATCGTCAGGCCCAGGATGAAGAACACCAGCACGCCCCGCCCGAAACGCACCTGGAGCGATCCGAGCGCGAACCCGGCGAGGGTGGCCGCGATGAGACTCGCCGGCACGACGCCGAGAACGATGAGCATGCTGGAGCCCATCAGCTGCCAGACGTGGCCCGTCTCGAACGCGGTGGCGAAGTTGCCCCACTGCGGGTCGGTCGGCCAGGTGAGTCCGGTCGGGTTGCGGTCGGCGGGCTGCAGGGCGGCCGAGAACATGCTGACCAGCGGCAGCATGGTGACGATCACCGCCACGCTGAGCAGGAGGTAACCGAGCACACGCTCGGTGCGGCTGGCGATCACGAGTCGCTCGCTCTCGAGAGTCGTTGGATGGGCAGGACGACGACGAGCACCAGCACCATCAGCACGATGCCGAAGGCGGATGCGAGGCCGACGTCGCTCTGGGTGAACCCGATGCGGAAGATGGACAGGCCCGGCACGAGAGTGGCCCGGCCCGGGCCGCCCTGCGTCGAGGTGTAGATGATGTCGAAGCTGGACAGCGCGGCGATGACGGTGACGGTCACGAGGACGGCGATCTCCTGGCGCAGCCCGGGGAGGGTGATGGTGAAGAACTCGCGCCACCACCCGGCCCCGTCGAGCCGAACCGCCTCGTAGAGCGAGACGTCGATCTTGCCGAGGCCGGTGAGCAGCAGCACGGTGCACAGCCCCGTCAGCACCCACGATCCGATCAGACCGACAGCGGGAAGTGCCGTGCCGTAGTCAGCGAGCCAGGGGCGGGTGATCCACCCGAGGCCCAGCCATCCCAGGATCTGGTTGACCGCGCCGGTCTGCGCGTACATCCAGGACCAGGCGATACCCGCTGCAGCCAGCGGGATGATCTGCGGCAGGAAGAGCACCGTCTGCGCCGAGGCGGCGAACGCCTTCGAGCGCAGTCCCCGGATGAGGGTCGCGAGCACGAGACCCGCGCCCACGGGGATGATCGTGAAGAACGCGATCAGCACGAAGGCGTTGCGGATCGCGCCGAGCAGGTCGGGGTCGGTGAAGACGGTGAGGTAGTTGTCCACCCCCACCCAACGGGCGACGCCGATGCCGTTCCAGTCGTAGAAGGAGTACTGCACCCCCTGGATGAGGGGCCAGACGACGAACGACACGTAGGCCGCGAGCGCCGGCACGAGCAGCAGCCAACCCGCGAGCGTCCCGCGCCGGGCGGCCGCCTTGGCGGCGGCCCGGCGCGGGGGTGCGGTCGTCGCCGCGGCGGTGCCGTCGGGTCGGGGTGCCGCAACAGCGGCGACCGCAGGGTCGGTCATTTGCCGCCGACCTCCTTCTCGTAGAACGCCTGCACGCGGTCCACGAACTCCTTGCCCGTGATCTGGCTCGTCACCAGCAGCTGCGACTCGGGGATGATCGATCCGGCGTAGATGCCGGCGGTCGTGTTGGCCATGAAGTCGACCTGGCCGTTCTCGGCGCCGATCTGCGCGGACATCGCGAGCGCATCCTCGATGAGCGAGCCGGATTCGACCTTCGGCTGCTCGAGCGACGGGTCGCCGCCGGGCGAGGCACCGGTGACATCCACGATGATCTGGCGCGCGGTCGGGTCGGTGTGCACCCAGTTGAGGAAGTACACGATCTCGTTCAGGTGCGCCGACTTGGCCGCCACGGAGAAGGAGTTCGCCGCGCCCATGGCGACGTGGTCGCCTCCGGCCTCCGCCGGCGGGACGAGGAAGAACGACACGTCGGAGCCGAGGGCCTTCTGGTAGTTCGCCGCCTCCCAGTTGCCGTTGAAGGTGAACAGCCCCTCGCCCTCACCGAACCGGCTCGTGAAGGTGAAGTAGTCGATCGCGTTGATGTCGGACGGGAAGTAGCCCGCGTCCGCCCACTTGCGCACGAGCTCGGCGCCCTTCACGTTGCCCTCTTCGTCGTAGCGGGCGCCCGGCTCGTTGAACATCCACGACAGGAACTGGTCCTTGTCCACGTACTGGTTCATCGCCGCCTGCACGACGAAGTTGACGACGCCGTCCTTGTCACCGGCCATGATCGGCAGGATGCCGGCGGCCTTGGCCTTGGCCATGTCGTCCTCGAGCTCGGCGAGCGTCTGCGGCGGTGCGTCGATCCCGAGCTGGGCGGCGAGCTTGTCGTTCATGTAGATGCCGGTGATGCTGTAGCCGAGCCCGAGCTGGTACAGCGAACCCGAGCCGCGGATGCCGTCCTCGCTCATCCGCAGCGGTGCGAGCTGCGAGGCGGGCCACGCATCCCAGCCGTAGGCATCGAAGTACGGGTCGAGGTTGGCGACGAGACCGTCGCGCACCGTGTCACCCAGGGTGGGGAGGCGGATGAGGTCGGGCGGTGTCGCGCTCGCGAGCAGCTTGGGGGCGTTGGCCGTCAGGTTCTGGAACGTGTCACGGGTGATGGTGAAGGTCACGTTCGGGTGCTGCTTGGTGAACTCCTCGGTCAGCTTGTCGGTGACCGGGAAGCCCGTCTCGTCGGCGATCGTCAGCTCGACCGGGTCGGAGGTGAGCTCGGTCGAAACGGTGACGTCGTTCTGGGCGGCCGGTGCCGCGGCTCCCGGCGCGCAGGCCGTCAGAGCGGCTACGGCGAGCCCGGTGATCGCCAGCAGGGCGAACGGCCCTGAGCGACGCAGGCGGCGGTGCGGTGTCGTGGTCATGGGGCGACTCCTTTGTCTGTGGTGCAAAACACGGCTCCGGATGACGGGAAGATCGGGTCATCTTCTCGCCGATCCGGCTGCTGAATGGATTTAGCACGCACATTGTGCGCATACTGGGTCCCCAGTGTCAATGTCCGCTCCGCGTACGCTGGGGGAGCATTCGAGGAGGTGTGCGTGGGCAAGCGAGTCACCCTTGCGGATGTCGCGCGCAGGGCCGGGCTGTCGCCGTCAGCGGCGTCGATGATCCTCAACGGCCGCCCCGACACCCGCTTGTCGGCCGATGCCCATGAGCGCGTGCACGCCGCCGCATCCGAGCTCGGATACCGGCCGAACGTCGCGGCCAGAGCACTGCGCACCGACACGACCCACACGATCGGCTTCGTCTCCGATCACGTCGCGACGACCCGCTTCGCGAGCGGACTCATCAAGGGCTCCCTCGAGGCGGCGGAGGCGGCGGGGCACGTCGTGCTCGTCGCTGAGACCGGCGGTGAGCCGGAACGCGAGGTCGAAGCGGTCTCGGCACTGCTGGATCGCCAGGTCGACGGCATCATCTTCGCCTCCATGCGGGCGCGGGAGACCTTCGTCCCACCCTTGCCCTCCCGCACGCGTATCGTGATGCTCAACGCGACGAACGACGTGCACACCTGCAGCGTGCTCCCCGACGAGGAGACCGGCGGGCGACGGGCGGTCGAACTGCTCGCCGACGCCGGTATCACCGAGGGCATCGTGCTGCTCGGCTACGACGCCGAGGCGGAGCGCGACGTGTTCCGCTCCGAGACGGTCGCGTCCCGCATCCGCGGCATGTCCGATGCCCTGCGCGAGCGAGGGATGACCCTGGCGCGCTCGGAATCCATCTGGCTGTGGGAGCCGGCGAGCGGCCACGAAGTGATCGCACGACTTCTGGCAGAGGGCGAGCGGCTGACGGCGATCATCTGCCTCAACGACCGGCTGGCCTTCGGCGCCTCGCAGGCGCTGGCGGAGGCAGGCCTCGGCATCCCCGACGACGTGTCGCTCGTCTCCTTCGACAACGACGAGCTCGCGGCCTACCTGCGACCTGGCCTGACCACCATCGGGTTGCCGCACGAGGAGATGGGCCGTCGCGCGGTCGAGCTCCTGCTCGAGCCGGACGGCCCGCCGCCCGGCATCCACCTCGTGGAGATGCCGGTCGTCGTACGCGCCTCCATCCGGTCGGCGACCCTCGGCTAAGCCCCGGCGGGCGAATAGCCGATCAGCCAGGTCACCCCGAACGCGTCGCGCACCTGACCGTCGACGTCGCCCCACGGACGCTCCCCCATGGCCTCGATGACGGTTCCCGTCGCGGCGAGCGCGTCGAACCATCGCCGGCACGTGGCCGCGTCGCCGGCGCCGAGGAGCGCGAACAGCACGCCGTGCACCTGGACGGATGCGGCACCGTCTGCCGCATCCGAGCCGAACAGGTCGACGGGTCCGCGCAGCTCGCCGTGCGCGACCCAGGACGGCGCGCCGTCCTGGCGGCCGAACTCGGCGAAGGTGTGGAGCTCCAGCTCACCGCCGAACACGTCGCGGTAGGTCTTCAACGCGTCGGCGGCGATGCCGGCGAACTGCAGGTACGGGACGGGGGCGGCCATTCCGGCAGGCTACCGCCCATCCCCGACCCGCGGCGCGATCAGACGAGCCAGGCGCGCTCGTCGCCGCTGAAGCGGTTGACGGCGCCCGGCGTGGACGTCGCGCGCTCGTACATGCGCGCGAGACCGGGTATCACCGCCTGGTTGCGCTCGTCGAGGCGGTCCTGACGCTCGATGATCTCGTCGAGACGCTCGGCGAGCTCGGCCCGTGCGGCGCGCTCGTCGACCGTGATCACTTCGCCGCCGGCGACGACCACGCGGCCCTGCACCATGACGATGTCGATCGAGGAGCCGTTCTCGGAGTAGACGAGTTGCAGGTCGAGCTTCTGACGGGGCGTGAACGCCATGGTCTCGAGGTCGTAGATCACCAGGTCCGCCTGCTTGCCGACCTCGAGCGAGCCCACGGCGTCGTCGAGCACGGCGCTGCGCGCTCCCCCGATCGTGGCGGCGGCCAGCACCTCGGCGACCGTGGGCCACCGGTCGATGCCCGGCTCTGTCACCTTGTGCAGCAGAGCCGCGGTCTTGACGACATCGAGCATGCGCGGCGAATCGCTGCTCGAGCAGCCGTCCGTGCCGAGGCCCAGGTTGACGCCCGCGTCCTGCAGCTTGCGCCACGCGGCGATCCCCGAGCCGAGCTTGAGGTTGGAGATGGGGTTGTGCGAGATCGAGGTGCCCGCCGCAGCGACGGTGTGCATGTCGGCATCCGTGAGCCAGATCCCGTGCGCGAGCGTCGTGTTCGGCGAGAGCGCACCGATCGACGCCATGTAGGCGACCAGGCTCCCGCCGTACGACTCGTCCCCGGTGACCAGCTGCGTCTTGGTCTCGAGCACGTGGATGTGGCACTCCGCCGCGAACTCGAGTGCCATCTCGGTCGCCCCGGTCAGCAGCGCGGGCTCGCACCGCTGCGGGGCGGAGGGCGCGACCATGAACCGCAGCCGGCCGTTCGCGCGACCGTGGTGGGCGGCGAAGGCCTCGCGGGCGAACCTCAGATACTCCTCGGTGGACGGCACGTGCGCGGCGCGGATCTCGCGCACCACGTCGCCGGGCAGGTACTCCTCGGCGAAGGGCACCGTGTCGAGGAAGGGGCGGTTGATGACGTGTCCCGAGATGTTCGCCCGCACGCCCAGCTGCTCGTAGGCGTCGAAGACTGCGGCGAGCTGCTCGTGATCCTGCCCCGGCGTCTCGAGCACGTCGTCGACGAGCGTCGTCACCCCCGCCTTGAGCGATTCGATGCCGAAGAGGGTCGTGCGAAGACGCACGAGGTCCGGCGCGACACGACTGTCGCCGAGGATCGGATACGACATCGCCATCCACATCTCGAGCGGCAGGTTGTCGTAGCGGCCCTTGTAGAACATCTCCCACGAGTGGGTGTGTGCGTTCACGAAACCGGGTGCGACCAGGCGGTCGTGACCCTCGATGATCTCGTCGCCCGGCTCGGGCTCGAGGTGCTCGCCGATCGCGACGATGACGCCGTCGGCGATGCGGATGCTGCGCACGAGCGGGGTGCTGCCCGAGATGGGGTCCATGGTGATGACGTGGGCGTCGCGGATGAAGGTGCTCATGGTGGTTCTCCGTCGAGGGGTGGGGGCGAGGCGGGGCGGGGATCCTCAGCGGGTGGACACGGTCTCGCGGGGCTCCGGCGTCGCCGTGAACTGCTGCACCTCGACCCAGCGCTTGTGGCTGGTGCGGGCCAGCAGCCAGTAGGTGAGGCCGGCGGCGACGCCGCCCGTGAGCCACGAGATGTCGAGGCCTCCGAGCGCCTGCGAGCCGAGACCCTGCAGCGCCGGCACCATGCCGTTCAGGAACAGCCAGGTGAAGACGATCCCGACGAAGAAGGCGATGATCGCGCGGGGGTTGACGTCGGGCAGACGCTTCGAGCCGACGGCGTCGAACAGGTGGTCGAACCGGCGCGAGCGGCGCTCGAAGATGCCGTAGTGCACGAGCATGATCGCGCCCCACGTGGCGACCCAGCCGACGACCCCGACAAGCCACGCGTCGAGGGTCTGGGCCGCATCCTCCTGGAAGATGAAGAAGACGGCGGCGGCGAGCGAGAGCACGCCGACGAGGATGTTGAGGGCCTTGCGTCCGACCTTGAGGTCGAGCGCCTGGGCGGCGACGCTGAAGCTGTAGATGTTGAGCACATTGGTCGCGATGGGCCCGTGCAGCACCAGCAGCAGGACCGGGATGGCGAGGGCGCCGAAGTTCTCGACGATGAGCTGGCCGGGATCGACCGTGCCGTTCTTCGTGGCGAGGGAGGCCCCGAGCAGACCGAGCCAGATGACGGGGATGAACTGGCCCAGGGCGCTTGCCAGATAGAGCTTGCGACGGGGCACGCTCGTGCTGATGAAGCGCGAGTAGTCCGCCGCATAGGTCAGCCAGGTGATGCCCCAGCCGATGCCGATCGCGGTCATGACCGCCGACATGGCGACGATGCGGTCGCCGCCGGAGAGCTCCGCGCCGGCGGGGCCGGAGTAGCCCCAGTCGATGTCGAGGAAGAACCACGCGACGATCGACATGATCACCAGCACGAGCACCGTCGGGGGCACCGTCCACCGCTCGAACGCCGCGATCGCCTTGTATCCGGCGAGCGCCACGCCCACCTGGATCGCCATGATGAGGGCGGCGATGCCGATCTTCCAGCCGATGTTGGCCTGGGTCGGATCCAGCCAGCCCAGCTCGCCGAGCAGGGCCGTCACGAGATCGAGGACGATCCACGTGTTGACGGCGCACCATCCGATGACCACCACGGCCTGGATCACCGAGGGCAGGTAGTTGCCGCGGCGACCGAACACGGCACGGCCGAGGAGCATGCCGGTGACGCCGGTCTTCTGGCCGAACAGCACGAAGATGCCGAACAGGCCCATGCCGATCAGGTTGCCGATCACGAGCACGAGCATCGTGTCGAGCAGGCTGAGCCCCATACTGATGCCGAGAGCTCCCAGCACCCAGTTGATGGGGGCGATGTTGGCCCCCATCCAGATCCAGAACTGGCCGGACACGCGGGTCGTGCGGGCGGATTCCGGGATCGGCTGGAGGGTCTCTTCGATGTCGTGCGGACTGGCAGAAGACATGGGCGGTGTCCTTCTCGCGAGGTGAAGCGATCAGTGGAGCGGGTCGCCACCCAGCATGCGGCGGCGGTGTTTCCGCGCTCGCGGCGCTCTGTAAACTCGCGGTCACGGCGAATGGACAGAATGTATGCCCCTCCTGCTCGATCAGATCCTCGCGGACGCCGTCGTCCAGAAGACCGAACCCGAACTCGTGTGCGGCACCGCATCCGAGGTGGATGTGCGCTGGGTGCACGCGAGCGAACAGCTCGACATCGCGCCGCTCCTGCGCGGTGGGGAGCTCATCCTCATGGAGGGGGTCAATCTGGTCACGGCGGATGCGGTTCAGCTGCGCACCTATGTCGACACGCTGATCGCGCGCGACATCGCCGCGCTCGCCGTGGAGACGACGCCCCGACTCCCCCGCATCCCCGAGGCGCTCGTCGAGCACGCGGAGGCGAATGGCCTGCCTGTGATCCACCTGCGGCGCCGGGTGCCGTTCGTGCAGATCTGCGAGAGCATCAACAGCCAGCTCGCCGACGTGAGCCTGCGGCGCCTGCGCATCGCCGATCGGATCTCCCTCGCGCTCTCCGAGGCGATCGAGAATCTTGCGAGCATCGATCAGCTGCTCGCCCTCATCCGCGATCAGGCGAACTCTTCGGCGCAGCTCACGTCACTGTCCGGGCAGACGCTGGGAGTCGCGCTCGTCGACGCCGACACGCCGTCGCTCGGCATCGAGTACACCGCACCGGTGTCGTTCGGCGGCACGGTCGTCGCCACGCTGACGCTGCGCCCGGCGGCGGACGCCGACATCCACCTCATCTCGGGCGCGCTGTCACGGGCGCCCGAGATCCTCGCCATCGCGCTGCTGCGCACGCATCCGCTCTCTCCCCACGACCGGCGCCGCAGCCGCTTCATCTCGCTGCTGGCGTCGAGCGGACCGCGGACCTCGGCCGCCGAGCACGCGCGGGAGCTCACGACGCTGGCCGTGCGGCTGGGATTCGAGCCCGACGACCGGTTCATCCCATTCGTCGTCGAACTCGACGCCGCCTCTGACGTCGCGGCCGTGCAGGAGGCGATCGGCGGGATCTCGCCGCGTTCGACCGGGCAGTTCGCCGACGGCCAGTACGTCGGCATCGTGGGGTTCGCCCCGTCATGGGACGCGCAGAACGTGCGCGGTGCGGTGACGGATGCGCTGCGCCTCCTCGCCGCTCGCGGCGGAGTGCGTGCCGCGGTCGGACCCACAAGCGCGAGCGTGGACCGGGCCGTGCGAGCCGTGCGCTCCGCGCGGGAGAGCGTGCCGTACACGTCTCTGTCGGATCCGGTGGTGGATGCGGCGAGCATCGCCGTGACGCGACTCTGGCCGCTGCTGTCGCAGATCGAGCCGGTCGCGGAGTTCATCGACGAGCAGATCGGCGCCCTGCTCGATCGGGACGCCGTCTCACACGGCGAGCTGTTCGACACGCTGCGTGCACTGGCCGAGAATCTCGGCAGCAAGACGGATGCCGCCGCATCCCTCGGTATCCACCGGCAGACCTTCTATCAGCGCTTCGAGCGGATCACCGGTGTCATCGGTCCACTCGAGCCGGGGTCGGCGCGGATCGGTGCGGTGCTCACCGCGGTGTTCCTCGAACAGGCGCGGCGACAGGCCGCCGCTGCGGCCGACGCGAAGCAGCATGCTGTGGGCCGCGCGAACGCGTGACGGCGTGGGTCAGGCCCGCTCCTCGCGCACGATCGCGGCGCCGGCGCTCAGCGCGCTGAGCTTCGCGAGGGCCACCTCCCGCGACAGCGGCGCCATGCCGCAGTTGGTGCTGGGCATCAGCTTGTCGGCGTCGACGTAGTGGAGCGCCTCACGGAGGGTGTCGGCGACCTCCTCGGGCGTCTCGATCTCGTCGGTGGCGACGTCGATGGCGCCGAGCATGACCTTCTTGCCGCGCAGGAGTCCGATGAGCTCCATGGGTACGCGGGAGCCGTGGCTCTCGAGCGACACGATGTCGATCGCCGACCGCTGCAGAAGCGGGAAGGACTCCTCGTACTGGCGCCATTCGGACCCCAGCGTCTGCTTCCACCGGGTGTTCGCCTCGATGCCGTAGCCGTAGCAGATGTGCACGACGGTCTCCGCCCGCAGCCCCTCGGCCGCGCGCTCCAGCGTGGCCACTCCCCAGTCGCGCATCTCGTCGAAGAAGACGTTGAAGGCGGGCTCGTCGAACTGGATGACGTCGATACCGGCCGCCTCGAGCTCCTTGGCCTCCTCGTTGAGGATGACCGCGAACTCCCACGCCAGCTTCTCGCGACTTCTGTAGTGGCGGTCGGCGAGCGTGTCGATCATCGTCATGGGGCCGGGAAGCGCCCACTTCAGGGGGCGGTCCGTCTGCTGGCGGAGGAACCGCGCGTCGTCGACGAAGACCGGCTCGGGCCGACTCACGGTGCCCACGACGGTGGGCACACTCGCGTCGTAGCGGTCGCGGATGCGCACCGTCTCGCGGCGCTCGAAATCGACGCCCGCCAGGTGCTCGATGAAGGTCGTCACGAAGTGCTGGCGGGTCTGCTCGCCGTCGCTGACGATGTCGATGCCACGACGCTGCTGCTCCTGCACGGCGATGCGCAACGCGTCCTGCTTGCCCTCGACGAGGGCCCCACCCGCCAGCTCCCACGGAGACCAGAGGACTTCCGGCTTCGCGAGCCACGAGGGCTTCGGGAGGCTCCCGACGATCGCGGTCGGCAGCAGCGCGGGCGTCTCTGCGAGATTCATCGGGCGAGTGCCGGCTCGAGACCAGCCCATCGTGCGAGCACATCACCGTAGGGCGTCAGGAAGTGCTCTGCCGCGTAGGTTCCCTGCGTGATCGCCAGCTGCGCGCGCTCGACGCGGTCGTAGTCGACCTGCGTGCGCGAGAAGTCGCCGTGCTCCAGGCTCGGGCGGTAGACGCGGCCCGCGGCCGCGTTCGCGTTGTAGATCTCCGGGCGGTAGATCTTCTGGAAGCTCTCCATCGTGCTGATCGTGCCGATGAGCTGCAGGTTCGTATAGTCGTTGGCCAGGTCGCCCCGGAAGTAGAACGCCAGCGGCGCCGCGGCACCCGCGGGCATGAAGTAGCGCACCCGAAGCCCCATGCGGGCGAAATACTCGTCGGTCAGCGAGTACTCGCTCTGGAGGTACTCGACACCGAGCACCGGATGCGTGTTGTCGGTGCGACGGTACGTCTTGGTCGTCGAGACGCTGATGCAGATCACCGGCGGCGCCTCGAAGCGCGCACGGTAGGCGTCCGAGTCCAGGAACGCCTGGAACAGCGCACCGTGCAGGGCGCCGAAGTCATCGGGGACCGTGAAGGCGCCGGCATCAGCGGTGACGGCGGGAAGGCGCACGCTGAAGTCGAAGTCGCGCACGTAGGACGAGAAGTTGTTGCCCACGATCCCGTGATGGCGGACGCCGGTGTGCAGGTCGCGGATGTGGAGGTCGAGCACCTCGAGCAGGGGGAAGTGGCGCTCTTCGCCGTCGGCGGTCAGCCCCGCATCCACCGAGACGATCTCGAGATCGACGGCGTACCGGTCGCCGTCAGGGTTGTCCCACCGGGCGAGGTCGTTGCACCGGCGATCGATCATCGTGAGAACGTTGCGGAGGTTCTGCTGCCGATCCTCCCCGCGGGCGAGGTTGGCGAAGTTCGTCGTGGCACGGGACTCGGCGGAAGGCGAGTAGTCCTCGTCGAACGGGGTCGTGGAGATGCGGAACGCGAGTTCGTTCGTCATGCGCAGCCAATCGGGATCTCACGCGGCCGGTGGGTCGCGCAGGGGTTGTCGTGTCATCGTGCCGAGGATCCGCACCCATCGGGTAATTCGGCGTGACTATGCGCTGCTATAGCCTTCGACTATGGCAAAGACCTCCGCAGGCATTTCGCTGCAACAGCTCCACTACTTCGTGGAGGTCGCGGCGGAGGGATCGATCTCCGCCGCGGCCGATCTGCTCTACGTCTCGCAGCCGACGATGTCGGCGGCGATGAAAGACCTCGAGGCCCGCGTCGGGCGAGCCCTCCTCATCCGGTCGGCACGGGGCGTGACGCTCACCGCGGACGGCACCGAGTTCCTCGGCTACGCCCGGCAGGTCGTCGAGCAGGTCGCGCTCCTCGAGCAGCGTTATCTCGGCCGGCCCCCGGCCCGGCGCCTGCTCGGCGTGTCCACGCAACACTACTCGTTCGCCGTGGACGCGTTCGTGCGGATGGTGAGGAGCTTCGGCGCGGCGGAGTACGAGTTCTCGCTGCGCGAGACGCGCACGTGGGACATCATCGAGGACGTCCGCACGCTCCGCAGCGAGATCGGCATCCTGTACCGCGACGACGTCAACCGGAACGTGATCAACAAGCTGCTCCGCGATGCGGGGCTGGCCTTCCATCCGCTGTTCTTCGCCGAGCCGCACATCTTCATCTCGCGGAAGAACCCGCTCGCCGCACGGGGTCGTGCGACACTCGACGACCTCGCCGATCTGCCGCGACTCACCTTCGATCAGGGTGCGAACAACTCGTTCTACCTCGCTGAGGAGATCCTCTCGACCCTCTCCGCGAAGCAGGAGATCCGGGTGTCCGACCGCGCGACGATCTTCAACCTCATGATCGGTCTCGGCGGCTACACGATCTCCACGGGCATCATCAGCGACGACCTCGATCCCGAGATCGTCGCCGTCCCCCTCGAGGTCGACGTGAGGATCGAGATCGGCTGGATCGGTCAGGCCGCCCTCGGGCTCACCGAACAGGCGCAGCGCTACCTCGACGAGGTGCGGGCGGTGGTGTCGGGCTTCGGTGTGGAAGTGTTGCGGTAGGGGGCTATCCCCGCCCGGATCTACTCCTACGGAAGGATCCGATCGACGAGCTCATCCACGGCCGCCTCGACCGTGAGACCGGTGTCGAGCGGCACTGTGAGATGGTCGAGCAGGAGCCCGTCGATCGCGAAGTGGAGCAATGCGATCTCGGTCCTCCCGCCGGGAAGGCCGGCGGCCTCGTTGAACGCCACATCGTCGAGGAGAGCGCGCTGTCGCCAGGCTCCCAGCGCCGCGGCGACAGCGGGCTTGCGCGCCGCTTCGAGTCGGAGCTCGAAGAGCGCAAGCGAGACGTGCGGGTCGGCGCTCAGGCGCCGCACCACGTCCTGCAGGTACTCCGCGAACAGCGCCCCGTCCGGCGAGCGGGAATCGCGTGACGCGATGACGTCCGGGTCGGGGGTCAGCCGCTCTTCGATGCGATTCGTCAATGCGGAGACGAGATCTCCGCGCGTGGGGAAGTAGTTGGACGCGGTGCCCCGCGGAGTGCCGGCGATGGCATCCACCGCACGGTGGGTGAGACCCCTCGCCCCTTCCTCCGCGAGCACGCGGATCCCCGCATCGGCGAGCGCAGATCGGCGTTCGTCATCTCGGACCATGACCCCGTGCTAGCCAAACCACAACGCCTGCTGTAGTTCAACCAGGACACCCGTCGTGATTGAAGTGAGCATGCGAGAGCTTTCCTGCTAGGTCGCCGTCAGCATCGACGGTTCCATCGCCGATCCGGGCGGCGGGTTCGACGCCTTCCTCGTCGAGGGCGATCACGCCTCGGCCGTCTTCGAGGAGTACGCCGACGCGCTGCCCGCGCACGCGCACGCGGCGATGGGCATCGAGCCGCCGCGAACCAGGTTCGACACCGTGATCATGGGGGTGGAACACCCTCGCGCCCGCGCTGGAGGTCGGCATCGACAGCCCCTACCCGCACCTGTACCAGATCGTCGCCAGCCGCCGAGCGCGCGAAGTCGCGCCGGCGATCTCGCTCACCGCCGATCCTCTCGCCACCGTTCGCAGCCTGAAAGAGGAAGACGGCTCGGGCATCTGGCTGTGCGGCGGCGGTGAGCTCGCGGGCACCCTGCTGCCGGATATCGACCGTCTCATCCTGAAACGCAACCCCGTCGCGCTCGGGCGCGCGATCCCTCTCATCGGCAACGCACCCTACGCACCGCGCCCGTTCGATCTCATCCGCACTCGCGCCTTCGGCTCGGGCGTCGTCGTCGAGGAGTACGCGTCACCCGCGATAACCTCCGCCGATAGAACATCCCTCTGACGAGGGCGCGCGCGTACGACGCGGCGGCCGCATGCCCTCACTCGTGCTGTGACGCGGCCAGATGAGAGGATCGCGGCATGGCCGAGATGATTGTGTCAGCGGCGTTCCCGCACTACCGTGGCGCAGACATCCGCCGGCGGCGCGTTCACGACCGCATTGCCGCGGAGACGGCTGAGCTCTTCGAGCGGCACCGCAGCTGACACGACCGAGAGGCCCACGCCTGTCGATCCGGAGCTACGTCTGACCGTGCGCGGAGTGAACCGGGATGCACGAGGGAGGGGCACTCGCCCCTCCCTCGTGCATCATCATCGAGCCGGATCGATGGCGATCGGTTCCGGGTGCGCCTCGTGATGGTTGCGGTTGGCAGGGGTGGCCAGCACTTCTGTGGTGCGCGCATCGAGGGCGGACGGATCGACATCGCCCGCCTCCACCATCACGTCTTCGAGCGCCACGAGCCAGTGCTCGTAGTACGACCAGGGGTCGCTTTCCCGGTCGCCGCCGCGCGCCTCCCATTCGGAGATGGAGGCGATCAGCGCGCTCTGGAACTGCGCCCAGTCGAACTTCTTCGCGTGGTAAGCCGTCACGGCGAGGGCGAAGGCGCGGATCTCCCACGGGCTCTCGAAGGACAACTGATCCGGTGAACCCCCGGGCAGATCGCACACGAGCTCCGCAACCCGACGGCGATCCCGCTCCAGGTCGCCGTCATCGACGTACGGCGATGGCAGAACGGATGTCACGACAGCTCCTCGGGGGCCTTGGTCGCTCCCACACCGATCATGGAGTCACGGGTCACCAGCTCGTAGAGCTGTTCCTCGGTCCACCCCTCCGTACCGGCGGGCCGCTGCGGGAGCACCCAGTAGCGCATCTCGCTGCTGGAATCCCAGACGCGCACCTCGACGTCCGTCGGCAGGTCGTAGGAGAACGCTTCACTGAGCACCTTCCGAGGCTCGCGAGTGATCGCCGCGCGGTACTGGGGGTCCTTGTACCAGTTCGGCGGCAATCCGAGGACGGGCCAGGGGTAGCAGGAGCACAGCGTGCAGACGATGACGTTGTGGACCTCCGGGGTGTCCTCGACGACGACCATGTCCTCGCCCTGCAGACCGCTGATGCCCAGCTCCGCGCACGCCTCCGACGCATCGTGGAGCAAGCGGGCCTTGAACTCGGGGTCCGCCCACGCCTTGGCGACGACACGAGCGCCCAGCTGCGGTCCGACCTCGTTCTCATAGATCTCGACCATGCGGTCGATCGCCTGTGTCGTCATGATGCCCTTGTCGATCAGCATCGACTCCAGGGCCTTCACGCGTGCGGCGATCTCTTCCTGGCTGCGGATGTGTGCACTCATGCTGCGTTCTCTTCCTTGCGCTCGACGAGTTCGATGTAGGGCTCCCAGACATCGAAGTAGACGGAGTCCCGCGGTTGATCGGCCCCGGACCCCCAGAGTTCTTCGGCGATGAATCTCACCGTGTAGACGTGCTCCGGCGCCTCGCCCAGACCGTTGCCGGCAGTGTCGGGGTAGATGAAGACGCCATGCGCCATCACGATCTCTCCGACCGCGCCACGGACGTATCGCGCTCGGCGCGTGTGCCCGTGCGGCGCGTCGCGCTCCACACGGACGATGTCACCGACCCGAAACGCGGGGGGCACGTCGGACTCCCGCTTCGCGGTGGCTCCGGCTTTCACGACGGCATCGACGAACGCGAGCAGATCGGGGTCGTCAGCGTGTTCGGGCAGGGGCGCGTCGGGATGGGCGAGGTAGTACGCGGTGCGACGGTCGAGTTCATCGAGATCCAGCACCCCACGCTTCTCGCCGTAATGCTCGACGGTGTGGACCCAGTGCTCGTAGTAGGGCGACGTGAGGTAGACCACAGGATCGATGAGCTCGATCCCGTGACGGAACTCGTCGACGCCGAAGAAGCCCGCGCGGAAGCACATCGCGAACATGGGGAAGACGGCCTTCTCCCACTCGCTGCGGAAGACAGGTTCGCTCTCCGGCACGACGACGGGGCCGATTCCATCGGTGCCGGCGAGGTCGAACACTCCGTTCATATCTCGCTCTCTTTCTCGGTCAGACGGGGACGGACTGCCCCCTTGTCATGTCATTGCGTCACGACGCACTGACACGTTGTCATATACAGAACGCGTAGAGAACCGGATCGTCAAGCGTCGACATCGCACCGCGCGGAAAACTTCACACGCGCGACACAAACCGTGGCTCAGAGCAGGTGGAAGCCGGTCTGCCCTGCGATGGCCACGCGGATCGTCGACGCATAGGTCTCTCCGTCGCCGAAGGTGAGGAGACCGCGCGGCGTCTCCAACCGCACCTGGCGTACCGCCCGTGCCCACGCGTCGGCGGTCGCGTCCGGATCGTCGGCAAGGGCGCGCTCGAGAAGGAGGATGGTGCTGTAGACAGACTCCGAAAGGCTCGACAAGGGCGGCGCCCATGCCCCGAAACGGGCACGATACCGGGCGACGAACGCCTGGTTCACGGATGAGGGAGACGCCTCGAAGTACCCCATCGCCGCCCATACGCCGGCGCTCTGTTCGGCGCCGATGTGCTCCCGGGTCGATTCGTCGAGAACGAGCGACAAAGTGGTCGCCGTCGATCGGAGTCCGAGCTCGTGGCTGGACCGCTCGAAACGCACCTCGTCGTCGCCGACGAGAGTGGAGAGCACCAGATCGGCGCCCGATCGCCGAATCCGCTCGACGACGGGAGCGTAATCGTGGTGGCCCAGCGGGAGGCGGGCCTCACCGGCCACGCCGGCCCCCAGATCCGCCAGCATTCCTCTCGCGACACGGGCCGCCGAGCGTGACCACGAGTACGTATGCCCCACGATGTAGCAGCGCGACCCGCCGGTCTCTCGCATGAGCGGCGTGAGGGCAGCGCGCAGCTGATCCGCCGGGCGCTCACCGAGTCGCAGCACCGAGCGCGCCGGGCGCCCCCCTTCATTGAGCACGGAATGCACCGCCAGTACGCCGTGGCGCTGGGCGACCTGCTGCACGGCCGTGAAGCTCGCGGAGATGACAGCGGCCACGATGACCCGGCATCCGGCGGCGATGAGTCGCTCGGCCTCGACCGCCGCCATGGCCGGGTCGGTCCCGTCGTCACCCACGACGAGGTCGTTCTCCATCCCCGCGCCCGCGGCGTTGAGCTCGTCGATCGCCAGCAGCGCGGCATTCTCCGTCCCCAGGGCGAAGACCGCGCCGGACCCGGACTTCGTCGTGAGAAGGCCCCAGCGCCTCCCCCGCGCGCTCTCGGGGGCGGATGACGGGATTCCTGTTCGCCGGACCATCCACCCCACGCCCGCGTCATCCACATCGCACGAGAGGGTGACGCGGGCGCCGATCGGGAGCGGTGTGAGACGAAGGCGCACCGTGCCGCGCCACGGTTGCGAGTGCTCGATGACGATCGACTGCCCCCAGACGATGCGCCTGATCCGCCCGAAAATGGTGAAACCTGAAGCGGCACCCCCGAACGGCACCGTCAGCGTCAAGGGCCGGCCGACCTCGAGCCGCTCGAACGACGCGCCGAACAACCAGCTGCCGAGCGTCTCGAAAACCGCCTCCGGCGTCAACGCCACGTCGCGCGTCGCTGTGAGGACGATGCCCGACACGCGCGTGGATCAGCCGGCGCGTCGAGCCCGAGATGCGGGCGAGGCGGACACGGGAGTCACCGCAGCCTTTCCGCTCTCGGCATCCTCGAGAGCGTTGCGCATCAGCGACTGGAAGTAGCCGACGGCGATCATGGCCGAACCCTCGCGATCGAGAGAGTAGAACCGCTGACGTCCGGCGCGTCGCTCACTGACCAGACCCGACGAACGAAGAATACGCAGGTGGGTGGATACCGCCGTACGCCCGACGTCCGAGATGGCATCCGCGATCTCTCCGGCACTGGCATCACCGTGCGTCGAGAGAAAAGTCAGGATGTCGCGGCGGACCGAGCTGGAGAGGGAGTCGAACACACTGTCGGCATCCATGACCACCCTCTTCTCCTCGTGCAGCCGCGATGTCGGGAGTCTACCGCCCGTGCAGACGAGCATGTCGTCCCGGAATCACAGGTTCACCAGCCGCAACCGAGTCTCGCCGCCGGCTCGACGGGCGACGGCCACGGTGGAAAGGGGATCGGCGTCCATCTCCCAGATCTTCGAGGCGGGGAGCCCGAGAGCCACCAGGACAGTCACCCGCGCGACAGCCTGTGGCACCACGGCGACGTACCGTCCGCCCCCGACTCCGTGGACGAAGTTCCGAACGCGCAGGAGCAGGTCGGCCACGGACTCGCCACCGGGAGGCGCTACCCCTGCCCGCCAGTGCTGGAACTGGTCCGGTGAGAGCGACGCGAGCTCTCTTCCCTGCCACTCCCCGGGCTCGGCACCTCGCAGATCGGACACGACCCGTGGCGGGGGCCATCCGAGCGCCGCGACCGTCTGTACACATGTCGGCTCGGGGGCGGAGAGCACGTCGTGTCGACCGGAGCGCATAGACGACCTCCGACACTGCTGGAGGCCGGCTGACGCGAGCTCGTCGTCGGCAGAGGGGAAGGCTGCCCGCAGCTGAGACACGGTCGTCGCTTGTACGACGAACACGATCTCAGCTCGGGCGGCGATCCGGTCTCGGTCCGTCATGGCGACAGAACGAGATCGTTCGATCCCACCTGCGGAACGGCGTCACCCCGTCCCCGCGCCCGGAATCCGATCACGGCAGCCAGCAGCACAGTCGCCACGCCGAAGATCGTCGTCGCCACGAGCAGGGATCCCAGCCGGAACCCACCGATCACCGCGGCCGGATAACCGTCGAGGACGATGTCGTCTCCGTCCATGACCGGCCCCGGGATCTCGGACGCAGCTCCGACGATCTGTGCCACGGAGGGCAGGAACGCCGCGACGGCGAGCATGACGACGAGGTATCCCCCGCCGACGGCCACGATGGCAGCGAACCATCCCCATCGGGCGGACAGCCGGGCGGCGACGACGACCGCGATCGTCATCGCGAACACCGAGATCGCGACCATCGAGTAGTACGCGGCGGTGCGAGCGACGAGGTCTCCGTGCGAGCCGATGGCTGGAGGGTCGCTCGGATACTTCGCGTATGGCACCAGAAACCCGGCGACGAAGGCGAGCGTGCCCGCGACCAGCGCCGCCCGGCGGGCAGACAGCTGCGGGAGGAGCTTGCGCAGCCCGTATGCGACCGCGGCGATGAGAAGACCCATCGCGAGACCGAACAGCCCTACAGACAGGAAGACACCGAGCGTCGCCTGCACCGCACGGGGCACGACCTCTTCCTCGCCCCCGCCCGCGGACGGGTCGACCGCGCCATGATGGTGACCACCGGTCACCGTGCCGGTGCCGACCGCAGCCTCCGCCGCCGACCGCATCGACTCGTAGTCGATCGCGGCCGAGATCGACGGCTCCACGGTGATCAGCGACACCACCGCGCCGAGGAGGCCTGCGACGAGACCGGCACCCGCGCCGGCGAGAACGATCCGCGATTCCGCGCTCATGACGTCCGTCCTCAGTGGCACGGGAAGCCGAGCAGGTGCCGGCCGTCGTGCATCATCTCGTGGATGTGCGTGTCGGATCCGAAGACCGACACGACACCCTGGTCGATTCCGACGAAGTAGTAGGCCGCGGCGGCGACCAGGACCGCGCCGGCGATCCAGGCGACGCGCACGGCGGTGCTCGCGGCGTAGACCGTCGGGACCGCCATGACCTCGGAGTGAGTGCTCATGATTTCTCCTATAGGGATGGGTGAGGGGGGTGTGGTGGGTGTCGTCAGACGTGACGGGCCGGCCTGGGCGGCTTGAGCGTACCGATCCGCGCTTGAACGGCCGCTGCTACGCGCAGGGCGAGCGCGTCGTCGAATCGCGGCGCGACCACCATCAGGCCGACGGGAAGACCGGACACCAGGCCCGCCGGTACCGACGTGGCGGGGTGCCCGGTGACGTCGAAGGGGGCAGTGTTGCCGATCATGCTGAGCGCCTTGCGGAGGTACTCGGCACGATCGTCGCCCGCTTCCAACAAAGGAAGCGCAGTGAAGGGCGTGGTCGGCATGACCAGGACGTCGACCTGCGCCAGCGCCGCGTCGTACGCTGCGCGAACGTAGGGGACGAGACGGCGCGCTTTGGCGTAGGAGGAGCCGCCGAGCCCCTGCAGTCCCCACGCACCCGTGAGTGCCGTCACCTTGACCGACTCGGAGAGCGCATGGCCCCGATCGAGCTTGCCCCGGGCGAAGTACTCCATCTGATGGGGGTCGTAATAGCCCTCGACCCCCAGTCCGTAGCCGTTGCCGTCGAGCATCTGGTATGTCGCGCCATCGGTCGCGATCACGCCCCACAGCGCCCCGGCGTCCAGGTGTTCGGGGATGTTGATACGGGTGACCGTGGCACCGTCGGAGGAGAGCGCCTCGGCCGCCGCGATCACGACCTCGTCGACCTCCGGGTCGGAGAGCCCAGGGATGCCGAATCCCTCGGCGACCAGACCGATGCGCATCCCGGAGACTCCGTCGGCAACTGTCGAGAGGTCGCCGGGGCCCCGGGTGGCCTCCGTCTGACGCGAGTCCAGCCCATCCGGGCCGGCGAGCACCGACAGCAGGAGCGCGGCATCCTCGACAGTGCGCGCCATCGGGCCGAGGTGATCGATCGTCCTCTCGATCGGGAAGGCGCCGGTATAGGGGACGAGGCCGAAGGTCGGCTTGTGTCCGACCACACCTGTGAAGGATGCCGGGAGGCGCACCGAACCGCCCTGGTCGCCGCCGATGGCGAGATCGACCTCGCCGGATGCGAGCAACGCGGCATTGCCGCTGGAGGAGCCACCGGTCGTCCGTCCGAGGTTCCAGGGGTTTCGCACCGGCCCGCTCGCGGAGGTGAAACTCGACCCCGAGAAGCACAGGTCTTCGCACACAGACTTGCCGAGGATGGTCGCGCCCGCCGCCAGTGTGCGCGTGACGACCGTGGCGTCCTCCCGGGGGACGTAGCCCTCGAGGGTGCGCGAGCCATTCATCATCGGGACGCCGGCGACGGCGATGTTGTCTTTGATGGCGACCGTGCGGCCGTCGAGCACTCCTGTGGAGAGCGGAGCGATCTCGGTCCGGACGTACCACGCAGCGAGCAAGTTCTCCTCGTCAACGGGCCGTTGCGACTCCCGCACGGGCGGCTCGACCTCGACGTGCTTCACATAGAGCTCATCGACGACGTCGTAGCCGGCCAGGCCAGCGACAGCGAGGGCGTGCAGCTCGTCGAACTCCGTGTCGTCGTAGTCGTAGCGGAAGCGCTGGGCGAACGCCTTCACGTCATCCCTTGTTGGGCGGGTCACGGCCATCCTCGGTCCTCTCGTCACGCGTCTCGCTCACCGAGTCGATCGAATCCAGCGAGCAAATGTGTCATGACTTATTGACGCATTGACGCATGCCAGATGGGTGACGCTGACGTTTCGCTCACGTAACGGCTCGAGCGCAGGTCTGATGAGTCCGATCGGTCGCTCTGGCGGAGCCAGATCTCGAAGGGCGGCCCGCTCTACGCCGCTCCCGCAGAACGCACGTCGTTCACCACCGCCGCTGAACAGTCAACGTCGATGTCCAGTCGGCCTTATGCCGCACCGACGCTCCGAGCGACGAGTCCCCGCACCGGCCTCGACGCCCTCATCGCGCCATCCCAACAGTTTCTAAACGATCGGAATTCCGATCTTTAGCTTGCGCCACGCGAGGACCTCCAGCGCCGTCGTGAATTGGAGGACGAGAGCATCCACCGTGTATTGAAGAGTCTGCGTGTCGTTGGAGATCTCCACATTGACCATCCCTTCTTCGCGATCGGCGAACTCCGTTCGATGCATGAAGCGAACAGAGCGGAGCATCGATGGATGACTCAGGCCGCTAATCGTCCGCCAAACCATCTCCCCATACCCACCCGGCAACCCTGTCGCGGCGGTGGCCTCGCGAACAATCTCGGCGAAGCTGACTGCATATCGGCCTAGCGTGGGATCCGCCACACCTGCTCGCATCGCCACTGCCCGAATCTGATCCACGTACTTCCGCTTCCACGCCTTCTGACCCTTGCGCTGCCGATCCACGAGGTGCGACAAGTCATCGGGAGCCAGGCGCTCCGATGCCCCCGTGAACGAGGCCTCATCGCTGACCTCCCACCAGAGGTTTCGCAGATGGCGTTCGATCCTTTGTCGGGGATCATCCGGCTGCAAGATCCAAAGGGCGGTCGAAGCCGCCTCGAGTCCTGAGCGTGCCACCGGGAAATGCGCGACATAGGGAACAGTGAGTTCCCCCGCCGGCGGGATCAGAACACCGAGCGCACGCAGGCAGTCAATTGCATGGTGCAGATTGTGGGCGACGTGAGAGCTGACACGCGTCCAATGTGTCACGTCATCGTCGAAGGCCAACTCGCTTCGCGGACCCGCCTTCCCACGCGCGATCCGATTCCACCGTTCAGCAAGCTGCGGTACCAGCGCCAATCTGGCCCGGACGTGCTGCACCGCGGCGAGCTCACGGGGCTCCGAAATCGGTATCGCGCGTCCCCCGTAGTAGCCGTCAGTCATACGATGAGTCTGGTGGCGGCCCCCGACGTCGGGCTCTGATCACTCCGCAAACGGCACAGAACCGGCAAGAACCTCATTCCGCCCAGCGCTTGAGTGTGCCCGGACACGACAAAACCCCGGCGGAACCGGGGGCCTTGTCTGTAGCAGGAGCGGGGCTTGAACCCGCGACCTCACGATTATGAGTCGTGCGCTCTCACCAACTGAGCTACCCTGCCGCGACGTTCCGGCGGCGGACCACCGGATGCTGCGAGCCCCGAGTCAGGATTGAACTGACGACCCCTTCCTTACCATGGAAGTGCTCTGCCACTGAGCTATCGGGGCGCTTCCCGGAGCAATCCGGGCAACCAGAAAAGAATATCAGAGCCGAGGGCCCCGACGAAACACGGCCGGTCAGCCGCCGGCGTGCTGACGCAGCCACGGCAGCGGGTCGATCGCCGTCGTGCCGTTGTCGAGCACCTCGAAGTGCAGGTGCGCGCCGAACGAGTGGCCGGTGTCGCCTACCCGGCCGATGAACTGGCCCACCTTCACGGTGTCGCCCGTCTTCACCTGCAGCGAGCCATACTGCATGTGGCCGTAGCGGGTCGAGACGAGCTTGCCGTCGATCACGTGATCGATGATGATCATCACGCCGTAGCCTCCGCCGCTCTCCGTCGCGGTGCGCACGACGCCGTCGGCCACAGCCTGGATCTCGGCACCCTCGCCCGGCGTGAAGTCCAAGCCCTCGTGCATGGTGCCGTCGCGCATCCCGAAGCCGTAGCTGATCGAGACGCCCACCTTGAACGGCCACTGGATCGGGTTGTTCGCGTTGTTGGTGAAGAAGTTCGAGTAGTGCGTGATGCCCGACTCGGCGGCGAGCTCCGCGGTCGACGCCGTGGAGTAGTCGCTGCGGTTCAGGGCGGTGACCTGCGCATCGGCCGGAGCCACGTACGCCTGAATCTCGTCGCTCGACAGCGCGCTCGAGGTGCCGGCTTTCGAGCCGGTCGCGATCGAGACGGATGCGGCGGCGGAGTTGCCTGCGCCCGAGACGGCCTCAGCGGGCGTCGTCATGCCGATCGCCAGCAGCCCGACGATTCCCATGGCACCGACGGTGGCGGATGCGGCCGTCGCACGCTTGAACGCCGCACCGCTGAAGCGGCGACGCTTCGCCGGAGCGGCCTCGGCGGCATCCTGCGCCGCGACGGGCTCGTCGGCGATCGCGGCCGCGGCGACCTGGATGGGGGTCACACCCGTGAACGAGAAGAGCCGGGCGGCGGCCTCGAACTCGTCGGCGATCGCGTGCGCTTCGGCCTCGTCGGCGAGAACCGCCTCGGCGAACACACGCGCCTCGTCGTCGAGATCCGCCGCGACATCCGCGACGGGCAGCTCGGCCGGGCTCGCCTCCGTCTCCGAAGCGACCGACACGGTGTCGACGACGGGCAGAGCGACCGGCTCATCGTCGATGGCGTCCAGGGCGACGTCGATGGGAGTCGCCGAAGCGACGGAGGTCTGGGCGAGCGAACGCGCACGGCGACGGGGCAGCGGCGCCTCGGCGACGGGCGCCTCTGACTCCGATACCGACAGCGTCACCTCGGCCGCAGCGACCGGCTCAGCGGGTACCGACAGCGTGACATCGGCGGCGGCCATGGGCTCCGGCACGACCTCGAGCACCAGCTCGGGCTCGGCGACGGGCATCGCGCGCTGCGCCGACCAGACCGGCGCGGGGTGCGCGGCCGCCTGGCGCGCGCGAAGCTGCGCGCGGGTGAGCGGAGCGACCGCATCCGAGGTCCCCGAAGAAGCCGCCTCAGCAGCGCGGTTCCGGCCGGAGCGTCGCGTGGGAGCGGTCTCCGCCTGGGGATCTAGGGGGGTCAAAACGTGGTCAGCCTCGGTCTCGGTCGCACGGGAAGCGACAGGGAAAACGGAAGGAGATGCTCATCCTCGTTCGGGCAACGAAGATAACGAATAGGTAAACACTACAACCCGGAGCCTGAGAATGCCATGCGCGCGTATCAGTCCTCGAGGCGGGCGAGCAGTGCGGCGAACAGGCCCGGTGCGGCCGCGATCGTCATCTCGCGGTCCGCGCGCTTGCCACCGAGTCCCGCCACGACGCCGCCGGCCTCGGCGACGATGAGGGCCCCTGCCGCGTGGTCCCACGGCCACAGGCCCTTCTCGTAGTAGCCGTCGATGCGACCGGCCGCGACGCCCGTCAGATCCAGCGAGGCCGCACCCATTCTGCGCAGGTCGCGCGCGAGCGGCATCACCCCGGCGAGCCGCTCGAGCGCCGGCGCGTGGGTCGCCGGATCGTACCCGAATCCCGTGGCCAGCAGCGCACCCGCATCCGACGGCTCGGCGACGCGCAGCATCCGCTCGCCCTCGATCGACGAGACGAGACGCGCTCCTTCACCCCGCGCCGCGGTGAAGAGCTCATCGACGGCGGGGTTGTAGACGGCACCAGCCAGCGCGTCCCAGTTCTGCGGGTCGGGCTCCCCCGACACGGCCGCGATGCTCACGGCGTACGCCGGGATGCCGTAGGCGTAGTTGACGGTGCCGTCGATCGGATCGACGACCCACGTGATCCCAGAGGCGGATGCGGCCGCGCCGCCCTCCTCCCCGAGAAACCCATCGTCGGGACGCGCCGTCGCGAGACGCTCGCGCACCAGCTGCTCGACCTCGCGATCGGCGTCGGTCACGATGTCCGCCAGCGCGGACTTCGTCGCCGCGATCTGCACGCCCTCGCGACGGCGCCGGGCGGCGAGCGCGCCCGCCTCCCTCGCGACCTCGATGGCGAGCGATTGCAAATCCAGAGCGGAAGGCATGCTCCCACGCTACCGTCGCGCGGAGCGAGGGTCCGCCGTTAGCGTGGCGGCATGACCGTCATCGCACCGACCCATGACGTCGTGATCGTCGGCGGGGGCCACAACGCCCTCGTCGCCGCCGCCTACCTCGCCCGCGCGGGGCGTTCGGTCGTGGTGCTGGAGCGGCTCGGCCACACCGGAGGCGCGGCCGTCTCCGAGTCGCCGTGGGCCGGCGTCTCTGCGCGACTGTCGCGATACTCCTACCTGGTGAGCCTCCTGCCCACCCGCATCGTCGACGACCTCGGGCTGCGCCTGACCCTGCGGCGCCGGCGCTTCTCCTCGTACACACCCGACCCGGCCGACCCGGCGCGCGGCGTGCTCGTCGACACCGGCGACGCGCAGGCGACGGACGCGAGCTTCCGCCGTGCGACGGGCAGCGCCGCGGAGTCGGATCGCTACCGGAGGCTGAATGCGCGGCTCGCACCGCTGGCGCGCACGGTCTTCCCCTCCATGACCGAACCGCTGCCCACCGCATCCGCTCTGCGCGCGGCGCTCGGCGACGACGCGCTATGGGACGCGATCACGGCCCGGCCGCTGGGCACGCTGCTGCGCGACAGCCTGGAGAGCGATCTCGCCCGTGGCATCGCGCTCACCGACGGACTCATCGGCACGTTCTCGCACGCCGACGATCCCTCCCTGCGACAGAACCGCTGCTACCTGTACCACGTGATCGGCGGCGGAACCGGGGACTGGGACGTCCCGGTCGGCGGGATGGGACACGTCAGCGCGGAGCTGGAGCGCGCCGCACGGGCCGCGGGCGCCGAGATCCGCACCGGAGCCGCGGTCACGAGCGTGAGTCCCGACGGCGAGGTGCGCTACGGCGGGAAGGATGCGGGCGTCGTCACCGGTCGGCTCGTGCTCTCCGCCGTCGGGCCGACCGTGCTCGATCACTTGCTCGCCGCGGCGGGAGCCGGCGCCCCGCAACGGCCGGAACCGGAGGGCGCGCAGATCAAGGTCAACATGCTCCTGCGCCGTCTCCCTCGATTGCACGATCGCTACGTCGCACCGGAGGCGGCGTTCGCGGGGACGTTCCACGTGAATGAGACGATGACCCAGCTCGACACCGCGTACACGGAGGCGGTCGCCGGCCGCATCCCCGATCCGCTGCCGGCCGAGATCTACTGCCACTCGCTCACCGACCCCTCGATCCTGGGGTCGGAGCTGCGTGAGGCGGGCGCGCAGACGCTCACCCTGTTCGGCCTTCAGGTACCGCATCGACTCCTCGACGGCGCGGACCCCGACGCGATGCGTGCCACCCTGCTGGCGGCGGCAGAGCGCTCACTCGAGTCCGTGCTCGCCGAGCCTCTCGCCGACTGCATCTGGGAGTCCCCGACGGGAGCGCCCTGCATCGAGGCGCGCACCACGGCGGATCTCGAGGATTCGCTGGGTATGACCGGCGGCGACATCTTCCACGGTCCGCTGTCGTGGCCGTGGCGTGAGGACGACGCGGATGCCGCCTCCCCCGCCGCGGCGTGGGGCGTCGAGACGGCGCACTCCCGCATCCTGCGCTGCGGGTCGAGCGCGGCACGCGGCGGGGCCGTTAGCGGACTGGGCGGTCACAACGCGGCGATGGCCGCGCTCGCGCTGCTGCCCGGCTGACACGGGGAAACACTCGGCCGCTGCGTCGGTACGTGGACCGCGAAGGCTCAGCGCGGGGGCAGCGGCGGCGGGGGCGGGAAGCCCTCGTACCCGGGGGCCGCAGGAGGCTCCGACGGCGTGACCGGCGCGGCGGATGCGGGCGGCCGGGCGCCGTACGCCGCCTCCGCCGTGGGCGAGACCGCCGGCGGCGCCGGGTGCCAGCCCGTCGGGTATCCCGTGTAGTAGGCCTGCCAGTCGGGCGAGCCGTCGGGCAGTGCCGGCAGCGGGGTGACGCGGTCGACGTATGTCGGCCACGCCTGCGGGGCAGCGACCGGCCAGGTCGGAGGCGCCGCCTCGGCGCGGGGCGTCTTGGGGCCGAACAGCAGGTTGACCAACGGGACCAGCGCAGTGCCGACGGCCGCCAGGATCGTCACGGCCACGACGACGCGCCAGTAGACGTCGTAGAAGTCCACCCACTCCTGGATCGTCAGCGGCAGCACGAGCAGCACGACGAGGGCTGCGACGAGGCCGACGGTCACGTATCCGACGATGCGGTTGAACAGGGTGGGAACGCGGATGATGGCCCTGGTGTACAGACGCACGTGGAGGACGGCGAGCTGGACGATCAGCACGATCATCAGGAACGAGAAGAACCGGGTGAAGCCGGTGAGACCGTCGGTGTACCGATATGCGTCGAAGGAAGGACGCTCCGGCATCCAGATGAGGAAGGCGCCGACGATGAGGATCAGCACCCACGCGATCATGCTCGTCAGCACGAACCACCCGGGACGCCGAGGGGCCAGATGCGCGTCGAGGATCGAGACGCCGGCGAAGGCGGCGAGCAGGAAGATCGTGAGGAACGCGCGTCCAACGATGCCGTTCTGAGAACCGATGAGCACCCAGACGACGCTGACGAGCGCCGCGGCGATCAGGGCGCCGATGGCGACCCAGATGCCGGCCCGCACGAGACGGTTCGGGCTCGACGACTCCGTGGTCGGCGCGGCGGACGGTGCGACGGGCGGTTGCGGCGCGGACATCACGGCTCCCTTCGCGGGCGCCCCTCGCCCGCCCTCTCATCCTGGCACGCCGCGCCGATCCACCGAGGAGGGTTGTGGGCGGCGGCCTGAACCCACCGTCGACGCACGGAGAGGCGGAGAGACTGTGCTCCCCTGTCACAGATCGCGCTCAACACGTCGATCTGTGACAGGGAAGCACGCCTCGCACACGGGCACAGCACAGAAAAGCCGAAAGCCCCCGTGCGGGGGCTTTCGGCTTTGGTGGTGGCGAGTGAGGGATTCGAACCCCCGAAGGCTACGCCGGCTGATTTACAGTCAGATCCCTTTGGCCGCTTGGGTAACTCGCCAAGTGCGCACCTGCCCAGCTTGTACAGTCGACCAGAGGCGCGATCTCCGATACTACCCCCTCGCCGACATACTCAGAAATCAGCGACGGGCCCGCGCGCGGCGGCTCAGGAGCCCTGATCGAGCCCCGACAACGCGGAGGGCAAGCGCAGCAGCGCACCTTCGAAACGGCAGGTCGCGGCCGCGACCTCCATCGCCGTGTCCACCAGTGTCGCCCACGCCGCCTCGTCGCTCGGATGCTCGGACAGCAGCGATGCGACCGCCGACGACAGCACCGCGTCGCCCGCACCCATCGTGTCGATGATGACGCCGGGGACGAAGGCGATCGGACGTTCGATCGCGACCACATCCGTGACGACGCCCGCACCCTGCGCGCCGCGCGTGGTCAGGACGGCCACGGCACCGATCTCCCGCATCCGGTCACGCACGGTGTCCAGCGATGCCGCGTACAGGAGTTCCGCATCGTCGTCGCCGATCTTCACGAGGTCGGCGAGCGCGGCGAGCGCCTCGAAGCCCTCGACGAATGCAGCCCGGTCGTGCATCATCCCCTCGCGTGGGTTCGGGTCGACCGCGAGCAGCCCGTCCGCGGCGCGAACCGCATCCGCGAGCTCGGCGGCCTGCGCGGCGTCGTCGAATGGGAAGCAGCTGACGACCGTGATCGCCGCATCCGAAATCACACGACGCTCCTCGTCGCCGAAGTGGATGCGGCGGTTGCAGGCCGCCTCGTTGAACACGTAGACCGGTTCCCCGCCGGCGTTGCGGGTGCTGACCGCGCGCGACGAGCCGTGCGGCGACGGGTTCGCTACCAGCTCGACGCCGAAGTCATCGAGATAAGCGCGGATGCGGTCGCCGGGCTCGTCGTCGCCGACCATCGCGATGAGTGTGGTGGGAAGCCCCAGACGAGCCAACCCTACGGCCACGTTCAGGGCCGCTCCCCCGACGAACTCGCGCACTCCGGTGTCGTCGCGCAATTCGTCGATCAGCGCGTCTCCGATGACGGCCACCCGTCCTGCTGCGGTCATGCCTGCTCCCCCTTCACGCGCCCGACGAACGCTTCAGCCCGTGCGCGTGTGCCGTCGATGCGGCGGTCGACGCTCGCCCGGATCTCGCTCGGCGCGAGGGGGGCCGCCAACCGCACGGTCTCGTGGCACGACAGATCGGCGCACATGTACGTTCCCACACTGTCACCGCTCTCCCCCGCCTCGCCCGCCCGGCGCGCGGTGAACAGCGCGACCTGATCGCCGGGCTGCATCGTGTGGCACAGGTTGCACATCGCCGATCGCGCACGGCCGTTGCCCTCCGCGGCGCGGAGCACCACGCCCGCCGGCCGCCCCTCGGACTCGGTAACCAGGTAACCCCGGCCACGCGAGCGCGGGTCGCGCCACGCCAGGAAGTCGAGGTGGTCCCAGTCGGTGAGCAGGAAGTCGTGCGGCATGGCGGCCACCCGCACTTCCTCCGGCGCGGCGTTCACGAACGACTCGCGCACCTGTTCCTCGGTCAGAGCCCGCATGACACAAGTCTACGAATCGACACGGACGCCGGATGCGGGCCGCATCCGCCCATGGAAGAATCGCGGCATGGCAGATTCCTCGTTCGACATCGTTTCCAAGATCGATCGGCAGGAGGCCGACAACGCCCTGAACCAGGCCCGCAAGGAAGTGGAGCAGCGTTACGACTTCAAGGGCACGGACGCCTCCATCGAGTGGAGCGGCGAGTCGATCCTCATCAAGGCCAACAGCGAAGACCGCGCGAACGCGGTGCTCGACGTCTTCCAGACCAAGCTCATCAAGCGCGGCATCTCGCTCAAGAGCCTGGAGTCGGGCGAGCCCACTGCGAGCGGCAAGGAGTACCGGATCGTCTCGACGCTGAAGGAAGGCATCTCGCAGGAGATCGCGAAGAAGATCGGCAAGATCATCCGCGACGAGGGCCCCAAGAGCGTCAAGTCCCAGATCCAGGGCGACGAACTGCGCGTGCAGTCGAAGTCCCGCGACGA
Source organism: Microbacterium sp. SORGH_AS_0862 (assembly GCF_030818795.1). NCBI lineage: Bacteria > Bacillati > Actinomycetota > Actinomycetes > Micrococcales > Microbacteriaceae > Microbacterium > Microbacterium sp. SORGH_AS_0862. The sequence goes on along the minus strand of NZ_JAUTAY010000001.1, from coordinate 2,242,704 downwards.
CCTGCAGGAAGTCCAGCGACTGCTCAAGGCCGCCGACCTCGACGTCGACCTGCAGTTCACGAACTACCGGTAAGCCAGGTCTGAAGGACTTTCTCGTCACAGGTCGGCGGCTGCGACGTCTTCCTCGGTGACCGCACCTCGCGGTCGCATCGAAAGGAAGACCATGACCTCCCCCGTCACCTCGCTCGACCAGCTGCCCGCCGAGTTCGCCCGCCGCTTCAACGCGCGCGACCTCGCCGCCCTCACCGCTCTCAACGCCCCCGGCGCCGTCTTCGTGCCCGCCCCGGGTCAGCCGGTCACGGGCGACGAGGCGGTCGCGGGCGCGCTGGAGCAGTTCCTCGCGATCGGCCTGCCGATCTCGATGGCCGTGCGCAACGTGTTCGTCAACGGCTCCATCGGCCTTGCGATCGCCGACTGGAAGCTCGAGGGAACCGCCGCCGACGGCAGCCAGGTGTCGCTCGGCGGCAGCACGGCCGACGTCGCCGTCTACGACGAGGAGCACGGCTGGCGGTACGCGATCGACAACCCCTTCGGCACCGTCTGAGCGCGCGCCGGCGGGGGCGGTGGCGATGGGTCGCCGTCCCCGCTCGCCGGCGGCGTCGGTAGGATTCTGCGACGTCCTCCCGAACGGATGAACTCCCTCATGTCGCCAGCATCCCCCGCCTCGTCCCGCACGCACGCCGCCCTCGAGGCGATGATCCGCTCCGACCCGCAGCGACTGCGTCGGCGATCGATCTCGCTGGGCGTCGATCCGTCCGATGCAGACGATGTCGCGCAGGATGCGGTCATGCGCGCCTGGCGCGCAGTGGAGCACATCCACTCGCCCGAGCCGGGGCAGATGTGCTCGTGGCTCGACGCGATCGCCCGGAACGCCGCCTACGACCTCGCCCGACAGCGGCGCCGGCATCCCGTCGTGCCGATTGCCGACGACCGTAGCGACGACGCCGACACCGCCCTCGACGTCGAGACGCGGCTCCTGCTCGCCGGCGCGCTGGCCGCCATCAACGACCTCCCGGACGAACTTCGCCGGCCCCTTCTGCTGAGTGTCGTCGACGGCCTGTCCAGCACTCAGATCGCCGAGCAGCTGGGCCTGACCGCCGCCGCTGCGCGTCAGCGCGTGGCCCGCGCCCGCAAGGCGCTCGGAGCCTGCCGTAGGGCGGGCATGGAGGAAGCCGGCTAGGTGACTCCGCACGCCCCGCGTGAGAACGTCATGAGAGTCGTTTCACATTCCACCGACACCCGCTGCGGGGTGAAAGCCTGGGGCGAAGCAACACCGCGCGCCGGGGATGTTCGGGTCATCGTCGTCGCGTGAAGCGCGATGTCGTGTCGTGTAGCCCCTCCCCTTCGCGGGAGGGGCTTTCTCGTGCCGCGACGGCGGTGCCGTCAGGCGGTGAGGTGCGAGATCAGGATCTGCGTGCCGATGCCGATGAGCACCAGGCCGCCCACGATCTCGGCCGGACGACGGAAGCGGGTGCCGATGCGATGCCCGATGAGCACCGCGGCGAACGACAGCACGAAGGTCACCAGGCCGATCGCGATGACCGCGATCCACACCGGGAAGTTGAGGAACGCGAAGCTCAAGCCCACGGCGAGCGCGTCGATGGAGGTCGCGACGGCGAGCACGATCGTCTCCCGCGTCGAGAGCCGGGCACTTCCGGCCTCCGCGCCGTCCTTGTCGGGCGTCAGCGCCTCCCACAGCATCTTGACGCCGACGGCGGCGAGCAGCGCGAAGGCGACCCAGTGGTCGAACGGCTCGATGAACGCGGCGAACGCGCTGCCGAGCAGGTACCCGAGCAGCGGCATGAGCGCCTGCGCGAGACCGAAGGCGAGCGCGAGCACGAGGGCGTTGCGGACGATCTGCGAGCGTAGCTGCAGCCCCTTGCCGAGGGCGACCGCGAAGGCGTCGGCGGAGACGCCGACGGCGAGCAGAGGCAATGCCCAGAACGACATGACGCTCCTGATGTGATGGCGGGGAGATGCGGGCGATCGCCCGCGTCATCCAGCCTGCCGATTTCGGAAAACCGAACTCAACTCCACGACACGATTGTCAGCTTTTCGGGCTCCCAAACATCAGTGGAAGCGTGCGCGCGCCCACTGCTCGAGCTCCGCGTACGCGACGCGCCGCGGCTCAGGCGCCGAGAGGAACACGTCGTGCACCGCCCCCTGGATGCGCGCGACCGTCACGAGCGGACCGAGCTTGAGCGCGGCTCGCGCGATGTCGTCGACAACGAGCACGGAGTCGGTCGAGGTCATCTGCTCGCTCCAGCGGATCGGCGACGACGAACGCGCGGAGAGCAGGACGAACGCGGGCGCCCCCACATCCACGCCCGCGGCGATGCGCGCATGCCCCTCCAGCACGGCATGCAGCCAGCCGGGATGCGTCGCGAAACCCTGCGCCGGACGCCACTGCTCGCGGTAGCCAGGGATCGGCAGCACACCCAGCTCGGTCTGCGCCCGCGTATAGAACCCGAGGTCAACGACGGGCTGCGACCCGCGGGGCTGAACGCGCGCCCGCGCCTGGATGAGGGGCGCGATGGCCTGGCGCCCGAACGACCCGATCTGGAACTCCAGCCACGGGCTGTTGAGCACGACCGCGGACGCGGTCCCCGGGTGGCGTGCCGACCACAGCGACAGCGTCAACCCGCCCGTGGAATGCCCGAGGAGCACGAGACGTCTGTTGCCGCGCGGCCCCATCGCGGCGAGCGCCGCCGAGATGTCGGCGTCGTACTCGTCGAGGCTGTCGGCGTAGCCCGGAACCTGTCCCTCACGCAGGCTCCGACCGTACCGGTGGAGGTCGAGGGCGTAGAAGCGCGCACCGAGCCGGGCCCAGAAACGCGCGAGCTCGGTCTGGAAGAAGTAATCCGACCACCCGTGGACGTACAGCACGTCGACGTCGCGGAGGGGCGCGACCAGCCGTCCGACCGGATGCGGCAGGTGCCGCACGAGGGTCGCCACCAGCGGACCGTCGTCCGCAGGAAGATCCAGTGGCAGGGTCAGCTGCGCGAACCCGGGCCCGAGGATGTCGGGGACCCAGGCGCTCATGTCGCCAGCCTAGCGATGCACGTCCGGGAAGCGCCCGATCGGTCGCGAGCTCACTCGCCGCGCGAGATCGCCACCATCTCGTCGCGGGGCACGACCTTGATGCGCGCACGCTCCGCGGGCGCCCCGAGGGCGATCTCGTGCTCATCGAGGCGGTGCCACCCCTCGAGGTCGGTCCAGCGCACACCGCGCTCGGCGAGCAGGGCCGGGACCGCCTCGGGGGAGGCATCCTCGGGCTGCCACCACGAGGCCTGGCCGTTGATGAGGTGGCGCACGGTCTCCATCGCGTCGGACTTGGTGTGACCGATCAGCCCCACGGGTCCGCGCTTGATCCAGCCGGTCGCATAGACGCCGGGGACGACCTCGTTCGAGTCGGGGTGCAGCACCTGGCCCTCGAGGTTCGGGATGACTCCGTGGCGCTCGTCGAACGGGACGCCGGGAAGCGGCGAGCCGAAGTAGCCGACCGCGCGATACAGCTGCTGGATCGGGACCTCGCGCAGCTCGCCCGTGCCGGCGACACCGCCCTCGCCGTCGGGACGCGTGCGCTCGTAGACCAGCGCCGCGACGCGGCCCGCCGCATCCTTCTTGACCTCGACGGGCTTGGCCCAGAAGTGCAGGTGCAGGCGCCGAGACGCCTCACCGCCGGCGCCGTTCGCACCCGGACGCGTGCGCCACTCCTGCAGCACGCGGTCGATGACCTTGACCTGCTTGTTGCTCGCGATCGCGGCGAGCGAAGCCTCGTCGTAGTCGAAGTCCTCGTCGTAGACGACCATGTCGACGTCGCGCAGCTCGCCGAGCTCGCGCAGTTCGAGCGGCGTGAACTTCACCTGGGCGGGGCCGCGGCGCCCGAACACGTGGACGTCGGTGATGGTCGAGGCCTCGAGCCCCGCGTGCACGTTGTCGGGGATCTCGGTCGGCAGCAGGTCGACGGCATGCTTGGCGAGCATGCGCGTGATGTCGAGCGCGACGTTGCCGTTGCCGATGACGGCGACCGAGGAGGCGTCCAGAGGCCACGTGCGCGGCACGTCGGGGTGACCGTCGAACCAGCTCACGAAGTCCGCGGCGCCGTAGGAGCCCTCCGCGTCGATGCCGGGGATGTCGAGGTCCGCGTCGCGGATCGCCCCGGTGGCGAAGATCACCGCGTTGTAGTGCTTCTTGAGGTCGTCGAGGGTGATGTCCTCGCCGAAGCGCACGTTGCCGAACAGGCGGATGTCACCGCGGTCGAGCACGTCGCGGAGGGCCGTGATCACGCCCTTGATGCGAGGGTGGTCGGGCGCGACGCCGTAGCGAACGAGACCGTAGGGAGCGGGGAGGTGCTCGAACAGATCGATCGAGACGTCGAACGCCCGCTCGGCCTTCAGCAGGATGTCGGCCGCGTAGATGCCCGCGGGTCCTGCGCCGACGATGGCCAGCCGGAGCTTGGTCATGGGAGTCCTTTCGAGGGATACAGCGGCGTCAGTGGCGACGCCTCGAGCGCTCTGGTTCGCAGGCGCGGAGATCAGCTGCTGCGGTCGGCGACCGCGTCGGCGAAGCGCGTGAGCGCCTCGCGGACCGCACCGCGCGGGAGCGGCTCCAGGGCGGCGACCGCCGCATCCGACCATTCGTGCGCGAGCGCCAGAGTCTGCTCGGTGGCGGCGTGTTCGCGCAGCTCGGCCAGCGGATCGTCCAGCAGCGCCGGGTCGGCCCCGTCGGCGATCTGCGCGACGCCCGCGTCGATGCGCGCGAGCAGGTCGACGGATGCGGGATCGTCGAGGCGTCCGAGCAACAGGTACGGCATGGTGGGCACGCCCGCGCGCAGGTCGGTGCCGGGCACCTTGCCGGTCTCTGCCGCATCCGCCGAGAGGTCGATGACGTCGTCGAGCAGCTGGAAGGCCACACCGACCTTCTCTCCGAAGGTCAGCAGGGGCTGTTCGTACGCCAGGGGGGCGTGCGAGAAGAGGACACCGGCCTGCGCGGAGGCCGCGATGAGCGAGCCGGTCTTGTCGCTCAGGACCTGCAGGTAGAAGTCGACGGGGTCATCGCCCGCCTGCAAACCGACGGTCTCGTGCATCTGGCCGAGCACGAGCCGCTCGAAGGTGTCGGCCTGCAGCTTCATGGCCTTATCGCCCAGACGCGACATGATCTGGCTCGCGCGGGAGAACAGCAGGTCACCGGTGAGGATGGCGACGCTGTTGCCCCAGACGGAGTGCGCGGCGGGCACGCCCCGGCGCACGTCCGCACCGTCCATGACGTCGTCGTGGTAGAGCGATCCGAGGTGGGTCAGCTCGAGAGCGGATGCGGCGTCGATCACCTGCTCGTTGACGCCGTCGCCCAGCTGCGCGGTGAGCACCGTCAGCATCGGACGCACGCGCTTGCCGCCGGCCTCGTAGAGGTAACGGCTGGTGGCGTCGGCGAGCGCATCGGCCACGTGCAACTCGTCGGCGAGATGGGCCTCGACCTTGGCCAGGCCGTCTTCGACGGTCTTCTGCAGTCGGCGGGAGACGGGACCGGCGAAGACACGGTCGGCGAGGCCGAGTCTGCTCGCGAGGTGCGCGCCAGGCGCAGAGGGGCTCCGTGTCACTCCTCTAGCCTACCCGCGGGCCGGAGAGGCTCGACCCGCTGTGAACCGTCAGTTCGCTGCGGGATCGACGAACGGCGCACGCGCGCGATGCAGCGCCACGATGCCGAACGTGAGGTCGCGGTGCGCGACGTCGACCCAGCCCGCATCCCGGATCCAGCCGCTGAGCGTGCGCTGGTCGGGCCAGTCCTTGATCGACTCGTTGAGGTAGTCGTAGGCGTCCGCGTTCGAGCTGAGGCCGCGGGCCACGACGGGCAGGACGCGGTCGTTGTAGAAGCGGTAGAGGTCGGCGAACAGCGGGTGCGGCGGATGCGAGAACTCGCAGACGACGATTCGGCCGCCGGGCTTGGTCACGCGGCGCATCTCGGCGAGCGCCGCGTGGGGGTCGTTGACGTTGCGCAGGCCGAACGAGATCGTGACGGTGTCGAACGACGCGTCCTCGAACGGGAGGGCGGTGGCATCCGCCTCCTGGAAGGTGAGGTTCATGATGTGCCCGTGGCGCCTGACGCCCTCGGCGATCATGCCCGGCGAGAAGTCGGCGGCGACCACCTCCGCTCCGCTTCGGGCCAGCGTCACGGCGCTCGCGCCGGTGCCGGCGGCGAGGTCGAGGATGCGCTGCCCGGCGCGCGGCGCGATCGCGCGCGTCGCCGCGACGCGCCAGAGTCGGTCGTTGCCGAGGCTGAGCACCGTGTTGGTGCGGTCGTAGCCGGCGGCGACCTCGTCAAACATGCCGCTGACACGGCCCGGATCCTTGCCGAGGTCGGCGCGGTGCTGGTCAGGGCTCTCGCTCACATCACCAGCCTACGGCGTGCGTGCGCACCCCTCTCGCTGGGCCTTCCTCGAGCGGGGCGAGTCTAGGCTGGGAGGGTGATTCGTGCCTCGCGTCCTCGGCTGCTCGTCGAGACCCGCGAGATCGACCCGATCGACGATCTGCTCGCCTTCACCGACCCCGCTCGCCCCCTCGTGTGGCAGCGCCGGGGTGAGGGCATGGTGGGTCTCGGCGAGCCGCTCGCCCTCCCCTTCGCCTCCGATGCCGACGCGCGCGCCGACCGCTGGCGCGAGCTCGCCGACGCCGCCGTCGTGGACGACCCGCTCGAGATCCCCGGCACGGGCCTCGTCGCCTTCGGCGCCCTGCCCTTCGACCGCCGCTCTGCACGGCCCGGCGCCCTGCTCGTTCCTCCCGTCGTCATCGGACGCCGCGACGGGCGCTCTTGGCTCACCCGCATCCGATGGAGTGACGATGCCGCCCTCGCTCCGGCGGCGACGCCCTACGGTGCGCACTGGTCCGCGACCCTCGGCCCCGGCCGTCAGCACCCCGCCGGCTACATCGCCTCGGTGCGCGAAGCCGTCGCGGCGATCGCGGCGGGCGAGGTCAGCAAGGTCGTCCTCGCGCGAGACCTCGCCGGCACCGTGCCCGCCGGCTCCGACCTGCGCCGCCTCGTGCGCGCCCTCGCATCCGGCTACCCCGACACGTGGGCCTTCGCCGTCGACGGACTGATCGGAGCCAGCCCCGAGACCCTCGTGACCGTCGAGCAGGGCACCGTCACCGCCCGCGTCCTGGCCGGCACCACGGCACGCGGCACGGATCCGGATACGGATGCGGCGGCCGCCCTGGCCCTGGCCACGAGCACCAAGGATCAGGACGAGCATCAGTTCGCGGTGCGCAGCGTTCTGGCCGCGCTCGACCCGCACACCCGAGCGCTGCGCTCGAGCGAGCAGCCGTTCACACTCAAGCTGCCGAACGTCTGGCACCTGGCGACGGACGTCGAAGGTGCGCTCTCCGACACGGCGTCGTCGCTCGACCTCGTCGCGGCGCTGCACCCGACGGCCGCCGTCGCCGGCACCCCCACGCCGGCGGCGCTCGATGTCATCCGCCGCCTCGAGCCCTTCGATCGCGGTCGCTACGCCGGTCCGGTGGGGTGGATCGACCAGGCCGGCGACGGCGAATGGGCGATCGCGCTGCGGTGCGCACAGTTCGACACGCCCGACTCGGGTGGTGACGTCTCCCTCACCGCCTATGCCGGCGCAGGGATCGTCGCCGCGAGCGATCCCGAGTCCGAGCTGCTCGAGACGCGGGTGAAGTTCCGACCGATCGTCGAAGCTCTGGCCTGAGCGCTCAGCGCTCCAGCGGCACCTCGATGAGCTGACGGCCGCCGGCGGGGGAGGTGAGCGCCTGGTCGAGCGCCGCCCGCGTCGTGATCCGGCGGTACTCCCACCCGTAGGCGAGAGCCAGGTGCTCCAGTCGCACCGACTGCGGCGTGTACTGCACGCGGTCGATCGCGGCCGCATCCGCGACGCTCGCGACTTCGAGCCCGTCGAAGATCGTGCCGCCGCCGTCGTTGCCCACGATCACCTGGATGCGCGGCTCCGCCTCGGCCGCCGGCAGCAGCAGGGCTCCGACGTCGTGCAGCAGGGCGAGATCGCCCAGCAGCACTCGGGTCACGCCGGGGCGCCCCTCGTCCTGACTCGCGATCGCCACGCCCGTCGCGGTCGCGATCGTGCCGTCGATGCCGGCGAGCCCGCGGTTCGCGTGCACCGGAACCTTCTTGCCGCCCAGCACCTGATCGGCGACGCGGACGAGGCGGGAGGACCCGAAGACCAGCCGGTCGTGGGGCCAGCTCGCGCGCCACACGGCATCGACGAGCGCCGCTCGATCGAGCGGGGCGCGCAGCACGTCGAGTTCCGCGGAGACCGCCGACAGCCGCTCGCGCGGCACGGCGGAGGCCAGGCCGTCCGCGTCGGGCGCGGGCGGCGAAAGATCGACAGATGCGGCACGGGACGCCCGCATCCACTCCCCCAGCCACGCACGATCGGCGTCGCCGGACGCCACGGCGACCGCGTCGACGGCCGTCGTGCGACCGTTGAGGTTCAGCGGCTCGCCGGGACCGCGGATCGCGACGACCTCGACATCGTCGCGACGCAGCAGAGCGGTGACCTCACGGCTCAGCGTCGGATGCCCCCACACGACGACACGCTCGACGCGTCCCCCGAGCTCGGGGTCCGACAGCGCCTGCCGGTAGCCGTGCACGAGCAGGCGGCCGAACCGGGCCCCGCTGACGATCTCGGCGATGAGCGGCCAGCCGCCCTCGTGCGAGACACGCTCGGCGTCGGCTCCCGCATCCGCTCCCGCGATCACGACCGTACGCGGCCCCTGCGCCAGCAGCAGCGGAGCGGCTCCGGGCTCCGCGGGGACGTCGGACTCACCGATTCCGCCGCCGCCCTGATAGAGCGCTCCGGATGCGGGCTCCTCCTCCTGCGAGCCAGCCGACTCGTCAGCGCCGGAGACGGCGAACCAGGCGGGAAGAGCGCCTGCCAGAGGCTCACGGACGGGCAGGTTGACGTGCACGGGACCGGCGGGGCGCGTGCCGGCGCCCAGAGCGGCGTCGAACGCGTCATCGGCGAGCCGGCGGAACATGCGGCTCTGCTCGGACGAACCGTCCGCGTCGATCGCGTCGGGCACCGGAGCGTCGATGTCGAGGCGGGTGGCGGGATGGAACAGCCCCGGTTGCCGTGTGGTCTGGTTCGCCCCGACGCCGCGCAGCTCCGGCGGTCGGTCGGCGGTGAGCAGCAGCAGCGGGACGCCCGCGTGATGCGCCTCGAGCGCGGCAGGCATGAGGTTCGCGACGGCGGTTCCGGACGTGCACACCACAGCCGCGGGGACACCGGATTCTCGTCCGATCCCGAGGGCGGTGAAACCCGCGACCCGCTCGTCGATGCGCACGTGCACCCGCACGCGTCCCGATGTCTCTGCGGCGGCGGCGACCAGCGCGAGCGCCTGCGACCGCGAACCGGGGCTCACCACGATGTGCTCGACGCCGCGTTCCATCAGCTGCGCGAGCAGGGCCGCAGCCGCATCCGTCGCCGGCGCGCGACCGGCGTCTTCGGGCGTCGTCATCTCAGCGCGGCTCGTCCTCGTCGGGCCGATGCGGCGCGGGCCGCTCCGGCGCACCGGGCGCCTGGTCGTCGGAGTCGAGCTGGGCGAGCTCCTCCTCGAGACGGCGGATGCGCTCGTCCTGGTCGCTGATCGAGCCGATCGTGCGGAGGAAGTCCGGATCGTCGTCGGGTGCCCGCCGCACCGGTGCCGCGTTCTTGCGCGCGCGCCCGGTCACGAACCACAGGATGCCGCCGACGACGGGCAGCAGGATCACGATGACCATCCAGGTGCCCTTGCTGACGCCGCGGTGACGCGTGGCCGGTTGCACCGCGCAGTCCACGACCGTGTAGACCCAGAAGACGACGGCAACCAGCGCCAGAATGAGCAGGAGCCGGACCATTCCCCCATCCTAGGCCGCGTGGCCTGCACGGGCCCCGAGAGCGCAGGCACCCGACGCGTAGGATGAGGGGGTGAAGGCCCGTCCCGCGATCGTCTATTCAGTGCTGCGCGTTCTCGCGTTCCTCGTGCCGTTCGCGATCCTCATGCTCTTGCCCGTGTTCCAGGAGCTGTACTGGCTCGCGGCCATCTTCGCCGCGCTGATCGGGCTGAGCCTGTCCATCCTCTTCCTGCGCCGGCCCCTGGCGGAGGCGACGGCCGATCTCGGCAAGCCCCGCGAGCCGCGCCGCCCGCTCGGTGCCGACGACGCCGAGGCCGAAGACGCCGCATCCGGGGACTGAGCCCTCAGCCCTCGCGCACCCGCCGCGTTCCGGGGCGGACCATCGCCGTCTCGTCGGGGGTGTCGAAACCGAACTGCCGATACAGGCCGTGCGCGTCGCCGGTGAACAGCGTCCAGCGGAACTCGGCACCGGGACCTTCGTCGATCATGGTGCGCACGAGGAGCTTGCCGGCGCCGGCGCCGCGTGCGGCGGGATCGACGACCACGTCCGCAAGGTACGCGTCATTGACGAACGCCACCGATGCCAGTACACCTCGCTCGAGAGCATCCGCCAGATCCAGGCGCGGTCGAGGCGAGCCGGATCGGTGTCCGCGACGAAGACCATGGTCGTCCGCCGCTCAGCCGTGGAGAGCCCAGAAGACCAGCGCCGCGTAGGCCAGCGAGCCGAGCGAGGTGAGACTCAGCGCGACCACCAGCTCCTTCGGCTCGCGATACGTCCACACGATCAGCACCGCGGGAAGCACCAGCAGCAGCACGAGCAGCGTGAGCCACGCGGGCGGGTAGAACAGCGCCAGGAAGATCGAGATCGCGAAGGGCACGAGCACGATCACGGTGAACAGCACCTGCGTCGCCCGCTTGCCGATTCGCACGCTCAGCGTCTTCTTGCCGGCCTTCTTGTCGGGCTCGATGTCGCGCAGGTTGTTGGCGAGCAGCACGGCGCAGGCGAACAGGCCCGCGGCGACCGCGCCGAACCAGGCCTCCTGCGGCAGCGCCTGCACCTGCACCCAGGTCGTGCCGAGGGTCGCGACGAGGCCGAAGAACACGAAGACGACGACCTCGCCGAGCCCCGCGTATCCGTAGGGCCGCTTGCCGCCGGTGTAGAACCACGCACCGATGATGCAGACGGCTCCCACGGCCAGGAACCACCACTGCTGGGTGCGGATGGTGAGCGCGAGCCCCGCAAGCGCGGCCAGGGCGAAGAAGGTCAGCGCGACGATCAGCACGGTGCGCGGCTTCGCCTTGCCGGCTCCCCGTCAGACGAGCCGGTCCGACGCGGAAGTCATCCGTGCCGCGCACGCCGTCGCTGTAGTCGTTGGCGAAGTTCACGCCGATCTGCAGGAGGACGGCGACGGCAAGACATCCGAGCGCGAGCAGCCAGTGCAGGGCGTTGTCGATCACGAGCGCCGCCCCCGTCCCCAGCAGCACCGGGGAGACGGCGAGCGGGAGCGTGCGGAGCCGCGCACCCTCGATCCAATCCCCCGCGCCTGTGCGCCGCACCGGGCGCGGACCGACCTGCGCGCGCGCCTTCTGGGGGTTGCCCGAGACGCCGGGTCGCTTCTTCTTGGTCTTACTGGCCACGAGCAGTAATCCTATTGCGGCGGGATCAGCGCTCGATGAGCGCACGAAGCGCGCGGCGGTCCGGCTTGCCGCTGGACAGCAGCGGGACGCTCGCGACCACCTCGATGCGGTCGGGTCGCGCCGGCGCTCCGAGGTCGGCGCCGACCGCGGCGCGCACCTCGTCCAGGCGCGCGGGATGCGGCCGCTTCCCCCGGCACGACGACGACGGGCGTCTCGCCCCACCGCTCGTGCGCCGCACCCACCACGACCGCGTCCGCGAACCCGGGGAGTCCGCGCACGACGCGCTCGACCCGGTCGAGCGACACGTTGACCCCGCCGGAGACGATCACGTTGTCGAGACGGCCGGTGACCCGCAGACGACCGTCGTCGAACGAGCCGGCGTCTCCCGTGCGGTACCAGCGCTGCCCCGCGACGTCACGGACGAAGGCGGCGGCCGTGCGCTCGGGATCGTCGCGGTATCCCTCGGCGAGCATCGGTCCCGACAGCTGCACCTCGCCGTCCGCGATCCGCACGCGCACACCGTCCAGCGGCACGCCGTCGTACACGCATCCGCCGCTCGTCTCACTCGCCCCGTAGGTGCGCACGATGCGCGCTCCGAGGGACGCGGCCCGCTCGCGCACGGCATCCGGAAGCGCCTGTCCGCCGACGAGGATCGCCTCGAACGAGCCGAGCGCATCGCGCACCTCGGGTGCGTCGGCCGCGGCGATCAGCTGGCTCACCTGCGCCGGGACGAGCGAGGTGTAGGTCGGCGTGCGTGCGCCGTGCGAAGCGGAGGCCATGCCCCGCGCGGCGGCGACGAAGCCCTCCACCGAGAAGTGACCCTCGAGG